>JAPUEM010000014.1 GCA_027492575.1 Propionicimonas sp.
CGCGTCCGGCCACGCCGGGCGCGCCCGCGCCCGGGCCCCGTCCCGGCCCTCGTCCGGCGGCTCCGGCTCCCGGCGCGCGCCGTCCGGGTGCCCCGCGTCCCGGCAACAACCCGTTCGCCTCCAGCCAGGGCATGGGCGTGCGTCGCCCGCGTCCGGAGGGAGCGGCCCCCGGCCAGGCCCGTCCTGGCGATCGGGGTGCCGGTCCTCGTCCGGGTGGCGACAACCGGATGCCCCGTCCCGGTGGCACCGGCGGCCTGCCCGGCATGCCGCGGCCGAACCCCGCGATGATGCCGCAGCGGATGAACTCCGGCCTCGGCGCCGGCCCGCGCGCCGGCGCCCGTCCGGGTGCTCCCGGTGGTGCGCCCGGCCGGGGTCGTCCCGGTGGCGCCCCGGGTCGTGGCGGTGTCGGGGGAGCCCCCGGCGCCGGCGGTCCGCCCGGTGGTGGCGGCGGCGGTGGCCGCGGTGGCCGTGGCGGCCGCGGTGGCTCGGGCACCCAGGGGGCCTTCGGGCGTCCGGGTGGTCCGGCTCGCCGGGGACGCAAGTCGAAGAAGCAGCGCAGGCAGGAATTCGACCAGATGGAGGCGCCGTCGATCGGCGGCGTGCGCATCCGGCAGGGCGACGGCGCGACCGTCCGGCTCCGCCGCGGTGCTTCCCTGACCGACCTCGCCGAGAAGATCGGCGTCGAGCCGGCGTCCCTGGTGCAGGTGCTCTTCCATCTCGGCGAGATGGTGAACGCCACCCAGTCGGTGGCCGACGACACCCTGCAGGTGCTGGGTGCCGAGCTGAACTACAACATCGAGGTCGTCTCCCCCGAGGACGAGGATCGCGAGCTGCTGGAGCGGTTCGACATCGAGTTCGGTGAGGATGCCGGCGGCGAGGAGGATCTGGCGGCCCGTCCGCCGGTCGTCACCGTCATGGGTCACGTCGACCATGGCAAGACCAAGCTGCTGGACGCGCTGCGCCACGCCAACGTGGTGGCCGGCGAGGCCGGTGGCATCACCCAGGCGATCGGCGCCTACCAGGTCACCACCGAGGTGGACGGCAACGAGCGCAAGATCACCTTCATCGACACCCCGGGCCACGAGGCGTTCACCGCCATGCGTGCCCGTGGCGCGAAGTCGACCGACATCGCCGTGCTGGTGGTGGCGGCCGATGACGGTGTGATGCCGCAGACGATCGAGGCGCTGAACCACGCCAAGGCGGCCGACGTGCCGATCGTGGTGGCGGTGAACAAGATCGACAAGGAGACCGCCGATCCGGTCAAGGTGCGCGGCCAGCTCACCGAGTACGGCCTGATCCCCGAGGAGTACGGCGGCGACACCATGTTCGTCGACGTCTCGGCGATCAGCCGGCAGGGCCTGGACGAGCTGCTGGAGGCGATCGTGCTGACCGCCGACGCGGCTCTGGATCTGCGTGCCAATCCCGACATGGATGCTCAGGGCATCGCGATCGAAGGCCACCTGGACCGCGGCCGCGGCCCGGTGGCGACCGTTCTGGTGCACCGCGGCACGCTGCGCACCGGTGACTCGATCGTGGCCGGCTCGGCGCACGGCCGGGTCCGGGCGCTGATCAACGACCATGGCGACACCGTCGACGAGGCTCCGCCCTCGATGCCGGTGCAGGTGCTCGGCCTGACCTCGGTGCCCGGCGCGGGCGACAACTTCCTGGTCGTCGAGGACGACCGGATGGCTCGCCAGATCGCCGAGCAGCGGGAAGCCCGCCAGCGGGCCGCCATGTTCGCCAAGACGACCAAGCGTCGCACCCTGGAGGATCTCTTCAAGGAGATGCAGGAGGGCGAGACCCAGGAGCTGCGGCTCATCCTCAAGGGCGATTCCGCCGGTGCCGTCGAGGCGCTGGAGGATTCGTTGTCGCAGATCGACGTCGGCGACGAGGTCGACCTGCGGGTCATCGACCGCGGTGTCGGCGCCATCACCGAGACCAACGTCTCGCTGGCGGCGGCCTCCGACGCGGTGATCATCGGCTTCAACGTCCGTCCGCAGGGCAAGGCCACCCAGATGGCCGACGCGGCCGGCGTGGACATCCGTTACTACACGGTGATCTACGCGGCGATCGACGACGTCGAGGCGGCGCTGAAGGGCATGCTGAAGCCGATCTTCGAGGAGAAGGTGCGCGGCCAGGCCGAGATCCGGGAGATCTTCAAGTCTTCCAAGATCGGCACGATCGCCGGCTGTATGGTCATCGACGGCTCGATCCGGCGCAATGCGTCGGCCCGGCTGCTGCGGGACGGCATCGTGGTGCACACCTCGTCCATCGCCTCGCTGCGGCGGGAGAAGGACGACGTCACCGACGTCCGCGAGGGCTACGAGTGCGGCATGACGATGGCCAACTACTCCGACATCCGGGTCGGCGACATCATCGAGACCTTCGAGATGGTGGAAAAGCCCCGCAACTGAGGAGGAGTTCGATGACAAACCCGCATCGGGCCAAGACGGCCGAGCAGATCAAGGTGATCGTCGCCGGAATGCTGGAACGCCGGATCAAGGATCCGCGGCTCGGCTTCGTGACGGTGACCGACGTGAGGCTCACCGGCGACGGCCGGGAGGCGACCGTCTTCTACACCGTGCTGGGCGACGCCGAGGCACGGGTCGAATCCGCCGTGGCGCTCGCCTCGGCGACCGGCCTGCTGCGCTCGACGGTCGGCAAGCAGCTGGGGCTGAAGTTCACCCCGACGCTGGCCTTCGTGCTGGACGCCGTGGAGGAGGAGGCCTCGGTGATCGAGGAGGCGCTCGCCAAGGCGCGTTCCCGCGACGCCGAGCTGGCCGCCCAGGCGGTCGGCGCCAGCTACGCGGGCGACCCCGACCCGTACAAGAAGACGGACGAGGACGGAGTTGACTGACGGCCTGATCGTCGTCGACAAGCCGGCCGGCTTGACCTCTCACCAGGTCGTCGGCCGGCTTCGTCGCATCCTCGGCACCCGCAAGGTGGGGCACGCCGGCACCCTCGACCCGATGGCGACCGGCGTCCTGCTGATCGGTGCCGGACGGGCCACCCGGCTGCTGGGCCACCTCGCGCTGACCGACAAGAGCTACCGCGCCACCATCCGGCTCGGGCAGGCGACCGTCACCGACGACGCCGAGGGCGACCTCGTCGAGTCGCGTGGCGCCGCGGGGGTGAGCGTCGAACAGGTCGAGGCTGCGATGGCCGCCTACCGTGGCAGGATCACCCAGGTGCCGTCGGCGGTGTCGGCGATCAAGGTGAACGGGGTGCGTTCCTACGCCCGGGTGCGGGCCGGTGAGGAGGTGCAGCTCGCCGGGCGCGAGGTCACCGTCTCCCGCTTCGAGTTGATCAAGGCCCAGCGGCCGGCCGTCTTCGGCTGGCAGCAGGGCGGGGAGGGATACGCCGCCGAGGTGCTCGATGTCGAGGTGGAGGTCGACTGCTCCTCCGGCACCTACATCAGGGCGCTGGCCCGCGACCTGGGCCGGGATCTCGGCACCGGCGGGCATCTCACCCGGTTGCGCCGCACCCGGGTGGGTCCGTTCAGCTTCGCCGAGCCCTACCTTTCGCCGAACGGGCTGGAGGCCGGCCCAGGAGTGAAGGTCCCGTTGCTCAGCCCGGCCCAGGTGGCCCGGCGCTGCTTCGCCTTCCTCGAGTTGGACGAGGCGGAGGCTGCGGGCGTCCGTCATGGGCAGGCGCTCGGCCGCCCGGTGCCGGCCGATCCGACCGCGCTGCTGGCCGGCGACGAACTGCTGGCCCTCTACCGTCCCGACGGAGCGCGGGCCCTGCCGGTGGCCGTGTTCGTGGCGGGCTGACCCGGCTTGCTATCGTTCATCGGCAGTCAACGGAAGGTCGGCATGTGGAGCGCTCGGTAGTCGTCATCGGCAACTTCGACGGCGTTCATCCCGGCCATCTCGCCGTGCTCGACGAGGCGAGGAGCCGCGAGCCCGGTCGGCCGTTGATCGTCGTGACCTTCTGGCCGCACCCGGTCTCGGTGCTGCGGCCCGAGGTCGGCCCGATGCTGCTCACCGGGCTGGCCGAACGCATCGAACTGCTCACCGCCGCCGGCGCGGATCGGGTCGAGGTGATCGACTTCACCCCCGAGGTCGCCGGCTGGTCCCCGCAGCGGTTCGTCGAGGACGTCATCGTTCCGCTCAACCCGGCCCGGGTCGTGGTCGGCGCCAACTTCCGGTTCGGGCACCGCGCCGCCGGAACGGTCGACACGCTGCGCGAACTGGCCGCCGGACGGTTCGAGGTGGAAGGCATCACCCTGGTGCGCTACGGCGACGAGGAGATCTGCTCCAGCCTGATCCGGCAGGCGCTGACCGACGGGGATGTCGCCCACGCCGCCGAGCATCTGGGACGTCCGTTCGCCTTCCGCGGGGTGGTCACCCGTGGTGACCAGCGCGGCCGCGAGCTGGGTTTCCCGACCGCCAACCTGCCCGTTCCCGCCGACCTGGCCTGCCCGGCGGACGGGGTCTACGCCGGCTGGCTCACCCGTCGCGACCACTGCGGCGCGCACGGCGAACAGCTGACCGTCGGGGAGCGGCCCGAGCGGTGGCCCGCCGCGATCTCGGTCGGCACCAACCCCACCTTCGACGGCCACGAGCGGCGGGTCGAGTCCTACGTGCTGGATCGCGACGACCTGGAGCTTTACGACGCCCCGGTGACGGTCGACTTCGTCGACCGCATCCGCGGCCAGGTGCGGTTCACCAGCATCGACGACCTGATCGTCCAGATGCGTGACGACGTGGCGCGGACCCGTCACCTCCTCGGTCTGGGCTGAGCCCCTCGCGAGCGCGAACCGGGCGGCTCATACTGGAGACATGTGGGAGGAGTTCTGGGGCTGGTTGCGGCACCGGGAAGACCCCCGGCTGCTGTTCAGCCCGCAGGATCTGGCCGATCTGGAGACCGTCGCGGCGCAGGTCGCCGGCGAGTTCGCGGTCTCCGCGCCCGAGATCATCGTGGCGACCACCACGCGGCTGCTCCAACGCCAGGTGCCGGTGCGCGGCGTCTCCGGCACGGCGCTGGCGCCGGGAGTGGCCGAACTGCGTTTCGCGGACGGCACCGTCGTGGTCGTCCGGGCCGAGCACCCTGGCGATCTCGGAAAGCTCGCGGTGTGGCTGGTGCAGGGGACGGTCGCGCTGCTCGGTCTCGACGCCGCGCACGGCCGGGTGACCCTGGAGCTGGCCCACGCCGGCCATCGGCTGCGGTTGACCGCGCTCGGCGTCCGTCAGCCTCGTTGACTTTTCTCCGTACCGGCTGCCGCCTCAGCGGGTCAGCAGTGACTTGCGGTAGACGGCTTCCAGCCGCTCGACGATCTCCAGGACGCCATCGGCGCCGGCCGCTTCGTAGCTGGTGAGGCGATGGTCACCGGTGGGGGTGTACTCCAGGCCGATGTACATCGGGATGGCTGCGGCGTTCTCCGGGTCGACGCGCAGGAAGACCTCGACGTAGCCGCGCTCGCGGGCGAGGTTCTCCAGATAGCTGGTGAGCGCCCGTCCGGCACCCAGGCGCCGGGATTCCGGGTAGACCCACAGGCTCTTGATCTCCGGGCACAGGTCGTTCTCCGGATCGGCGTCCAGCACGCAGAACCCGAGCGGGTCGCCGCCCTGCTCGGCGAGTGCGAAGAAGTAGTCGCCCGCCTCCTGGCGCTCGAGATGCCGAAGCGCGAGGTGTGCGTCGGGATGTGCTTCCCGGGAATGCAGCACCGCCAGATCGTCAGCAGTCGCGAGCCGGATGGTGATCGGGTCGACAGGCATACGCTCTCCGATGGTCGGGGAAAGGACTTCTCAGTCTCGCCGCTGTGCCCAGGCAGCGCAACATGTCTTGCCCATCGGTCGCGGTCGGTACCCCCGGGTTCGGGGGTTGCTCCGGCACCCGGTAGGCTCGGCACCACGAACCACACAGGAGGAACCCTCAGTGCGCCCCACCGTCATCGCCGCTTCCGCCGCGGCCGCTCTCACCTTGCTCGCCGGCTGCGGTGCCCCCGCCTCGCCGACCACGGCAGCCCCGCCGGCCAGCGGGCCGGCTTCGACCCCCGCCGAGACCAGCACGACTCCCGCCGCTCCGGCCGGCGAGGTGTCGGTGGACGAGTTCATCCAGCGCGTCAAGGGCGCTCAGGTGAAGACCTTCACCTCCGTGATGGACATCGCCACGGAGATCGAGGGCGCGCCGATGGAGATGAAGATCTCCGGCAGCTACGACATCTCCGACCCGAAGAAGCCCGCTTCCCACCTCAAGATGGATGTCAGCGGGATGGCGATCGAGATCATCATGCTCGACGGTGAGGCCTACCTCAAGATGGACCTGCTCGGCGACCAGTGGATGCGGACGGATCCGGATACCGCCGCCCAGATGGCCGGTGGCGGGGCGCCGAACCTGGGCCAGTGGGCCGAGGATTACGGCAAGTACATCCAGAGCGTCGAGAAGGTCGGCGAGGACACCGTCGACGGAGTCGCCGTCACCCACTACCGGCTGAAGCTCAGCCCGGAGGCGCTCTCCGAGCTGGGTGGCGGCAGTGACATCGGCGAAGTCACCAGCATCGACTACGAGGTGTGGGTGGACGCCGACGGCTTCACCCGCAAGTTCGCGGTGGACATGCCGGGTGAGACCCCGGTGAAGATGAACGCCACCATGTCCGACATCAACCAGCCGGTCAGCATCAAGGCGCCGAAGGACTGGGTGGAGATGCCCAGCTGACCTGGCTGCCACGTCAGTTCAGTGCCTTCAGGATGTCGTCCACCCGCTGCTTGGCGTCGCCGAAGAGCATCCGGGTGTTCTCCTTGAAGAAGAGCGGGTTCTGCACGCCGGCGTAGCCGGTGGCCATCGAGCGCTTGAAGACGATCACGCTGTCGGCCTTCCACACCTCCAGCACCGGCATGCCGGCGATGGGGGAGTGGGGGTCGTCCAGCGCGGCCGGGTTGACGGTGTCGTTGGCGCCGATCACCAGCACCACGTCGGTGCCGGGGAAGTCGGCGTTGATCTCGTCCAGCTCCAGCACGATGTCGTAGGGCACGTGCGCCTCGGCCAGCAGGACGTTCATGTGCCCGGGCAGCCGTCCCGCCACCGGATGGACGCCGAACCGGACGTCGACGCCCTGGGCGCGCAGCTTCGCGGTGAGATCGGCCACCGGGTACTGCGCCTTGGCCACCGCCATGCCGTAGCCGGGGGTGATGATGACCGACTTCGCGTTCCGCAGAAGTTCGGCGGCGCCGGCGGCATCGATCTCGTGGTGCTCGCCGTGGACCTCCTCGGCCGTCGCCGGATCGTCCTCGCCGCCGAAGCCGCCCAGGATCACCGAGATGAAGGAACGGTTCATCGCCCGGCACATGATGTACGACAGGATGGCGCCCGACGAGCCGACCAGTGAGCCGGTGATGATCAGCAGGTTGTTGTCGAGCATGAACCCGGCGGCGGCCGCCGCCCAGCCGGAATAGGAATTCAGCATCGACACCACGACCGGCATGTCCCCGCCGCCGATGGCGGCCACCATGTGCCAGCCGAGGGCGAAGCCGATCACCGCGATGGCGATGAGCAGCGTCCAGCCCAGCACCGGGTTCTGCTCGCCGGACAGCACGAACCAGACCATGAGCGTGCAGAAGACCGCGAAGGCGCCGATGTTGAGCAGGTGGTGCCCCGGCAGCATCAGCGGATGGGATTGCATCTTCGCCGACAGCTTCAGGTAGGCGATCACCGAGCCGGTGAAGGTGTACGCCCCGATCAGGACGCCGAGCGCCACCTCGACCAGGTGCACCGCGCCACCGTGACCCTCGGCGGCGAAGGAGTTGAACCCCACCAGCACCGCGGCCAGGCCCACGAAGGAGTGGAAGGCGGCGATGAGTTCCGGCATCTGGGTCATCTGCACCTTGCGGGCGATCGGTGTCCCGATCACCGCCCCGATGGCCAGGACGGCGAGGATCAGCAGCAGGGTGATCAGTGGCGGGAGCCGATCCGGCCCGGTGGCCGACAGGTTCACCGAATGGACGATGGTGGCGATCAGCGCCAGCCCCATGCCGACCATGCCTGCGACGTTCCCGCTGCGGGCGGTGGTCTGGTTCGACAACCCGGCCAGCGACAGGATGAAGAGCACGCCGGCGACGATGTACAGGCCCTGGATGAATCCCATCAGCATGGTCAGGCGTCCTTCCGGAACATGCTGAGCATCCGGTAGGAGACCAGGAAGCCGCCGAAGATGTTGATCGCGGCGATGGTGGCCGCCACGAAGGACATGATCAGCACCGCCAGGTTCGTCGAGCCGAGCTGCAGCAGGGCGCCGACCAGGATGATGCCCGAGATGGCGTTGGTCTGCGCCATCAGCGGGGTGTGCAGCGAGTGCGAGACCCCGTTGACCACGTAGAAGCCGACCACCACGGCCAGCGCGAAGACCGTGAACGCGCCGGCGAAGCTGGCCGGGGAGAGGGTGACCGCCCCGATCACCAGGACGGCGGCGAGCGCCGAGAGCACCAGCCGCCGCCGGCCGCGGGCCTTCGCCGCCGCGGCCTCGCGGGCGGCCTTGGCGGCCGGATCCTCCGCGGGCGCGGTCGCCGGGACGGGGGCGGCGGCCGAGACCTGGACGGGCGGCGGCGGCCAGAGCAGTTCGCCGCCGGCTGCCACGGTCATGCCGCGCAGCACAACATCGTCGAGGTCGAGAACCGGTTCGCCGTCCCGTTCCGGGGTGAGCAGCTTGAACAGGTTCACCACATTGGTGCTGTACAGCTGCGAGGCCTGGGTGGGCAGCCGCCCGGCCAGGTCGGTGTAGCCGATGATCGTCACCCCGTTGTCGGTGACGATCAGCTCGTCGGGCTTCGACCCGGCGACGTTGCCGCCGTTCGCCGCCGCCATGTCGACGATGACCGAGCCGGGCTTCATCGAGGCCACCATCTCCTGCGTGATCAGCCGGGGCGCCGGGCGGCCCGGGATCAGCGCGGTGGTGATGATGATGTCTACCTCGGCGGCCTGCTGGGCGTAGAGCGCGGCAGCAGCCCGGTCGAACTCTTCGCCGGTCTCGTGGGCATAGCCGTCGGCGGAGACCTGCTGCGCCACCTGGACCGCCAGGAACTCCCCGCCCATCGAGTGCACCTGTTCGGCCACCTCGGGCCGTGCGTCGGTGGCCCGGACGATCGCACCCAGCGACTTCGCGGTGCCGATGGCCGCCAGGCCGGCCACCCCCGCCCCGGCCACCAGCACCTTGGCCGGCGGCACCTTGCCGGCGGCGGTGACCTGGCCGGTGAAGAAGGAGCCGAACTGGGCGGCCGCCTCGATCACCGCCCGGTAGCCGGCGATATTGGCCATGGACGACAGCACGTCCAGGGCCTGGGCGCGGGAGATGCGCGGGACGGCGTCCATCGCCAGGGCGGTGAGGTTGCGGGCCCGGAGCTTCTCGACCAGTTCCGGGCTGCGGGCCGGGGCGAGCAGCGCGATCAGGGTGGCGCGGTCGGGCAGCAGGGCGATCTCGTCGTCGGTGGGGGCGTTGATCTTCGCCACGATGGGGCCGGCCCAGGCGGTCGCCCGGTCGACGATCGTCGCGCCGGCCGCGGCGTAGCCGGCGTCCGGGTAGGCGGATCTCGCACCGGCCCCGGCCTCCACGGCCACCTCGTAGCCGAGCTGGATCAGCTGGGCCACCGTCTTCGGCGTCGCGGCGACTCTCGTCTCGCCGCCCTGCTCCCGGGGGATCCCGATGCGCATTCTGGGTGCCTGTCCTTCCACCTGGCCGGATGTTCGGCAGCCTAGTAGCCCGCATCGTCCGGGGTGCGTGATTCGCTCAGGTGCTGCCGAGCCGGTAGAGTGGCTACGCCGTCACGTCGGCCGCGGATGCCCAAGAGCTCCTGACGATCCTCGAATCATCGAGTCGTGCCACCTGGCAACAGGAGCGCCGCGCAACGGGAAACCGAGAGGAGCAGCCTTCATGGATGCCGATACCAAGCAGAAGATCATCGAAGAGTACGCCACCAAGCCTGGTGACACCGGGTCGCCGGACGTCCAGATCGCGCTGCTCACCAAGCGGATCGCCCACCTGACCGAGCACCTCAAGGTGCACAAGGGCGACCATCACAGCCGTCGCGGCCTGATGCTGCTGGTGGGCCAGCGGCGCCGTCTGCTCAACTACGTCATGAAGCAGGACGTCGAGCACTACCGTTCGCTGATCGCGCGCCTCGGCCTGCGTCGGTGACACCAGTAATCCACAGGTAGGGAGTGGCCTTCACAGGCCACTCCCTATCGCCATACCTGGGTCGGTGCGTCCGTCCCAACCCACAACTCAACCAACGCCACTCCACCGGCAATCGGTGGGATCGCCAACTTGGGCTTCGGTCCTCGGTAGTGGCCTTCGGGGCAGCCTCCCTGGGCTGGTCCCGCGGGCCTCGATCGAAGACCGGGACGGGTACTGGCAGGTGGCACCACCGAAAGGAAACCCATGGAAGGCCCTGACCTTCGTTTCACCGAAGCCGTGATCGACAACGGCTCCTACGGCAAGCATGTGGTCCGGTTCGAATCCGGCCTGCTCGCTCGCCAGGCCTCCGGCTCGGCCGCCGTCTACCTCGACGGCGACACCATGCTGCTGTCGGCCACCACCGCCGCGAAGAACCCGCGCGACGCGATCGACTTCTTCCCGCTCACCGTGGACGTGGAAGAGCGGATGTACGCCGCCGGCCGCATCCCCGGCTCCTTCTTCCGTCGCGAAGGCCGTCCCTCCGAGGGCGCCATCCTGACCGCCCGGCTGTGCGACCGTCCGCTGCGTCCCTGTTTCGTCAAGGGGCTGCGCAACGAGGTGCAGGTCGTCGTCACCGTCATGGCGCTGAACCCGAACGTGCTCTACGACGTGCTGGCGATCAACGCCTCGTCCGCCTCCACCACGCTGGCCGGCCTGCCGTTCAGCGGCCCGGTCGGCGGCATCCGGGTCGCCCTGATCGGTGACCAGTGGGTGGGCTTCCCGACCGTCGAGCAGGTCGAGGGCGCCACCTTCGACATGGTCGTGGCCGGCCGCGTCCTGCCCGACGGCGACGTCGCGATCATGATGGTCGAGGCCGAGTCGACTGAAGCCACCTGGGATCTGGTCCGCTCCGGCCGCACCGCGCCGACCGAAGAGGTCGTCGCCGGTGGCCTGGAGGCCGCCAAGCCGTTCATCAAGGCGCTCTGCGACGCGCAGGCCGAGCTGGCCGCGCAGTTCGAGAAGCCGGTCACCCAGCTGCCGCTCTTCCTCGACTACACCGAGGACGTCTACGCCGCGGTCGCCGAGGCTGCCACCGACCGGCTGAAGGCCGTCATGAGCATCTCCGGCAAGGCCGAGCGGGAGACCTCCACCGAGGAGCTGCTGGCCGCCGTCCAGGCCGAACTGGCCGACCGGCTGCCGGAGCAGTCCAAGGAGATCACCGGCGCCTACCGCTCGCTCACCAAGAAGGTGGTGCGGCACAAGACGCTCACCGAGAAGATCCGCATCGACGGCCGTGGCGTCGCCGACATCCGGACCCTGTCGGCCGAGGTCGACGTGGTGCCGCGGGTGCACGGTTCGGCGCTCTTCCAGCGCGGCGAGACCCAGATCCTGGGCATCTCCACGCTGAACATGCTGGACATGGAGCAGAAGCTCGACACCCTGGCGCCGGAGACCACCAAGCGCTACATGCACAACTACAACTTCCCGCCGTACTCCACCGGCGAGACCGGTCGGGTGGGTTCGCCCAAGCGGCGCGAGATCGGCCACGGCGCGCTCGCCGAGCGGGCGCTCGTCCCGGTGCTGCCCAAGCGCGAGGAGTTCCCCTACGCGATCCGGCAGGTGTCGGAGGCGCTGGGCTCCAACGGCTCGACCTCGATGGGCTCGGTCTGCGCCTCCACGCTGGCGCTGCTGAACGCCGGCGTGCCGCTGAAGGCGCCGGTCGCGGGCATCGCGATGGGCCTGATGAGCGAGGAGATCGACGGGGTGACCCAGTACGTCGCGCTGACCGACATCCTGGGCGCCGAGGACGCGCTGGGCGACATGGACTTCAAGGTCGCCGGCACCCGTGACTTCGTCACCGCGCTGCAGCTGGACACCAAGCTCAGCGGCATCCCGGCCGACGTGCTGGCCGGCGCCCTGCTGCAGGCGCGCGACGCCCGGCACATCCTGCTGGACGTGATGGCCGAGGCCATCGACGGCCCGGACGAGATGAGCCCCTACGCGCCGCGGATCATCACCGTGAAGATCCCGGTCGACAAGATCGGCGAGGTCATCGGCCCGAAGGGCAAGATGATCAACCAGATCCAGGACGACACCGGCGCCAACATCTCGATCGAGGACGATGGCACCATCTACATCGGTGCCGACAACGGCGAATCCGCCGAGGCCGCCCGGTCGCTGATCAACGCCATCGCCAACCCGACCATGCCGGAGAAGGGCGAGCGCTACCTGGGCACGATCGTGAAGATCATGCCGTTCGGCGCCTTCGTCTCGCTGCTGCCCGGCAAGGACGGCCTGCTGCACATCTCGAAGCTCCGCGCCCTCGCCGGCGGCGGCCGCGTCGAGAACGTGGAGGACGTGGTGAGCGTCGGCCAGAAGCTGACCGTGGAGATCTCCGAGATCGACGAGAAGGGCAAGCTCTCGCTGATCCCGGTCGTGGAGGAGAAGGAAGAGGCTCCGGCCGAAGTCTGATCGCCTGAATCACAGCGAAGCGCCGCCCTCCGGGGCGGCGCTTTCGCGTCCTCATCGGCAGTTCGACGATCTGACGTCGCGTCTCTTCGGCTTCTCGTTCAGGAGGCCGAATAGTCGCGACGTCAGATGGACGCCGGCGCCGTCGCGGTAGAGGACGTCTACCGCGGGGAGTCCGGCAGCAGCAGCGCGGAGTCGCCGAACTCGTGCCAGAGGTAGCCCTCGGCGACCGCGGCGTCGTAGGCGCGCTGGGTCAGTTCCGGGCCTGCCACGGCTTCCACCAGAAGCAGGTGGGAGGCTTCCGGATTGTGCCAGCCGGTGATCAGGCCGTCCACGACCTGCGGCGGATCGCCGACGCTCACCACACGCTGGGTCCAGCCCTCGGCGGGGTGGGCCAGGCCGTCGGGACCTACTGCGGATTCCAGGGCGCGAGTCACCGTGGTGCCGACGGCGATGACCCGCCCACGCTGCCGGCGGACGTGGTTGACCAGGTCGGCGGTGGCTGCGGGGACCTCGAACCGCTCCGGCTGCGGGGCCTCACCGGCCTCCTGGCTGGAGAGGCCGGTGTGCAGGGTCACCGGTGCGAAGAGCACCCCGGCTGTCGCCAGTTCCGCCACCAGTTCGGCGGTGAACGGACGGGCGGCTGAGGCCATCTCGGCGCTGCCGGGATCGCGGGCGAAGACCGACTGGTACGCCGACAGCGGATAGTGCCGGCTCAAGTACCCGTAGCTGATCGCGCGGCCGAACCGATCCAGCGCGGCGCGCACCTGCTGGCGGGGGAGGGGGCTGTCCGAGCCTGGCAGCTCGGGACGGCCCCGCCAGAGCCGGTTGCCTTCGCCCGTGGGCGACGAACCCTCGTCGGGATAGGCCCGGAGAAGCGTGAAGGTGATCCCGGCGGCGACGAGTTGGTCGCCTGGCTGGGCGGTCAGCACCGGACGGGCGCCGGCCGGGCTCGTGCGCAGTTCGAGCACCCAGGTCCCGTCCGGCAGTGGGGTTGCCACGTGGACGACCACGGGCCCCTGCCGCGAGGAGTGCCCGTCGACCTCGCCGGCCAGGGTTGCCGAGGTGTTGACCACGACCAGGTCTCCGGGCCGCAGGTGCTCGCCGATGCGCCGGAAGCGGGTGTGGCTGATGCCGTCCCCGGTGCCGACCAGTAGCCGGACCTGATCGCGGGCGATCCCGCGGTACTCGGCCGGGGCGGGAGCGGTGGTCTCGGACGGCTCCGGGAAGCGGGTCATCGGCGCGGCCTGGGAGGTGACCGTCATGACGAAACCCCGATCGAAGCGGCGGTGACCGGCGCGAAGTCGGCAGCCCGGTAACGTCCCGACGCCGGACGCTGGTCCAGCAGCGCGAGCAGCTGTGGGACGACGGTCGCCGGCAACGGCCGGTCGCTGATGTCCTCGCCGGGGAAGGCGCTTTGATGCATGGCCGTCCGCATGTCGCCCGGGTCCACGACATAGCCGGTGATACCGGTCTCCGCCGCCCAGGTGAGGGTCAGATGATCGAGCGCGGCCTTGGTGGCGCCGTAGCCGCCCCAGGTCTCGTAGTGCTCGACCGCGGCATCGGAGGAGATCGAGACCAGGATGCCGCCGTCCGCCTTCAACCGGGGTGCCAGCAGTGTGGTGAGGGCGTTGGCGGCCACCACGTTGGTGGCCCACAAGGCGTCGAGGTCGGACGGGTCGAGCCAGGCGAGCGGACGCAGTGGGGTGGGGCCGAGGGTGCTGGCGTTGTGGACCAGTAGATCGAGACGGCCGCACGCGTCCACCCGGCGGGCCAGTTCGGCTCGGTGGACGGGGTCGGTGACGTCACCGGCCACCGCGATCAGCCGGCCTGCCGCGGGTGGACGTTCGTCCAGGAGTTGCTCCGCGGCCTGCGCCAGGCGTCCGGCGTCCCGGGCGTCCACGATCACTCGCCAGCCCCGGCCGAGCAGCCCGCGGGCGAATTCGAGACCGAGGCCGGCACTGCCTCCGGTCACCAGCGCGGTCGGGATGGTGGTCTTGTCGTTTCCAGTCATGCCTGCCATGATTCAAGTTCAAGTTAACTTGAGGTCAACTCGCGGACTGCGGGAAGAGATGGCGGCCGGGGGAGAGCGAGCCCCAACGAAGGAGGACGATGGACACCCATGACGTCCTGAGCGTGACCGAGGTGAGCCGGCGCAGCGGCTTCGCCGCCTCCGCGCTGCGGTTCTACGAAGACCGCGGGCTGATCGCCGCCTCCCGCAACCCGTCCGGCCGGCGCCAGTATCCGCGCAGCGTACTGCGCCGGTTGGCGTTCATCCGCGCCGCGTCCAATGTCGGGCTCAGCCTGGAGGAGATCGCCGCCGAACTCGCCACCCTGCCCGACGGACGCACGCCGAACCGGGCCGACTGGCAACGGCTCTCCAAGCACTGGCGAGCCCGGCTGGACGAGCAGATCGGCGCCCTGGAGCGGCTGCGGGACGGGCTGGATTCCTGCATCGGCTGCGGCTGCCTGTCGCTGACGCGGTGCCGCGTCTCCAACCCGGACGATGCCGCAGGGGGAGTGGGAGCCCGCTTCCTACCGCGGGCGCTGCGCCCGCGGTAGCGCGATCAGGCGCCTGCCGTCAGGTCGATCCCGGCGCCGGTGTAGGAGACCACCTCGACGCCATGGTCGGCCAGCAACTTCATCACCCGGGGTGAGGTGACGAGTTCGTGGTCGCGGAGACGAATGAGGTTGAAGCTGCTGATCCCGAGCAGTTCGGCGTCGACATAGCCCGGATGCGTGATCAGGATGCTGGTCTCCCGGTTGAGGACGGGCTCCAGGTTGGACTCGAACCAGGCGACCAGATCCAAGGCGGCCTGGCCGGTGGCGTCCAGCGGCGGGTTGAGCATCCCGCCGACCCACGGCAGCTCGCCTGTGCGCAGCAGGTCGTCGACCACGATCACGCCCTGCTCCGCGGCGACCTCGTGCAGCACCTGGTCGACCATGGTGGACGACAGGGAGTGATGGTGCACGTAGGCGGGCGGCCGGCCGAACAGGGTGATGAAGCGCTCGACCTGGGCCTGTGCTTCGGCGAGGGTCTGGTCGTGGTCGAAGGGCTCGACCTCGAAGTCCATGTAGGGGCCGTCGAGTTGCTTGACCGGGAACTCGGCCTTGATCTCGTGCGAGGTCCGGAACCTGCCCTCGGCGGTGACCAGGGTGGGCACCTCGGAGGCCGGCAGCAGCGGGCGGCCCGTGACGAAGTTGATGTCGATCCCGACGTCGATGCCTTCGATCCCAGCCACCTGGTCGGCGGCGAAGGCGGCATCGGGACGGTTGGTGAAGATGCCGGTGGCGCGCACCATCCCGTTCCTGATCGCGTCGACCATCCCGAGGGTGGCGGCGTGGGTGATGGCCAGATCGTCGGCCTGGACGATGAGTTTGCTCATCGGGAACTCCTGTTCGCGGGTTGGTGATGTGGGTGGATAGGGTCGTCCGTCGCGTTCATGAGGGGGATCTGCGAGGGATCGTCGAGTATCTCCTGGCGGGCCAGGCGCCAGGCGCCGATGCGCGGCGCGTCGCGGCCGACGGAGGCCAGTTGGAGGCGGGGGACGCAGCCGGGCACGACAGCCGACCGTGCCTCCAGGAAGTCGTCGACGGCCGGGGTCAGCCATGGGGCCAGGCGGGCGATGGCTCCGCCGAGGATGACCTGTTCGACGTCCAGCAGGCCGCCCACCGAGCCGATCGCGGTGGCCAGCGCCGCTCCGGCGCGCTCGACCGCCGCGACCGCCCGGTCGTCGCGTTCCTCCAGGAGCGCGATCAGGGCGTCCATGGCCTCGTCGATGCTGCCCCGCTCGGTGTAGTCCTCCATCCCCGCGTTGGGGAGCAGGTAGGGCAGCCCGAGGTAGGTCTCCAGGCAGCCGTTGAGACCACAGATGCAACGGGCCCCGTCGAGGCTGACCGAGACGTGTCCGGTCTCGCCGGCCATCGAGTGGGAGCCGAGGTAGACCGCGCCGTCCATCACGAGCCCGCCCATGAGTGATTCGGTGCCGGTGGCGAAGTAGGCCATCGATTGGGGACGTTGCTCCGGCGGCATGGCGGCGTACTCGCCGTAGGCCGCCAGGCGTCCCACGTTGACGACGATAATTTCCGGATGGCCGGGCCGGCGGCGGCCCAGGGCTTCCACCAGATCGAACTGCTCGATCCGGAAGACGGGGATGCCGGCCGAGACCCGCTGGTCGATGACCGGCCCGGGTAGCCCCACCACCGGCGGGTGCGCCCATGCGCCGGGCAGCGCGTCAGCAACCTGCTGCGCGTCGTCCAGCACGCTCGCGATCGCATCGACGAGGTCGTCGGTGACGCCGCGGCGGATGGCCGGCTTGCTGCGCTGCTGCCAGAGCACCTCGCCGGAGAAATCCCGGATCTCTCCGGTGATCTCCAGGCGGGTGAGATGGACGGTCGTGGTGACGACCCGCTTCGAGTTCAGCCGCACCTGACGCCGGGGCCGTCCGGGGCCGGTCGGAGCCGAAGCTCCGTCGTCGAGGACGAGCCCCCGGGCGAGGAGGTCATCGACCAGGGTCGACACCGAGGCGCTGACCAGGCCGGTCGTGGCCCGGAGCGTGGTCCGGGAGACGGAGTCGCGAGCCGCGATGGCGCGCAGCACCAGGGCCAGGTTGTTGCGGCGCACCTCCGCCGTGTCGCTGGGCCCGATCATCGCGCACTCACCCTCTTTCCTCAGTGGTGGGCCGCCGGCAATCCGGCAGCCCACCACCGGTAGGCTACTTGCCCGCCATCGCGGCTTCGATATCGATGATGGAGCCACTGGAGCCGCTCTTGGGCGCCCCGGTGAAGTAGGTGACCACGGCCGCGGTGATGAGGGCGATGGAGGAGCCGATCAGCCCGTTGACGAAGCTGTTGGTCTCCGGACCGCCCAGGAACGCCGCATTGGTGATGAAGCTCGCCACCGGGATGATCGTGTAGATCTTGACGCCGGTGATGCCCATGTACAGGCCGCCGGCGAAGCCGCCGACCAGCAGTCCGATGAAGGGGCGACGGTAGCGGATGCCGAGGCCGTAGACGGCCGGCTCGGTGACACCGCCGAAGAAGCTCGCGATCGTGAAGCCGCCGGCCAGCGCCTTCTCGTCGGAGTCCTTCAGCTTCAGCCACATGCCCAGGGCCATACCCGCCACGGCCATGCTCGAGGCGATCGCGCCCGGGCCGACGACGCCTTCGAAGCCGTTCTCCGTCATGGCCACGATCAGGCTCGTGATGAAGACCAGGTGCATGCCGGTCATCACGATGAACTGCCACAGCGCGCCGATCACGGCGATGGTGAGAATCACGGCGATGCCGCCGACATTCGAGAACGACAGCAGCGCGCCGCTGATGCCGCTGCCCACGAAGCCGCCGAGCGGGGCGAGGATCGACAGCGAGATCGGCAGCATGACCAGCATGGTCAGGAACGGCGCGAAGACCGTGCGGAGGGCGTGCGGGATGTACTTCTTGAAGAACTTCTCCACGTACGACATGGCCCACACCGAGAGCAGGATCGGCAGGACGGTGCTGGCGTAGTTGGCGGCTGCCGTCGGAATGCCGAAGACGGCGAAGTTCGCCGGCGGGTCGGCGGAGGCGAGGGCCATCAGCGTGGGATGGATCAGCACCGCTCCCATGAACATGCCCCATGACCGGGGTCAGGCCGACCTTGCGGGCGGCGGTGAACCCGACGATGATCGGCAGGAAGTAGAAGCCGGCATCGCCGACGAAGGTGAACAGGGTCAGCGTATTGCTCCCCTCCGGGATCCAGCCCAGCATGGACGGGCCGAAGACCGCGACCACCATCTTGAAGATCGAGGCGCCCATCAGCACCGGGATCACCGGGACCAGGCTGCCGGCCAGGTAGTCGAGGATCCGGTTGCCGATGTAGGCGGGGGTCAGCTTGGGCTTCGCCGCGTCCAGGTTCTCGTCGACCGGCTGCTCGGCGGCGAATCCGCCGACGGCCCGGACTGCGTTGTAGGCCTCTTCGACGGTGGTCCCGATGATGAC
This sequence comes from Propionicimonas sp., assembly GCA_027492575.1. Classification (GTDB taxonomy): domain Bacteria; phylum Actinomycetota; class Actinomycetes; order Propionibacteriales; family Propionibacteriaceae; genus Propionicimonas. Next base: position 18,554 of record JAPUEM010000014.1, read on the forward strand.
CTGGAGCTGCCCGCCGGAACGGGCGACCCCCAGCACCCCCGGAACGGCCTTGATCTGCTCGTCCTTGGCGGCGGAGTCGTCCCGCAGTGTGAAGCGCAGCCGCGTCATGCAGTGCGACAGGTTGGCGACGTTCTCCTTGCCGCCGACCAGCGGTAGCAGTTGCTCCGCCGTCTGATCGTATTTCGATGCCATGGTGATCTTTCTCTCGATGGTTGCCGTTTCCGGTGGACGCCGATGCCGCTGATTCCACTCGGTCCTGACGGACCCGAAGGTGATCATGACCCCAATCGGTCACGGCTGCAGTGCCGGCGACGTCGGGGTTTACGTCCTGCTCGACGAGGGCCGCGTCCCCTCGTCTGACATCAGTATGAGCGACGATCCCTAGATTTGACAAGACTTGTCTTAAATCATTTTCCGGCGTCTCCTACCGGTTCACTAGGATGAGGACGACGAGGAGGGGCCATGGTGCGAGTAGCCGTGTTCGGCGCGAACGGTCGGATGGGGGCAGAGGTCTGCCGGGCGGTCGAGGCCGCGGACGATCTGGAACTGGTGGCGGCGGTGGACGCCGGCGACCCGCGGGACGAGGTCGAGGCGAAGGCGCAGGTGGTGGTCGACTTCACCACCCCCGACGTCGTGATCGAGAACATCGCCTGGTGCCTGGAACGTGGCATCCACGTGGTCGTGGGGACCAGCGGGTTCACCCCCGAGCGGCTCGACCGGGTGCGCGAGCTCGTGGCGCTGGCCAACCCGACCGGCGTCCTCATCGCGTCCAACTTCTCGATCGGCGCGGTGCTGATGATGAAGTTCGCGCAACTGGCCGCCCCCTTCTTCGAGTCGGCGGAGATCGTCGAACTGCACCACCCGAACAAGCTGGACGCCCCCTCGGGCACCGCGCGCACCACCGCCGAGCAGATCGCCGCGGCGCGAGCCGCCGCCGGCCTGGCCGCGGTGCCGGACGCCACCACCGACGACCCGGACGGCGCCCGCGGCGCGGTGGTGGACGGCATCCACGTCCACGGCGTCCGGCTGCGCGGGCTGGTCGCCCACCAGGAGGTGCTCTTCGGCGCCACGGGGGAGACCCTCACCATCCGGCACGACTCCTTCGACCGGGTGTCCTTCATGCCCGGCGTGCTCACCGCCGTCCGCGCGGTCGGCGACCGGCCCGGCCTCACCCTCGGCATCGACGGGTTGCTGGGGTTGTAGATGGGTGCGCTCAAGGCCCTGGCGATCACCGGCGTCTCGCTCGCGGTGATCGGCGGCGGCGCGATCGTCGGTGACGGAGTCGCCCGGTCGTACGTCGAGGGCCAGGTGGCGCAACAGATCCAGACCGGCCTGGGCATGGCGGAACCGCCCGAGGTCGCACTCGGCGGCTGGCCGTTCAGCCTGGCCCTGCTGACCCGCAGCGTGCCGACGGCGAGCCTCAGTGCGACCGATGTTCCGTTGGAGATATCCGGGCAGCAGATCACCATCGAGACGGTCGAGATCGCCGCTGAGAACGTCTCCGTGGCCGACGACCGGATCACCATCGGCTCGGGCCGGGCCGACGGGCTGGTCGGCTACCCGGCGTTGAGCCGGCTGGCCGGCGTCCCGGTCGAGCCTGGCGACGAGACCGGACGGGTGCAGGTCAGCTACACCGCCGAACTGTTCGGGCGGCCGCTGGTCGCGAGCGTCTCGGCCGTCCCCACCTTGAGCGAGGAACGCGACCGGCTGCTGCTCGAGCACCCGCAGATCGAGGTGGCGGGCATCCAGCTGAGCGAGGCGGTCGCGCAGTGGATCATCGAACAGCTGGTCGCCCCGATCCCGCTCGAACTGCCGTACGGGTTGATGCCCGAGGAGATCGCGGCGGGAGCGGACGGGGTGCGGGTGGCCGTGACGGCGCAGGACTTCCTGGTGCCCCAGGAGTGAGTCAGGCCGAGATGTCGGTGTGCAGCCGGACGAACTTCACCCCGCGGGCGTCCGCCTCGTCGCCGACTTCGGCGTGGGCGCCGTCCGGGGCCCAGCCGGCGCCGCTGAGGAAGGCGCGCAACGGATCGTCGGTGGCCCGCACCCACCAGGTCGCCCGGGTGAACCCGTCCGCGCGCAGGGTGTCGGCGCAGGCCTGCAGCAACCGGGAGCCGTGACCCAGCCGCTGCGCCAGCGGATCGATCGCGAACTCCGCGACCAGGCCGTCCTCGGCGGGGCTGGCGTCCGGGTCGTCGCTGGGGCCGACCGCGGCGAATCCCACCACCCGGTGGCTGCCCTGGCTGGAGTCGATCGCGACCAGCACCCGCAGGGTCGCCAGCGGGGGACGCTGGATCGCCGACTCCCAGGCCTGCGTCATGGTGGCCAGGTCGGTGGAATCCAGCAACCGGGCGGCCACCGGCTCGGCGTACAGCTGCGTCCAGGATCGGCGCTGCACGGCGGCGATCCCGGCTGCCTCCGAGGCCAAGGCGAGCCGGACGGAATGGGGTTGCGCGGTCACCCGCGACAGCCTACCGGGGCGGCGATGTCGGCGCCGTGGGCTAGGGTGGCGGCGTGCGAGAGACCCTGAAGACACCCCCCGCGTTGCGCCCGGACACGCTGCGGATCACCCCCCTGGGCGGGCTGGGGGACGTCGGCCGGAACATGGCCTCCTTCGAGCTCAACGGCGAACTGCTGCTGGTCGACTGCGGGGTGCTCTTCCCCAGCGAGGAGCACCCGGGCGTCGACCTGATCCTGCCCGGCCTGCACCTGGTCTCCGACCGGCTGAAGGACGTCCGTGCGCTGGTGCTCACCCACGGTCACGAGGATCACATCGGCGCGGTGCCGTACCTGCTGCGGCGGCGTCCCGACATCCCGATCTACGGCTCCCGGCTCACCCTGGCCCTGGTGCGCGAGAAGCTGCGCGAGCACCGGCTGCTGCGCGACGCCGACCTGCGGGTCGTCGCCGAGGGGGAGCGGGTGCGCGCCGGCGGGTTCAGCCTGGAGTTCCTGGCCGTCAACCACTCCATCCCGGACGCCCTCGCGGTGGTGATCCGGACGGTGGCCGGCACCGTCCTGCACACCGGCGACTTCAAGATGGACCAGCTGCCGCTCGACGGCCGGCTCACCGACCTGCCCGGCTTCGCCCGGCTCGGCGAGGAGGGCCTCGATCTGTTCATGCCCGACTCGACCAATGCCGAGACCCCGGGCTTCACCCCGCACGAGATCGATATCGAGCCCGCCATGGAGCGGGTCTTCGCCAGCGCCAAGCAGAAGCTGATCGTGGCCTGCTTCGCCTCCCACGTGCACCGCGTGCAGCAGGTGCTGAACGCGGCCGTGCGGCACGGTCGCAAGGTGGTCTACGTGGGCCGCTCGATGGTGCGCAATATGACGGTCGCCCGCGAACTGGGCTACCTGAAGGTGCCCGAGGACACCCTGATCGACCTCAAGCAGATCGACAACTACCGCGACGAGGAGGTGGTGATCGTCTCCACCGGCTCGCAGGGGGAGCCGTTGAGCGCCCTGTCGCGGATCTCCAACCACGAGCACCAGGTGATCACCGCCGGTCCCGGCGACGTGGTGCTGCTGGCCAGCTCGCTGATCCCGGGCAACGAGAACTCGGTCTACCGGGTGATCAACGGCCTGGCCCGCAACGGCGTGACGGTCGTCCACAAGGGCAATGCCATGGTGCACGTCTCCGGCCACGCCAGCGCTGGGGAGTTGCTGTACTGCTACAACTTGCTGAAGCCGCGCAACGTGCTGCCCGTCCACGGCGAGATCCGGCACCTGATCGCCAACGCCCAGCTCGCCCAGCGCACCGGCGTCCCGGCCGACCGGACGCTGGTGGTCGAGGACGGCGCGGTGGTCGACCTCGCCAACGGCAGGGCCCGGGTCGTCGGGAAGCTGGAATGCGGCTACATCTTCGTGGACGGCTCCACGGTGGGCGACATCGGGGATTCCGAGCTCACCGACCGGCGGATCCTCGGCGAGGAGGGCTTCATCTCGATCGTGGTGGTGGTCAACTTCCATGACGACACCATCGTCAGTGGCCCCGACATCCACGCCCGTGGGTTCGCCGAGGACGACACGGTCTTCGACGGCATCCGCACCGAGCTGGTGCAGGCCATCCTCAAGGCGATGGGCGACGGCATGGAGGACACCTACCAGCTGCAGCAGCTCGTCCGCCGGACGATCGGGCGCTGGGTGAACAACAACTACCGCCGCCGTCCGATGATCCTGCCGATCGTGGTGGCGACCTAGCCGGACGATCCCTGAGCCTGTCGAAGGGTCGTCCGATCCGATTAGGCGACCGTCGCGCATCTCGGGTATCGTTACTTGGTCCCCAGCTTTGACATGTAGGTTGCCGAGCGTGCGCTCGGTGAGAGATTACGAGGAGAACTCCAGTGGCTGCCGTGTGTGACGTCTGCGCCAAGGGCCCGGGCTTCGGCCACAACGTGCCTTGGTCGAAGAAGAAGACCAACCGTCGCTGGAACCCGAACATCCAGCGTGTCCGCGCCGTCGTCAACGGCACCCCGAAGCGACTCAACGTGTGCACCTCCTGCCTGAAGGCCGGTCGCGTCACCCGCTGAGACCAACCCGAAGAGACCCGCTCCGGCGGGTCTTTTTGCTTGTCCGAGGCAGATTGACGGGTCTGTCCGAGCCGCCCACTACGCTGGGCGATCGTGGACCTCGAACTGAGCGGCTGGCGGACGGCGATGGCGGCGGCGCTGCATGCGCCGCTGGCCGACGTGCTGGGCGCGAAGACCGCCAAGGAGTTCACCGCGCTGCGCGTCCACACCGTGGGGGATCTGCTGCGGCACATCCCGCGGCGCTATCTCAGTGGCACCGAGCTGACCGACCTGGCCACCATCACCGAGGGCGAGCACGTGGCGGTCTTCGCCCGGGTGGCGCGGATCAACCGGGTGGAAGGCAGCGACGGCGGCGGCGGCCGGCGGCCGCGGCCGGGCCGGCTGGAGGTGCTGCTCACCGACGGCTCGGGGCATCTGGCGGTCACCTTCTTCGGACGCTCCCACCTGCTGCGCTGGTGGGAGGACCAGCTCGGCAACGGGGTCGGCGGTCTGTTCGTCGGGAAGGTCGGCAGCTTCCGCGACCAGCTGCAGATGACCCACCCCGAGTTCGTCATGCTGGACGCCGCCGGCCGGATCGTCGGCAAGTCGGAGGAGAAGGCTCGGATGGCCACCCTCGCCCAGTCCGGGCTGGTGGGCATGTACCCGGCCACCGCCAAGCTCCCCACCTGGACGGTCGCGGAATGCGCCCGGCTGGCGCTCGCCTCGCTGCCGGTGACCGACGACCCGTGGCCGGAATGGCTGCGGGAACGGGCCGCCGTGCTGGGCCTGGCGGACGCCTTCACCGCCGTCCACGCTCCGCTCGACCTGACGCAGGCCGAGCGCGGCGCGCACCGGCTGCGCTTCGATGAGGCCTTCGCCACCCAGCTGACCATGGCCTACCGGCGCAGCGACGCAGACCGGCACGCGGCCATTCCGCGGGTGCGGCTGGCCGACGGGATTCTCGACGCTTTCGACGCCCGGCTCCCGTTCCGGCTCACCGACGGCCAGGTGACGGTCGGCTCTACGATCTTCGAGGAGCTGGCCCGGCGCCGCCCGATGCAGCGGCTGCTGCAGGGCGAGGTCGGCTCCGGCAAGACCGTGGTCGCGTTGCGCGCCATGCTGGCCGTGGTGGACGCCGGTGGCCAGGCCGCCCTGCTGGCCCCCACAGAGGTGCTGGCCGCCCAGCACTACCAGACCATCAAACGCCTCCTGGGCGACCTCGGCGGCGGACGGATGCTCGGCGCGCCGGATGTGGCCACCGACGTCGTGCTGCTGACCGGGTCGATGCCGGCCGCTTCCCGCCGGGAGACCCTGCTGCGGGCGGCCAGCGGCGAGGCCGGCATCGTGATCGGCACGCACGCGCTGCTGTCGGATCGGGTGCAGTTCGCCGATCTCGGGTTGATCGTGATCGACGAGCAGCACCGGTTCGGCGTGGAGCAGCGAGCCGCCCTCGTCGACAAGGCCTCCGCTCGTCCGCACATCCTGGTGCTGACCGCCACACCGATCCCGCGATCGGTGGCGATGACCATCTTCGGTGACCTCAGCGTCTCCACCCTGGCCGAGATCCCGGCCGGCCGGCAGCCGATCGGCACCGTGGTGGTGGACGCCGCGCTGCGTCCGGCCTGGGTGGAGCGGGCCTGGCAGCGGGTGGCCGAGGAGGTCGCGGCCGGGCGGCAGGTCTTCGTCGTCTGCCCGCGGATCGGTGGCTCCGGAGCCGGGGGCCTGGGCGTGGTGGAAGTCGCCGAGCAGTTGCGGTCCGGGCCGCTGGCGGCGGTGCGCCTTGGCGTCCTGCACGGCCAGCTGCCCACCGAGACCAAGGATCAGGTGATGTGTGACTTCGCCGCCGGCCATCTCGACGTGCTGGTGGCGACCACGGTCATCGAGGTCGGTGTGGACGTGCCCAACGCCACCATGATGGTGGTCTGGGACGCCGACCGGTTCGGCATCTCCCAGCTGCACCAGCTGCGCGGCCGGATCGGACGTGGCGAGCACCCTGGCGTCTGCCTGCTGATCACCAGCGTGCCGCCGGGCGAACCTGCCCGTGACCGGCTGGACGCGGTCGCCGCCACCACCGACGGCTTCATGCTGGCCGAACTCGACCTCGAGCAGCGCCGCGAGGGCGATGTGCTGGGCGCCAGCCAATCCGGGACGCGCTCCAGCCTGCGGCTGCTGCGGGTGCTGGAGCACGCCGACCTGATCGCAGAAGCCCGCGAACTCGCCGAGGAATCGGTCCGCCGCGACCCGGAATGCCGTACCCCCGGTTTCGCCGACGCCGTCCGCGAGCTCAGCATGCTCGCGCCGGGGGAGTGGGATTCATGAGCCGGATCATCGCCGGTTCCGCGAAGGGTCGCCGGCTGGCGATGCCGCCGCACCGCGACACCCGTCCCACCACCGATCGGGTGCGGGAGGCGGCCTTCTCGCTGCTGGCCGATTGGGCGGGCACGGCGGGCGAGCCGGCCGCGCGGGAACTGGCCGGCTTGTCCTTCCTCGACCTGTACGCGGGGTCGGGAGCGGTGGCGCTGGAGGCCGCCAGCCGCGGCGCGTCCGGAGTCTGGGCGGTGGAGCGCGACCGGGGTACCGCCGCCGTGGCCCAGCGCAACGCCACGCAGACCGGCCTGCCGGTGAAGGTCGCGACCCGCAGCGTGAGCGCCTTCCTGGGCGGGCCACCACAGCCCTTCGACATCGTCTGGGCGGACCCGCCCTACGACCTCGCCGACAGCGAACTGGACGCCGTGCTCGCGGTCGCGGAGCAGTGGCTGGCGCCGCGCGGGCTGCTGGTGGTGGAGCGAGCCAGGCGCAGCGGCGTCCCCGGCTGGCCGGCGACCGTGGAGGATTCCTGGAAACGGGACTACGGTGAGACCGCTCTGCACTTCGCGATGAGAGGTGATGCATGACCGCCATCTGCCCGGGATCCTTCGATCCCGTGACCTTCGGGCACCTCGACGTGATCGGCCGCGCCGCGGAGATCTTCGGCGACGTCATCGTGGCGGTCGGCCGCAACTCGGCGAAGAACTACCTCTTCGACCTGGATGAGCGAGTCGAACTGGTCACGGCGGCCACCGCCGGGCTGAAGGGCGTCCGGGTTCTGCCGCTGAGCGGCCTGCTCATCGACTTCGCCCGCGAGCAGGGCGCGCGGGTGATCGTGAAGGGCCTGCGGTTCGCCTCCGACTTCGACTTCGAACTGCAGATGGCCCACCTCAACGCGGTGGTCGGCGGGGTCGAAACCGTGATGCTGCCCGCGTCCTCGCAATGGTCCACGCTATCCTCCACGATGATCCGGGAGATCGCCTCCTTCGGCGGTGACGTCTCGGCCTTCGTGCCGGCGGTGGTGGCCGACCGGCTACGGGCCCGGCGGGCCCCCCACGACAAGGAGCGCAGTGATGGCTGACCGGACCAAGGCGGTGCTCGCCACGCTGCGCGAGCAGGTGCAGAACGCGAAGGCGGTGCCGATGTCCGCCTCGTGCATGCTCAACCGCGCCGAGACCCTCGTCCTGATCGACCAGGCGCTGGCCGCGCTGGTGGACGACACCCGCGAGGCCGAGCGGGTGACCGCCACCTCGCTGGAGACTCTGGAACGTGCCCAGGACGAGGCCGTCCAGATCATCAAGGCGGCCGAGGAGAAGGCGGTCTACCTGGCCGGCTCGACCCCCGTCATGGAGAAGGCGAAGGCGCAGGCCGCCGAACTGGAACGCCGCTCGATCGCCGAGGCGGAAGCCCTGCGCCGGGAAGCCGACGCCTACGTGGACGCCCGGATCGCCGCTTTCGAGGCGGGCCTGCAGAAGACGATGGGTCAGGTGCAGACGATGCGGCAGCGGCTCGCGCGGCGCTCCCAGCTGGACGACAACGAGACCACGGCGCTGCCGCGGTTGAACCTCTGACCCCTGGTTTTGCCGCCCACCGGGGGCACGGTAGAGTTGTCCCTTGGTTATGACGCTGTCGTGCCGCCGATCGAAGGGATCCGCCGTGTCTCGCCGTCTTCCCGACCACCGTTCCGGTCTCGTCCTCGAGACCCACGAACTGGGTCGTCGGGCGGGGACGGTGAAGCAGGTACGGCAGATCGCCGACGCACCGGAGGGTATCGGCATCGCCATGATCGGAGTGCCACCCGGCTCGGCCATCGACCTCGACGTCACACTCGAGGCCGTGGTGGAGGGGGTGCTGGTCACCGGAACCGCCGAAGTCGGTCTCGGGGGACAGTGCGCACGCTGCCTGGAGGAGATCACGGGAGACACCGTGGTGGATCTGCAGGAGCTGTACCTGTACCCGGGGAAAGAAGTCGACGACGAAGAGGCCAGCCGCATCGAGGACGAGATGATCGACCTCGAACCCCTGCTACGGGACGCCGTGGTGCTCGACCTGCCGTTCACGCCATTGTGCCGGCCGGATTGCGCCGGGTTGTGCCCCACCTGTGGGGTCAACCTGAACCGCGAGCCGGAGCACAGCCACGACGACACCATCGATTCCCGATGGGCCGGACTGGCCGGCTGGACGCAAGCCTGAACCGAAAACTGGCCCAACCGGGCCGCCTGACCGAGGAGTTACGCCGTGGCCGTTCCGAAGCGGAAGATGTCCCGCAGCAACACGCGGGCCCGCCGTTCGCAGTGGAAGACCTCCGCGCCGACGCTGGTGACCTGCGCGAACCCCGCGTGTGGCGCCAAGCAACTGCCGCACACCGCCTGCCCCGAGTGCGGCCAGTACGGCCCACGTGGCGCCCGCCGTCAGGTGACCGAAGCCTGAGCCGGTGGCGGCCATGAGCCGCACGCGGCACATGCTCGAAGAGCTGGGGATCGAGATCGACCCCCAGCTCTATTCGCTTGCCCTCACGCACCGCTCCTACGCCTACGAGAACGGTGGCCTTCCGCACAACGAGCGGCTGGAGTTCCTCGGCGACTCCGTCCTGGGTGTGGTGGTCACCGAGTACCTGTACCGGTCGTACCCCGACTTCCCGGAAGGGCGGCTGGCCAAGCTGCGGGCCGCCGTGGTCAACGCCCAGTCGCTGGCCGCGGTCGCCCGGGGCCTCGAGCTGGGTGACGAACTGCTGCTGGGCCGCGGTGAGATCACCACGGGCGGCTCCGGCAAGGCGTCCATCCTGGCCGATTCGCTGGAGGCGCTGTTCGGCGCCGTCCTGATCTCCAACGGACGCGACGCGGCCGACCGGCTGCTGCATCACCTCTTCGACCCGTTGGTCGACCAGGCGGTGACCATCGGAGCCGGTCTGGACTGGAAGACCAGCCTGCAGGAGATCTGCGCCGAACGGGAGCTGGGGCTGCCCGGCTACCGGATCACGGAAACCGGCCCCGACCACGACAAGCGGTTCACCGCCGTCGCGGTGGTGGGCGAGCAGTCCTTCGCCCCCGGCCACGGCCGCTCCAAGAAGCAGGCCGAACAGCAGGCCGCCGAGGCCGCCTTCACAGCGCTCAACGTCGGCTGACCATGCCCGAACTGCCCGAGGTCGAGGTGGTGCGGGGCGGGCTGGAAGCCGCCGTTCCCGGGCGCACCGTCGCCGTGGCACGGGTGGGGAATCCCCGCTCGGTACGGCGTCATCTCGCCGGGCCGGCTGATTTCGAGACCCGGCTGCCGGGACGGACCTTCGGTCTTCCTCGCCGTCGCGGCAAGTTCCTGTGGCTGCCCTTCGATGACGGCGACGCGCTGGTCGCCCACCTCGGCATGAGCGGACAATTCCGCCTGGACGACGCTGCCGCGCCGCTGCTGCCGCATACCCACGTGGTGCTCGACTTCACCGACGGTGGCCCGCAGTTGCGGTTCGTCGACCAGCGCACCTTCGGTGGCCTGTGGCTCTCCCCGGGCGGCGCGGAACTGCCGCCCGACCTGGCCCACATCGCCCCCGACCTCTTCGAGCCGGGCCTCGACCTGCTCGCGCTGGCCCGGTCGATCCGGGGCCGGCACAGCGCGATCAAACGGGTGCTGCTCGACCAGTCGGTCGTCTCGGGAATCGGCAACATCTACGCCGACGAGGCACTGTGGCAGGCCCGCGTCCACCCCGAGACCCCCGCCGACCGAATGAGCGAGCGCCGCCTCCGCCAGGTGCTGGTGGCCGCCCGCGACGTGATGGCCGAGGCCCTAGCCCAGGGCGGCACCTCCTTCGACAAGCTCTACGTCAACGTGAACGGCTCCTCCGGCTACTTCTCCCGCTCCCTCAACGCCTACGGACGCGAGGGTGAGCCCTGCCCTCGCTGCGCCACTCCGATCCGGCGCGAGCAGTTCATGAACCGCTCGTCGCATTTCTGCCCGAGGTGCCAGCGGAGACGTTGAGCTGCGAACCGTCACGTTCTTCGCACGACCGTCGTAACCGGAACACCGCCTGGAGGAAAAACAGGATGCGGTCCTCCGGTCTCTTCCCACGTCGGTGGCTGCGAGATCGGACGTGGACGCGACCGGTAGAGTGAACCCACTGTGAGCCTGAGCGACCTGTATCGACGTCACCGGCACAGCCTGTTGCAGTTCGTGCGGTTCGGGTTGGTCGGCGGTGTCGGCGTACTCGTGAACCAGGTGGTGCTGGTCATCACCAACGTCATCGCCCGGGACTGGTTCGGGATGCACAACAACGACGTGGTGGTCGGTCTGCCCTTCACCGAGTTCAACGTCCGCAACTACCACGTCTACGTGATGATCGCCTTCCTGGTGGCCAACCTCTCCAACTTCCTGCTCAACCGGCACTGGACCTTCCGCAGCGCCGGGCACACCGGGGTGTGGAAGGAGTACTGGCCGTTCCTGGCGATCGGGCTCGCCGGCCAGATGGTCGGCCTGCTGCTGCTCACCGCGCTGATGCACCCGCATTCGCCGATCGGGCTGCCCAGCGACATCTTCGACAACTCCACCGGGTTCCGCACCAAGCTGTACTGGGCCAACCTGATCACCATCGCCTGCGTCACCCCGATCAACTTCGTGCTCAACAAGCTGTGGACCTTCCGCGCCGTGCGGCGCCACCGGGTCGAGGTGGGCTGATGCACCTCAAGAGCCTGACCCTGCGCGGCTTCAAGTCCTTCGCGTCCACGACCACGCTGCGGTTCGAGCCGGGGATCACCTGCGTGGTCGGCCCCAACGGCTCGGGCAAGTCGAATGTGGTGGACGCGCTCAGCTGGGTGATGGGCGAGCAGGGCGCCAAGACGCTGCGCGGCGGCAAGATGGA
>JAPUEM010000015.1 GCA_027492575.1 Propionicimonas sp.
ACCGGCGAAGCCGGGACGGCTCCGTTGATCAGGTAGTGGGGATAGGTGACATCCCCGGCATCACCGAAGGGCTCCGCACCCATCCTGGCGTGATCCATCCCGCCGGGGTCTGCTGAGGGGCTGGCGGTGAGTTGCTGGTAGACCTCGTCCGGGGTGCGTCCGGTGCCGTCCAGCCAGTCGTCCAGAACCACGACCCACTCGCTGTCGTAGCCGCCGGGCTCGGCAGGATCCTCCACGATCAGCGGCGCGTACAGGCCGCGGTCCAGTTGGACGCCGACGTGGGGGTGGAAGAAGTAGGTGCCCGGATCGGGGGCAATGAACTCGTACCGGAACCTCTGCCCGGGCCTGACCGGGTCTTGAGTCATGCCGGGGACCCCGTCGACGCCGTTGGGTAGGGCGATCCCGTGCCAGTGGATGGTGGTGTCGGCGGGGAGCTGGTTGTCCAGCGTGATGCGCAGCAGATCTCCTGCGGTCGCTCTCAGTTCGAGTCCGGGAATGGTGTCGGTGTAGGCCCAGGTGTCAACCTCGATGCCGCCAAGATCAACGGTGGCCGGGGCTGCCCTGACCGTCTTCTCCACGATGCCGCGGCCCGGCGCCGGCGAGACCGGCGGCGTCGCTGCCGGCGGCCGGGGCGCTGTCGTGGTGGGTGGTCTGACCGGGGACGCGGTGCAGGCGCCAAGCGCCCAGCTTCCGGCCAAGGCCAGACCACCACCGAGGAGCTGGCGTCGTGACGTGCCCGTCATGGTCACCTTCCGTGTCAGGACCGGTGCGGATCAAGAACCGCACCAGCAGGAACACCGCGATCCAGGCGGCGACGATCACCAGGCAGGCCCAGAGCCACCAACCCAGCAGCTGATCCAGCCATCCCATCTCGCACCTCCTCCCGGCCGCGGTACTGGAGAGCATCCCTAGGCAACACCAAGGACCACTCCGCGTCTGGTCAAGATTTAGGCAAGATCCCGGGCGGCTCCGACCTCCCGGGCCGCAACCGGGCATGGCGCAGGTGATACTGGCGACTATGGCTGAACTGGAAGTCCCGCAGGAACGGGTCCTTGTCGTCGAGGACGAGAAGGCGCTGGCGAGCGTGGTCGGGTCGTACCTCCGGCGGGCCGGCTACGACGTGACACTGGAGTACACCGGCCCGGACGCCGTCAGCACCGCCCGGTCGCTCGACCCGGACGTGATCGTCCTCGACCTCGGGCTGCCCGGCCTGGACGGGATCGAGGTCTGCCGGCAGGTGAGGACGTTCTCCGACTGCTACATCCTGATGCTCACCGCGCGCGGCGACGAGGTCGACAAGCTGATCGGGCTGTCGGTGGGCGCCGACGACTACATCACCAAGCCCTTCAGCACCCGCGAACTCGTCGCCCGCGTCCAGACCGTGCTACGCCGCCCCCGCCGACCCGCCGCCGCCGTCGAGGTGGACCTGGAGCCGCCGCGGGTGTTCGGCGACCTACGGATCGACGCCGCCGGACGCGAGGTCTGGCTGAGCGACCAGCCGGTGCAGCTGACCCGAACCGAGTTTGACATCCTCGACGTGCTCTCCGGACAGCCGAAGGTCGCACTCAGCCGTCGCCAGATCATCGACCAGGTCTGGGACGCCGACTGGCTCGGCGACGACCACGTCGTCGACGTGCATGTTGCGAACCTGCGCCGCAAGCTCGGCGACGACCCGAACGAGCCGCGGTACGTCCTGACCGTGCGCGGGGTCGGCTACCGGATGGGTAAGGGATGACCGACCACACCATCGCCGGCTGGCGGTTGGGCACCCGTCTCTTCGCGGCCCAGGCCGTGGCGCTGGTCGCCAGTGTGCTGACGGCAGCGCTGGTGGCCGCGGTCATCGGGCCGCCGCTGTTCCACGTCCACCTGCTCGAATCGGGCCACGAACCCGACTCCCCCGAGATCCCCCACATCGAAGAGGCCTTCGCCAGCGCCAGCGCCGTCTCCCTGGGCGTGGGTCTCCTGTTCGCGCTGGTCCTTGCACTCGGCGTCACCTGGTACGTGACCGGCCGGATCCGCGGGCCGCTCGACACCCTTACCGCATCCGCGCGCCGGATCAGCACCGGCGACTACGCCGCCCGGGTGACCGTCACCGGCGCAGGTCCGGAGTTGGCCACCCTCGCCGACTCGTTCAACCAGATGGCCGAACGCCTCGGCAGCGTCGAGGACACCCGACGAAGGCTGCTGTCCGACCTCGCCCATGAGCTACGTACTCCGATCGCCACCCTCAACGCCCACCTGGAGGGGCTCGCCGACGGCGTCACCGAGTGGAACGACACCACCCGTCAGATCCTCGAACACCAGATCGAGCGTCTCACCCGGCTCGCCCACGACCTGGATGATGTCTCCCGCGCTGAGGAAGGACGCATCACGATCGAGCCTGCCCCCCAGCCCCTGCCCGAGCTCGTGACCAGTGCGCTCAACCAGGTGCGCGCCCGCTATGCCGCCAAGGCCGTGATACTGACAGACGACATCGCTGACCTGGAGGTGTGGGTCGACCCGCAGCGCATCGGGCAGGTTCTCGGCAACCTGCTCGCTAACGCGCTGCGGCACACCCCCAGCGGTGGCCGCGTCACCGTCATCGGACGACGCGGCCCGGAGCGGACGGCCACGCTGGTCATCACCGACACCGGCGAAGGCATCACCAACGACCAACTCGCCCACATCTTCGAACGTTTCTACCGCGGAGACACCGCCCGCACCCACGACAAAGCCGGCTCCGGCATCGGCCTGACCATCGCCAAGGCGATCGCCGAAGCCCACGGCGGCAGCCTGACCGCCAGCAGCCCTGGCTCCGACCAGGGCGCAACCTTCACCCTCACCCTCCCCTCCAGCCCGGGAAGCCAGCAAGACCGCGGGGCCGCCGGCGGGCCCATCCGCTGACCCTGGCCATGCCAGCTCGGCACCCTTGATCGCGACGCTGCCGCTAGCCGCACGGTGCGATGGCGACGGCTCTTGACCAAACCTTCATCAAGCCCGGTCCTGATCCAGATGCGGCGCGGCAAGACTGGCGGCCCGGCCAGCAACCGTGCGAGCCGGCCCGCAAGCGACCGTGCATCGGTCGCAGAACCCTTCAAGGAGACCCCGATGGCCTGTTGCCGCGAATCCGCCACGACCGAACCCCACACCTGCAGCCACGACTCGGCAGACCACCGCTGCGCGCACGAAGGCGGACAAACCCATTGCTGCCGCACCGACACGACCGCCGACCAGACCCACGCCCACCACCGGTAAGGAGACCCGATGGCCACGACAATCCGACGAATCCTGACAGCCGGAGCCGCCACCGTCACCCTCAGCCTCGCCTTGGCCGCCTGCGCCACCCCCGTCGAACAGAGCCCCGCAACTAGCACCACGCCCACCGTCACGTCATCCGATGCGTCCGCCGCGCATAACGCCGCCGACACCGAGTTCGCCCAGATGATGATCATCCACCACCAGGGCGCCATCGAGATGGCCGACCTGGCGGTACAGCAAGCCGCCACACCCGAGGTCAAAGCGCTCGCCGAACGCATCACCGCAGCACAGGGCCCCGAGATCGAGCTGATGACCGAATGGCTGGAGGCATGGGGCGAACCGACCAGCACCGACGCCGACATGGGCGGCATGGACCACGGCGGCATGGACATGGACGGCATGGACCAGGACGCGGCGATGACCGAGCTGCAGACACTCACCGGCACTGACTTCGACCGACGCTTCCTCCAGCTCATGACCGCCCACCACGAGGGTGCCATCACCATGGCACAATCCGTGATCAACACCGGCCAGAACCAGGACGTACGGGACCTCGCCCAACAGATCATCGACGCCCAGACCACCGAGATCACCGAGATGGCCGACCTCCTGGAGGGGCTGCCCGCCTAAAGACCCACAGAAACCCGCGGGCCAGAACCCGCACCGAGCGAAGCCCGCCACCACATGACCGGTGGCGGGCTTCGCCCATACCGACGACACTGCGACCCAGCCATCGCCTTGCCGACAGGGCA
>JAPUEM010000016.1 GCA_027492575.1 Propionicimonas sp.
GTTAAGCACGCCGCCAGCGTTCGTCCTGAGCCAGGATCAAACTCTCCGTTGAAAATTTTCGGTTGCGGGCTGTAAGGCCCTAGTACCGTCAACTTCGGTTCGACACTGACGCAGACCCATTGCTGGATCTGTTCAATAATCAAAGGAATCCGTCTGGAATGTGTTTCGACTTGCGTCTCGCACACCCTTCGACGGGGTTGATTTGGCACTTCTAGAGTGCCTTTATTGTGCATTGACTTTAAGCACGCTGTTGAGTTCTCAAGTTTCGGGTGCACACCTCGCTTTGGCTTTCACCGCCGCTTGGGGCAACTCGTCTTACTTTACCTGGCGCGGTTCTCGGTGTCAAACCGAGTTCCTCGCCCTCCCCCGGCCCGCGTCGAGACCCGGACGTTGATGGCTCCTGGCATGGAGGCACACCGTATCCGTGCTGATAAAGGTGGGTTCGGCGCTCCGATCCGTCCTGGCTGGGATCTCTCCCTGCTTCGTCCGTGTCACCGGCAGCGCTCGATGAACATTACGGGGTTGCCCGGGCGGGGTCAAATCGGCGGAACGCCCGGGCGTGTCGCCTCGGTTCGAGCCTACCGGAGCACCCGGACGGCACCCACGGTGCGCTTGCCGCGGCGCACGATCAGGTACTCCCCCGCCAGCAGATCCGCCGGCGCGACCAGCGCGTTGGGGTCGGTCAGCCGCTGGTTGTTCAGGTAGGCCCCGCCCTCGGCGATCGCGCGCCGGGCGGCGCCCTTGCTCTCCACCACGCCGCCGGCGGCGAGCACATCCACCACGGAGGGCAGCTCGGCCCCGGCCTGGACCGTCCCCGCCCCGAGTTCCCTGGCGACTGCGGCCAGCACCCCGGCGTCCAGTCCGGCCAGCTCACCGCGTCCGAAGAGGGCTCCGGCGGCCGCGGTGGCCGCCTGACGTTCCGCGACGGAGTGCACCAGGTCGGTGATGTCGTCGGCCAGGGCCCGCTGGGCGGCCCGCAGATGCGGCGCCTCGGCGGTCTGGCGTTCGAGGTCGGCGATCTCCTCGGCGCTACGGGTGGTGAAGATCTTCAGGTAGCTGCCCACCTGGGAGTCCTCGGCGTTCAGGAAGAACTGGTGGAAGGCGTAGGGCGAGGTCATCTCCGGGTCGAGCCAGACCGTGCCCGCCTCGGTCTTGCCGAACTTGGTGCCGTCCGCCTTGGTGAGCAGCGGGGTCGCCATGGCATGCACCCTGGCCCCGTCGGCCCGCCGGACGAGCTCCACCCCGGCGGTGATGTTGCCCCACTGGTCGGAGCCACCGGTCTGCAGTTCGCAGCCGAACTGCCGGTGCAGCTGCAGGTAGTCCAGCGATTGCAGCAGCACGTAGGAGAACTCGGTGTACGAGATCCCGGATTCCAGCCGCCGTTTCACCACGTCGCGGTCGAGCATCCGGTTGACGCTGAAGTGCTTGCCGATGTCGCGCAGGAAGTCGAGGGTGGAGAGGCCGGCCGTCCAGTCGTAGTTGTTGACCAGTCGGGCGGCGTTGTCGCCCTCGAAGCTGACGAACTTCGCCACCTGGGCGCGGATCCGCTCGACCCACTCGTGGACGACCTCGGCCGGGTTGAGGTTCCGCTCCGAGGTCTGCTTCGGATCGCCGATCAGGCCGGTCGAACCGCCCACCAGCAGCAGCGGACGATGCCCGGCGGCCTGCATCAGCCGCACCAGCATCAGCTGCACCAGGTTGCCCATGTGGATGCTCGGCGCGGTCGGGTCGAAGCCGACGTAGAAGGTGATCGGCCCGGAGTCGAGGCGGGCGCGCAGCGCGTCCGCGTCGGTGGAATGGGCGATGAAGCCCCGCCAGCTGAGTTCGTCCAGTACCGCGTTCATGATCGGTCAGCCTATCGGTCGCGCGCCGTTGTCAGAGGCGCGGTTTACGCTCGGCGGCGGAAAGGAGATCCCATGCCGTCGTTCCGAGCCAGCCTGGGCATCCTCGATGCCCGTCCCGGGGTGGCGCCCGAGGCCGTCCTCGACACCGCCCGGGCCGCCGTGGCCGCCGTCCGCGTGGTGGAGGACGCCTTCGTCGACGTGGAGCCGCTGTTGCGCGGGGACGGCATCCCGCGGGTGGTCGTCCGGTTCCTGCAACCGGCCGAGCGCGACCCGGAGGAGGACGCCGGCGCCTGGCGGGCAGCCACCACGATGGCGGACGGGGTGCAGGCGGTGGCCGAGACCACCGGCCTGCGGGTCTACCGGCGCTCCGGCGGACGTTGGTTGCCACTGCCGGCGCCCGAGCCGGACTGGTAGAAGCCGCCGTTCATGTCCGCCCACCACAACGCAATCCCTGTGCTAGCGGCGCTCATCCAGTGCCCGAAGAAGGACGCGGTGCAGTTCGTCCGCCTGTTCGAAGGCGACCGAGTGACCGGAATCCGGCAGAACGTGCAGTTCCTTGTGGGGCGCCGCCAGCAGCTCGAACCATTCGCGGGCCGGACGGACCCGGGCGGCCAGCTCGTTGCTTCCTTCGAGCACGATCACCGGGACCTCGAGCCGGGCGGCGTCCCGGCGCAGGTCGACGCCCTGCAGTTGCGGGTAGAGCACTGAGAACATGTCCAGCAATCCGCGCAGCACGTTCACCTTTTCCAGCCCGCCGTACTCCTCGCCACCGATGCCCATCGGGCCGACCCCAGAGCGCTCGCCGCGTTCGCGGTAGGCGGCCGGCGGCAGGTAGGAACCTTCCAGCAACGGGTAGTGGGCCATCGCGAAGGCGTACTGGAGCGGATCGGCGTAGGGCGGCGGACCCGAGGCCCACAGCCGGGCCGCAAGCTGGTCGTCGCCGGTGCGCTCGGCCACCGCGAGCAGGTCGTGGTAGATCGCCAGGTCGGTCTCCAGCACGCTCACCATCTGACCACTGCCGACGAAGAGGCTGAACAGTTCGGGGGCGCGCTGCACCGCGAGCACGCCGAGCAGGGAACCCCAGGACTCCCCCATCAGCACGACCCGTTCCTGGCCGTACCGCTCCCGCAGGTACCTGGTCAGTTCCAGGACGTCCGAGACCGCCCGGTCGAGGGTGAGGGTGGCCGGGTCGAGGGACGGATAGGACTTCCCGGCGCCCCGCTGATCCCAGCCGACCACCAGGAAGTCGCTGGTCAGGCCGTCCAGCAGCACCCGGGAGTAGGGCAGGTCGCTCTGCCCGGGGCCGCCGCTGAGATAGAGCAGAATCGGCAGGTCGCGGCTGGCGCCGCGGACCTGGATCCACTGCTGGTGCCCGCCGAGTCGCACCGGCACGAGTTCGGCCACCGCCCCTGGCACGGGACGGCCTGCGGCGTCGGTGAACGCCGGGGCGCGGGCGGGCCAGGCCACCAGCCCGGCCACCGCCGTCAGGACGATCGCGGCGACGATCATCCGAGCCGGCGGACGGCCCTCGCAGTCGTTGCGGGCGTGGTCGGCGCCCCAGTCCGCGCCGAGCACCATGGGCAGCACCGCGAGGGCTGCGGGGATCACCCGGCCGAGCAGGAAGGCGAGCACGCCGTAGCCGCTGTCGAGCCGGAGTTCGCCGACCGTGGGCGCCAGGCCGACGCCGCGGGTGGCTTCGAGGGCGACCAGATAGGCGGACGGGGCGAGCAGCATCGCCCACCGCGAGCGCAGGCCGAGGCCGGCCAGCGCCCCGGTCGCGGTGCCGGCGATCATGAGCCCGATCCCCTGGGCGGCGGTGACCGGCCCGAACGGGAGCAGCACCGCGGAGAGCCAGCCGGCGCCCACGCTGATGAGCCCGGCTGCGAGCGCGCCGGGCCAGCGGGCCGAGGTGGCGTGGTCGTGATGGGTGGTGACCTGAGGACAGCTGATGGTTTCCATGTCTTCAGCATTCGACCCAGGCACGTCCGAGGTCGTCGGACGCAGGCGTGGTTCGGCCGGACGCCCTGCGGCGGAGGGCTGCGGCGGGCGTCATCCTCCAGACGGAGGCCGGGATCCTTCCGGTTTCCGATGTGGCGCCGCGCCCACGCG
>JAPUEM010000017.1:0-19876 GCA_027492575.1 Propionicimonas sp.
AGTCACTCCGGCGTGGGCGTGGTCTTCGAGATGAGCATCAGGAACTCGCGGTTGTTCTGGGTCTTGCGCATCCGGTTGAGCAGCATCTCCAGACCGGCCTGCGGATCCTGGCCGGAGAGCACCCGGCGCAGCTTCCAAATGATCGCCAGTTCCTCGCGGGGCATCAGCATCTCCTCGCGGCGGGTGCCGGAGGCGACCGGGTCGATGGCCGGGAAGATCCGCTTGTCGGCGAGCTCGCGGCGCAGCCGCAACTCCATGTTGCCGGTGCCCTTGAACTCCTCGAAGATCACCTCGTCCATCTTGGAGCCGGTCTCGATCAGCGCGGTGGCGAGGATGGTCAGCGAGCCGCCGTCCTCGATGTTCCGGGCGGCGCCGAAGAACTTCTTCGGCGGGTACAGCGCCGCGGAATCGACACCGCCGGAGAGGATGCGGCCCGAGGCCGGCGCGGCCAGGTTGTAGGCCCGGCCCAGGCGGGTGATGCCGTCCAGCAGCACGACTACGTCGCGGCCCAGTTCGACCAGGCGCTTGGCCCGCTCGATGGCCAGCTCGGCGATCGTGGTGTGGTCGTCGGCCGGACGGTCGAAGGTGGACGCGATCACTTCGCCGGAGGTGGTGCGCTGGAAGTCGGTGACCTCCTCGGGACGCTCGTCCACCAGGACGATCATCAGGTGCACCTCGGGGTTGTTCACCGCGATGGCGTTGGCGATGGCCTGCATGACCAGGGTCTTGCCCGCCTTCGGCGGCGAGACGATCAGGCCGCGCTGGCCCTTGCCCACCGGAGCGACCAGGTCGATGATCCGGCCGGTCATGTTCAGCGGGGTGGTCTCCAGCTTGAACCGCTCCTGCGGGTACAGCGGGGTGAGCTTGGCGAACTCCGGACGGTCCTTGGCCTTCTCCGGCGCGTCGGCATTGATCGAGTCGACCCGGACCAGCGGGTTGAACTTCTCCCGCCGCTCGCCGTCCTTGGCCTGACGGATCGCGCCGGTGACGATGTCCCCCTTGCGCAACCCGTAGCGACGCACCATGGAGAGCGAGACGTAGGCGTCGTTGGTGCCCGGCAGGTAGCCGGAAGTGCGGACGAAGGCGTAGTTGTCGAGCACGTCGAGGATGCCCGAGATCTCCACCACGACATCGTCCTCGCCGATGGTGGGCTCCGCCTCGAGGCGATCCAGCGGCAGCCCGCCGCCCGAGCGGGGGTTATTGCCCCGGCGGTTGTTCTGCCGGTCGCGGTTGCGACGCCGGCGGCCACGCCGCCCGGAGGCGAAGTCGTCCTCGACGCCGTCGCGGTCCATCCGCGGCGGACGGTTGTCGGACGGCGCCGACTCGGTCTCGGCCTCGGCCGGCTGAGCCGGGGCCTGGCGGTTGTTGTTGTTGTTGTTGCGATTGCGGCCGCGTCCGCCCTCGGCGCGCAGCGCCTCGAGCCGGCTGGCGACGTCGTCGCCCTCGGCCGGCAGCGCGGGCTGCTCGGAGCGGGCCGGACGGTCCTCGCGCGGCGCGCGGGCCGGACGCTCCTCGGCGGCCTCGGCCTGCTGCGCCTTGGGGGCGCGCGTCCTGGCCGGCTTGGCGTCGGCTGCGGGCTCCTCGGCGGAGCGACGGTTGCGATCCGGACGCTGCCCGGAGCCGCTGCCGCCGGCCGACTTGATCGCCTCCACCAGCGCGCCCTTGCGCAGGCCGGAGGTCTTGATGCCCATGGAGGATGCCAACTGCTTGAGTTCGGGCAGCAGCATCGCGTCGACGCCGCGCGAACCGGAGCGGGGGGCCGACGTCGGATTGAGTGTGTCGGTCACTGGGTTCCTTTCGGAAGGGGTATGACTGCGAGGCGCGCACCGATCAAAGTGGCCGATGATGGACGCTTTCCAGCGGTGCGCCTCGGATTCCAGGTTTGGAGCCAATCGCTCTCGGATGAGGATTCACTTCATGACGGGTCATCCCGTCCCGCTCGGCCTGGTGGAGCGGTGGCGCAGAACTGCGACGTGGCCAAGGATAGCACCGCGCTCCAGGGCCTGGTCACATCGTGGCGAGCGCGTCCTCGATCGTGTCGGCGAGGGCGGGCAGGGTCCAGGTGACCGGGAACTGCGGGAACTCCGCAACCACCGATTCCGGTGGCCGGATCAGGATGCCGGTGTCGGCCTCGCCCAGCATGGCGGTGTCGTTGTAGGAGTCACCCGCGGCGACCACGCGGTAGTTGAGCCCGTGGAAGGCCTTCACCGCCTCGCGCTTGCTGTCGGGCTGGCGCAGCGTGTAGCCGACGATGCGGTCGTCCGCTCCGACCTGCAGCTTGTGGCAGAACAGGGTCGGGTAACCCAGCTGGGCCATCAGCGGCATCGCGAACTCGTAGAAGGTGTCGGAGAGGATGACCACCTGCGCACGCTGCCGGATCCGGTCGAGGAACTCCCCCGCCCCGGGCAGCGGGCCCATGCCGGCGATCACCGCCTGGATGTCGGCCAGCTTGAGGCCGTGCTCGTCCAGCACCCGCAGCCGGTGCGCCATGAGCTCGTCGTAGTCGGCCACGTCGCGGGTGGTCAGCCGCAGCGCGTCGATGCCGGTGCGTTCGGCGAAGTTGATCCAGATCTCGGGGACCAGGACGCCTTCCAGGTCGAGGCAGACCAGGTTCATCGGCCCTCCACCCGCATGGTCGAGATCCCGGCGCCGACCTCGGGCAGCCGCTCCAGTTCGGCGATGGTGGCCAGGATGTCGGCGTGCGGAGCGGCGTGGGTCATCACCCCTAGCCGGGCTCGGCTGTCGGCGCTCGCGCCGTCCTGGCGCACCGCCTGCAGCGAGACGCCGTGATCGGCGAAGCAGGTCGCCACCTTGGCCAGCACACCCGGTTCGTCCGAGACCTGCAGGGCCACGTAGTAGCGGGAGCGGACGTCCCCGGCCGGCGTGATCGCCCGGCCGGAGTAGGCCGATTCGCCGGGACCGGCGACGCCGCGCACCCGGTTGCGGGCCGCGGTGACCACGTCCCCCATCACCGCCGAGGCGGTCGGCTGACCGCCGGCGCCGGGGCCCATGAACATCAGCTGGCCGGCGTTGCGGGATTCGATGAAGACCGCGTTGTAGGCCCCCGGAATGCTCGCCAGCGGGTGCGAGACCGGCACCATGGTGGGGTGGACGCCCACCGCGATGCGGCCGTCCTCGGAGAGCGTGCAGTCGGCCAGCAGCTTGATGACGCAGCCCATCTCCTTGGCGGCGTTGATGTCCTCCAGGGTGACGCCGGTGATGCCCTCGCGGTCCACGTCGTCCAGCTTCACCCGGGAGTGGAAGGCCAGCGAGGCCAGGATGGCCGCCTTCGCGGCGGCGTCGATGCCCTCGACATCGGCAGTCGGGTCGGCTTCGGCGTAGCCCAGCGCCTGAGCCTCGGCCAGCACCTCGGCGAAGCTCTCGCCGGCGGTGTGCATCTTGTCGAGGATGAAGTTCGTGGTGCCGTTGACGATCCCCTTGACCGCCAGCACCTCGTCGCCGACCAGCGATTCCCGCAGTGGGCGGATGATCGGGATGGCGCCGGCCACCGCGGCCTCGTAGTAGACATCCACCCCGGCCGCCTCGGCGGCCGCGTACAGGACGCCGCCGTCCTGGGCGAGCAGGGCCTTGTTGGCGGTGACCACCGAGGCGCCCGCCTCGATCGCGGCCAGCAGCAGACCGCGGGCGGGCTCGATCCCGCCCATCAGCTCGATCACCAGGTCGAGGTCGCCGCGGCGGACCAGCGCCTCGGCGTCAGTGGTCAGCAGCGCGGGGTCGATACCCTCGCGCGGCTTGGCGGCATCCCGCACCGCGATGCCGACCAGTTCCAGCGGGCGGCCGATCCGGGCCCGCAGGTCCGCGTCCTGGGTGAGCAGCAGGCGGGCCACCTGGGAGCCCACCACCCCACACCCGAGCAGGGCGACCTTGAGCGGGGCACTCGTCGTCATGGACATCCTTTGCGTGATCATTCGCCTGCGCCGGCGTCCAGCGCCAGCAGATCGTCGATGGTTTCGCGGCGGATCAGCGTGGTGACCTGCCCGTCGAGCACCGAGACTACCGGTGGCCGCGGAGTGTGATTGTAATTGCTGGCCATGGAGCGGCTGTACGCGCCCGAGGCGGGGACGGCCAGCAGATCGCCCGGACGGACGTCCGCCGGCAGGAACTCGTCGCGCACCAGGATGTCTCCGCCCTCGCAGTGCACCCCGACCACCCGGGAGACCACCGGCTCGGCCTGGGAGGTGCGCGAGGCGAGCGTGGCGGAGTACTCAGCGGCGTAGAGGGCCGGACGGATGTTGTCGCTCATCCCGCCGTCCACCGAGATGTAGCGGCGCGACATTCCGCCGCCGACCTCCACCGCCTTCACGGTGCCGACCCGGTAGAGCGCCAGCCCGGCGGGGCCGACGATCGCCCGTCCCGGCTCGATGGAGATGGCCGGGACGTCCAGGCCGAAGCCGCGCACCTCGTGGTCGACGATCTCCCGCAGCCCCTGGGCCAACTCGGCGGGCGAGGCCGGGTCGTCCTCCTTGGTGTAGGCGATGCCGAAACCGCCGCCCAGATCCAGCTCGGCCAGGGAGACCCCGGTCGCCTCCTTGAACTGGCTGAACAGCTTCAGGGTGCGGCGGGCGGCGACCTCGAAGCCGTTGGTGTCGAAGATCTGCGAACCGATGTGGGAGTGGACGCCCAGCAGGTTCAGCCGCGGGCTGTGGAAGCAGCGCACCATGGCCACCAGCGCCTGACCGCCCTGGATCGAGAAGCCGAACTTCTGATCCTCGTGGGCGGTCGCGATGTACTCGTGGGTGTGCGCCTCTACGCCCGTAGTGACGCGGACCATCACCTGGGCCGTGACGTCCAGTTCGGCGCACAGCCGCTCCAGCCGGCCGATCTCGTCGGCGGAGTCGACGATGATCCGCCCCACCCCCGCCTCCAGGCCCAGCCGCAGTTCGGTCTCGCTCTTGTTATTGCCGTGCATGCCGATGCGCTCGGCGGGCATTCCGGCGCGCAGCGCCACGGTGAGCTCGCCCAGCGAGCAGACGTCCAGGCTGAGGCCCTCCTGGGCCACCCAGCGGACCAGCGTGACACTGAGGAAGGACTTGCCCGCGTAGTAGACCGTCCAGCCGTCGAAGGCCTCCCGCCAGGCCTGGGCGCGCTGCCGGAAGTCGGCCTCGTCCAGGACGTAGGCGGGGGTGCCGACCTGCTCGGCCAGGTCGGTGAGCTTCAGCCCGGCCACCGACACCACCCCATCGGCGTCCCGGATGACGCCGGAACTCCACAGCTTGGGCGTGAGCGCGTTGACGTCGTCGGGACGGGTCAGCCACACCGGAGCGGGCGAGGTCGCGTCGGCGTGCAGCGAGCCCGCGACATGCATGTGGGTCATAGCCGTCTACTGTGCCAGAGGTTGGCCCCACGCCCGCACGTGCGCGGATTGCTGGTCATTCTTTGCTACAGTTGCCGAGGCCCAATAGCCGGGCCCCCGTAGCTCAGGGGATAGAGCACCGCCCTCCGGAGGCGGGAGCGCAGGTTCGAATCCTGCCGGGGGCGCATACCGAAGCCCCTAGCCAGATCACATGATCGGCTAGGGGCTTCTGCCCTTCTCCGGGCCGGGCGATATTTCAGATCACGGCGCCGGTGACGGCATCCACGTAGGTCCGCTGCCGGTCGGTGCCGGTGCCGGTGTCGATCTCCCAGACGACGTTGCCGCGGCGGGTGTCGAGGTCGGCTTCGACCAGCATGGCGTCGGGGGTGGCTGCGGTCACGGTGGCGATCGCGTCGGCCATCAGCACCTTCGCCCGCCCCAGCAGGCTCCGGTCCTCGGCCTCGGCACGCTCCGATTCCTGCTTGGTGATGGTGGCGCCGTCGGCGCTGAGGTACACCTCGTGGAGCCGGTTGCCGGCGATCAGTTCGATCTCCCAACGGTTCCGCGTCCAGTCCAGGCTGAAGGCGGTCCCCTCGGTCGCGGCCTCGGCGGTGGCGATCGCCGCCAAAGCGTTCGCGGTGTGCTCCGCCGCGGCACCCGCGGCGGGAGATTCGGACGGGGTCTCGGACGGCGACTCGCTGGCGGCCGGCGCGGAGGGGCTCTCGGTGGCCGCCGCACTGGTTGTGGTCTCGGCGGGCGCGGAAGGTGACTGAGGGGCGGGCGGGTTGCCGGCGCAACCGGCCAGCAGAAGGGCGGCACCGGCGACCGCGACGGCGGCCCGGAGACTGGTGTAGGTCATGCTGCCACGCTAACGCGGCGGACCCGCTCAGGCCTCCCTCAATTGGGGTGAAGGTGCCCTGATTCGGATGAGAGTTCTCTCATCTCGGCCGGCGGTTCACCGGCTTCCGGGTGCGCATTCTTGCCACTGGTGATTCCAGCGCGGAACGGTTGTGCGCGACCTGGCATGCGAATCGGTAGCCTTACCCGGGATCGCCCGTTCCGGGTGCCGACTCACCGCAGCGAAGACGCTGTGGTCCGGCCCCTGATGGGTAGCATCGTCACGAGGCAAAACTCCTAGCCCGAGCAAGGAAGATGAGAACAGTGGCCACCACGCCGCAGGACGTGACAGCCGGCGATACCGCCGACTTCGGAGCCAACGACTGGCTGATCGAAGAACTCAGGGAACAGTTCCAGGCCGATCCCGGCTCGGTGGACGACACCTGGGCGGCCTATTTCCGGGCCGAGAACGGGCAGTCGCCCGCCACCGCGGCGGCTCCGCCAGGCCCTGCCACTCCGGTCACCACCCCAGCCGCGCCGACGACCCGTCCGGCCGCTCCGGCGGCCACCGCACCGGCTGACGCCGCGCCGCGGGCCCCCAAGGCCGCGACGCCTCCTCAACCTGCCGAGCAGACCGCCCCGGAGGCCGAGCCGGAAGCCGAGGCGTCCACACCGCCGCGCGGCAAGGTCGAGCGCCGGACGACCCGCGTCGGCGGCCCGGAGGCACCTGGCTCCGGCCAGGGCATCTCCCCCGATCTGCCGCGGATCACCGAGGCCCCCTCCACCGAGCGCAAGGACGTCGTCACCCCGCTGCGCGGCCCGAGCATGCGCACGGCCGCGAACATGGAGGGGTCGCTCGCCGTCCCGACCGCGACCAGCGTCCGCGACGTGCCGATGAAGCTGGCCATCGACCAGCGCCAGATGATCAACGAGCACCTGGCCCGCTCCACCGGCGGCAAGGTGTCGTTCACCCACCTGATCGGCTACGCCATGGTGCGGGCGCTCGCGGCACTGCCCGAGATGAACAACCACTACGAACTGATCGACGGCAAGCCCAACCTGGTCGCCCCGGCGGCGATCAACCTGGGTCTGGCGATCGATCTCGCCAAGCCGGACGGCACCCGCCAACTGCTCGTGCCCAACATCAAGAACTGTGCCGACCTCGACTTCGTCCAGTTCTGGGGGGCCTACGACAAGCTGGTCGACCGCGCCCGCAAAGGCAAGCTGACCGTCGACGACTTCGCCGGCACCACCGCCACCCTCACCAACCCCGGCGGCCTGGGCACCAACCATTCGGTGCCCCGGCTGATGAGCGGCCAGAGCGTGATCCTGGGCGTCGGGTCGATCGACTTCCCGCCGGAGTTCCAGGGCACCAGCCTCGACCGGATCAACGCCCTCGGCGTCTCGAAGGTCACCACGCTGACCTCCACCTACGACCACCGGGTGATCCAGGGCGCCCAGTCCGGCCAGTTCCTCAAGCGGATGCACGAGCTGCTGATCGGCAAGCACCACTTCTACGACGAGATCTTCGCCTCGTTGCGCGTCCCGTACACCCCCATCCGCTGGGCGACCGACGTCAGCGACGAGGCGCTGGGCAGCATGCCCCGCTCGGCGCGGGTCTTCGCGCTGATCAACGCCTACCGCACCCGCGGCCACTACATGGCCGACATCGACCCGCTGGAATACCGGCAGCGCACCCATCCCGAACTGGCGATCGAGCACCACGGCCTGACCCTGTGGGATCTCGACCGGCGGTTCCCGGTGGGCGATCTGGGCGGTGAGACCGGACGCGACTTCACCATGCGCGAGATCCTGGCGGTGCTGCGCGGCTCCTACTGCCGGACCGTCGGCGTGGAGTACATGCACATCGCCGACAACGAGCAACGCGAGTGGATCCAGGAGCGGTTCGAGCGTCCCTTCGTCCGCTGGTCGAGGGAGGAGCATCTGCGCATCCTCGACAAGCTGAACGAGGCGGAGATCTTCGAGACCTTCCTGCAGACCAAGTTCGTCGGCCAGAAGCGGTTCTCGCTGGAGGGCGGCGAATCCGCGATCGTCTTCCTGGACGAGGTCTGCGAGCAGGCCGCCAACGCTGGCCTGGACGAGGCCGTCATCGGCATGCCGCACCGCGGCCGGCTGAACGTGCTGGCCAATATCGTCGGCAAGTCGTACGCCCAGATCTTCCGGGAGTTCGACGGCGGCTTCGATCCGCGGCTCAGCCAGGGCACCGGCGACGTCAAGTACCACCTGGGCGCCGAAGGCCAGTTCACCGCGGGCAGCGGCACGACCATCAAGACCTCGGTGGCCGCCAACCCCAGCCATCTCGAGGCGGTCAACCCGGTGCTGGAGGGCATCGTGCGGGCCAAGCTCGACCAGCACGCCCGCCGCGACGGCGTCTTCCCGGTGCTGCCGATCCTGCTGCACGGCGACGCCAGCTTCGCCGGCCAGGGAGTCGTCTACGAGACCATGCAGATGAGCCAGCTGCGGGCCTACAAGACCGGCGGCACCATCCATCTGGTGGTCAACAACCAGGTCGGCTTCACCACCGCCCCGGTCGAATCCCGCTCCACGGTCTACGCCACCGACATCGCCAAGGGCTTCCAGTCCCCGATCTTCCACGTCAACGGCGATGATCCCGAGTCGGTCGCCCGGGTCGCGCAGATCGCCTTCGACTACCGGCAGCGGTTCGGCAGGGATGTGGTGATCGACCTGGTCTGCTACCGGCGCCGCGGCCACAACGAGGGTGACGACCCCAGCTTCACCCAGCCGCTCATGTACGACCTGATCGAGCAGAAGCGCTCGGTGCGGCGACGCTACACCGAGGCTCTGATCGGCCGCGGCGACATCTCCACCGAGGACGCCGAAGACGTGATGGCACGGTTCCGCACCCGGCTGGAAGGCGTCTTCACCGACTTCCGCACCGCCGAGGCCGAAGCCGACCAGACCTACCGCAAGGTGCCCTACTACCCGGCCAAGCTCGGCGGGGCGGGCGGCACCGCGATCACCAATACGGTGATGGAGACGATCGCCGACGCCCAGGTGGTCTTCCCGGACGGGTTCACCGTCCATCCCAAGGTGCTGCCGCAGCTGCAGCGCCGGGCGGACGCCATTCGCAACGGCCCGATCGACTGGGCAACCGCGGAGACCCTCGCCTTCGGCTCGCTGCTGCTCGAGGGGCGTCCGGTGCGTCTGGTCGGGCAGGATTCCCGCCGGGGCACCTTCAGCCAGCGGTTCGCCGCGGTGGTCGACCGGGTCACCAACGAGTCGTATGTGCCGCTGAAGCACCTGGCCGAGAGCCAGGGCGAGTTCTACATCTTCGACTCCCTGCTCAGCGAGTACGCCGCGATGGGCTTCGAGTACGGCTACTCGGTGGCGGCGCCGGACGCGCTGGTGCTCTGGGAGGCGCAGTACGGCGACTTCGCCAACGGCGCCCAGACCATCGCCGACGAGTTCATCTCCTCGGGCAATACCAAGTGGACGCAGAAATCCGGCGTCGTCCTGCTGCTGCCGCACGGCTACGAGGGGCAAGGCCCCGACCACACCTCGGCCCGGCTGGAGCGGTGGCTGAACCTGTGCTCGGAGGGCGCCTTGGCGGTCTGCCAGCCCTCCACCCCGGCCAGCTACTTCCACCTGCTGCGGACCCATGCCTACGTGAACTGGCACCGTCCGGTGGTGGTCGCCACGCCGAAGTCGATGCTGCGCAGCAAGCAGGCGGTCTCGATGCCCGCCGACTTCACCGAGGGCTCCTGGCAGCCGGCGATGGGCGATCCGACGATCACCGACCCGGCGTCCGTCGAGCGCATCCTGCTGTGCTCGGGCAAGATCCGCTGGGATCTGATCAACGCCCGCGCCGAGGCCGGCCTGGACGGCAAGGTGGCGATCCTCTCGCTGGAGCGGCTCTACCCGCTGCCGGCGAAGGAGCTCGCCGCCGAACTGGCGAGGTACCCGCAGGTCACCGACATCCGCTACGTGCAGGACGAGCCGGAGAACCAGGGCCCGTGGTGGTTCCTGCAGATCTACCTGCCCGGCGCCATCGCCCAGGAACTGCCCGGCTACGAGTTGAAGATGGCCGGCATCACCCGTCCGGCCGGCTCGGCGCCGTCGGTGGGCGATTCCAAGGTGCACCTGCAGCAGAACGCCGAATTGATGCAGCGCGCGATGGCAGGATAGCGACGTGTACTTCACCGATCGCGGAATCGAGGAACTGCAGCAGCGGCGCGGCGAGGAGGAGGTCAGCTTCGAGTGGCTGGCCGAGCAGCTGGCCCTCTTCGTCGACCTGAACCCCGATTTCGAGGTACCCATCGAACGACTGGCCACCTGGCTGGCCCGGCTTGACGACGAGGACGAATGAGCAACCCCGCATGACCTTCACCGACATCTCCGAGCGCTTCGACGAGTTGACCGGTCATCGCCCCACGGGGGTGTGGGCGGCACCGGGCCGGATCAACCTGATCGGCGAGCACACCGACTACAACGGCGGCTACGTGCTGCCCTTCGCCATTGAGCAGTCCGCGCTGCTGGCCGTCCGTCCCCACTCGGACGAGCGCTGGCGGTACAGCTCGCTGGATCTGGATTCCACCGTCGAAGCCGATAGCCTCACCCCGGGTGAGACCGGCTGGCAGGCCTATCTCGCCGGGGTCGTCTGGGCGCTGCGGGAGGCCGGCCACGACGTGGGCGGGGCCGACTTCGTGCTCTCGTCGAACGTCCCGATCGGGGCCGGGCTCTCCTCGTCCGCGGCGATCGAATGCGCCGTGCTGACCGCGCTGTGCGACCTGCACCACCTCGACATCGACCTGATGGGCCGCGCCCGGCTGGCACAGCGCGCCGAGAACGCCTACGTGGGCGCGCCGACCGGGTTGATGGATCAGGCGGCTTCAACCTTGTGCACCGCCGGTCACGCGCTCTTCCTGGATTGCCACACCCTGGCCGTGCAACAGGTGCCGCTGCGGATCGCGGAGGCCGAGCTGGCGATCCTGGTGATCGACACCCGGACGCCGCACAGCCATGTCGACGGCGAGTATGCCGCGCGGCGGGCCTCCTGCGAGGCGGCCTGCCGCATCCTGGGCATCGACCTGCTGCGCGAGGTGGACGATCTGGACGCCGCGCTCGCCCAGTTGCCCGAGCTCGAGGCGCGTCGCGTCCGTCACGTGGTGACCGAGAACCAGCGGGTGCTCGACACCGTGGCGGCACTGGCCACCGACGACTTCGCCGAGGTGGGGGCGCTGATGACCGCCTCCCATGTCTCGATGCGGGACGACTACGAGATCACCGTGCCGACCGTCGATCTGGCGGTGGAGACCCTGCTCGCCTCCGGCGCCCTGGGCGCCCGGATGACCGGCGGCGGCTTCGGTGGCTGCGTCCTGGCGCTGCTGCCGGCGAGCCGGACGAAGGCCGCCGCCGAGGCGGTGGAGTCGGCCTTCGCCGAGGCCGGCTTCCATACGCCGGTCAGCTTCCTGGCTGCTCCGTCGCCGGGGGCTCGGCGGCTGGCTTGACCGGCTCCTGAGCCTGCCGACGGGCCGGCCAGCGCAGCACGGCCGTCGTGGAGGGCAGGGCCACCGCCACCAGCGTGATCGCCGCGAGCACGATGACGATCGCGGCCGGCGGCGCGGCCTGCACCATGGTGAACGCCACCACCAGATTGAGAGCCGCCTCGATGAGCACCGGTCCGCGGCCCAGCAGCGAGCGCCGCCACAGCGCCACCCCGGCCACCACGCCGGCCAGCCCGTAGACCGCCAGCCAGCCGCCGATCGCGCCGCTGAAGGTGCCGTGCCCGGCGAGCATGGAGGCGATGGCGAAGCCGATCACGATCACGCCCATCACCACCGAGCCGGCGGCAGCGACGACCAGGCCTCTGGGGCGGGGGGCAACCGGGCCGTCGGGAGAGCGCACCCCGGAACTCTACCGCCACAGCTTGCGCGTTGTGGGGTAGCGAGGGCCGTCCCAGGTCGTTCGTAAATCCCTCGAACTTTTCTCGCCGTCAACTACTGACGTTTCAAGTTTCAACGCCTATGCTTGTTACTTGCGCGATTTGCGGGGTCCGGCCACTGCCGGGCCCGCCGGTCGCGTGGGAATACCTGGCCAAGAGCGGTCGTTTGACCGTCTGCGGCAACCACCCACCACTAAGGAGTTGTGTTCTTCATGGACTGGCGCCACCAAGCAGCCTGCTTGACCGAGGATCCGGAGCTGTTCTTTCCGGTCGGCAACACGGGCCCGGCGCTGATGCAGATCGCGGAGGCCAAGAAGGTCTGCCGTCGCTGCGACGTGCGTGAGACCTGCCTGCAGTGGGCGCTGGACGCCGGTCAGGATCATGGTGTGTGGGGCGGCCTCTCCGAGGACGAGCGTCGTTCGATGAAGCGCCGCGCCGCCCGGATGCGCGTCCGCGCGGGCTGAACCGGCCCCGGCTCCCGGCCGGCAGGCCGGTCCCCGAGCTTGGTTCACCCTGAACCTGTCGAAGGGTTCCCTGAACCTGTCGAAGGGTCGAAGGATCACGCCAGCGGCACCCGTACCGACGCGACGGTTCCGAAGCCGTCCGGCCCGGGCACCAGGGTGAAGGTGCCGTCCATGTCCTCCACCAGGGTGGTGACGATCGACAATCCCAGGCTCGTCGACGACCCGAGCGTGAAGCCGGGCGGCAGCGGCTCGCCGTGATTGACCACCTCGACCACGAGTTCGCCCTGCTCTTGCCGGGGACGGACCCAGACCGACCCGGAACTGTCGCCCAGCCCGTGCTCGACCGCGTTCTGGCAGAGCTCGGTGAGCACCAGCGACAGGCTGGTCGCCACCTCGGCCGGGACGAAGCCGAAGCTTCCCTCACGGACCATCCGCACCTTGCCGCCGGTGGCGGCGACATCCCCGACCATGCGCAGCAGCCGGTCGGCGACGTCGTCGAACTGCACCGTGGTGTCGAAGGCCTGGGAGAGGATCTCGTGCACCACGGCGATCGAGGTGACCCGCTTCATGGCGTCGTCCAAGGCGCCCTTGGCGTCCGGTGAGCTGATCCGCCGGGATTGCAGCCGCAAGAGCGCGGCGACGGTCTGCAGGTTGTTCTTCACCCGGTGGTGGATCTCACGAATGGTGGCGTCCTTGGTCACCAGCTGGCGTTCCTGGAACCGCAGTTCCGTGGTGTCGCGGCACATCACCAGCAAGCCACGCGGCCCGTCGTCGTCGCGCAGCGGCAGCACCCGCAGCCGCAGCGTCGCCCGCTCGGCCTCGAGTTCCACCTCGCGCAGCCTGCGGCCTGAGAGCGAGGCCGAGACCGGCTGCTCCACCGGGCGGCGATGGACCGGGAGCAGGTCGCGGGTGATGGCGACGAAGTTCTCCCCCTCGAGATCGCCGGTCAGGCCCATCCGCCGGTACGCGCTCAACGCGTTGGGGCTGGCGAAGGTGACGGTGCCGGCGTTGTCGACGCGGATCGTGCCGTCCCCCACCCGCGGCGATACCCAGGGCACCGGAGCGTCGCCGGCGATCGGGAACTCGCGGCGGTGCACCATGCC
Organism: Propionicimonas sp.; assembly: GCA_027492575.1. Taxonomy (GTDB): domain Bacteria; phylum Actinomycetota; class Actinomycetes; order Propionibacteriales; family Propionibacteriaceae; genus Propionicimonas. Next base: position 13,642 of record JAPUEM010000017.1, read on the forward strand.
GGCGAGCAGTTCGGCGGCCTCCAGGTAGGCGTCCTCCAGTGCGCCGGGGGCGCGGACGCCCATCTGGTTGGTGTGCATCTCGATGACGCCCAGGCAGCGCTCCCCTGCCATGATCGGGATCGCCTGGATGTCGACCGGGATGCCGGCTTTCAGGCTGTTGCCGCTGGCATGGCAGATCTCGCCCGAGAGGTAGGCCTCGGTGACCAGATGCTCGGCGTCGTAGGCGATCTCCTCCCCCACCACGTCGTCCTCCAACGAGGTCGGCCCGGTCGTGGGACGGATCTGGGCGCAGGCCCAGAAGACGTTGTCGTCCTCGCCGGGCACCCACAGGATCAGATCCGCGAAGGAGAGGTCGGAGAGCAACGACCATTCGTCGACCAGCCGGAACAGCCACGCCACGTCCGCTTCACTGAGGACGGTGCGCTCGTCGATCACCTGCTCCATGGTCGGCATGCCCCCACCATAGGGGGTCGGCAGCGGTCGAGGCGAAAGCGGCCCGGCCGCGCCGCCGGGCCGAGTTGAGGCCTCACCGAGCCGGATGGCAGAATGGGGCCGCCGCGGGCGATGTGCCCGCGAAGCACCTAAGGAGATTCAATGGGTAAGGGTGGCCGTAAGCGCCGTTCCCGCAGGAAGAACGGCGCCAACCACGGTAAGCGCCCCAACGCCTGAGGAACCACGCTCTGCATTGTTCCGAAGTGCCCTCGCCGATCTCGGCGGGGGCACTTCGCTGTGAGTGAGGTCAGTTCTCCCGGACGATGACGGTGCGGGTGATGGTGGTGCGGATCCGCAGCCGCAGGCCCTCGGGGGCCGACTGGCCCGAGCAGCAGCGCCGGATCAGCAGCCGCAGCGCCTGCTCGACGTCGTAGCGATCCAGGCAGGGGTCACAGGCGAGCAGGTGCTCGCGGATCTCGTCCGCCTCGGCTTCGGTGAGGGCATGGTCATGGAACTCGTAGAGCCGCTGCAAGGCGCGATCGCAGGCTTCGTTGGCGGGCAGGTCACTCATCGTCGTCACCGCCGATCAGGCCGTTCTCGCGGGCGAAGTCGGCCAGCAGCCTGCGCAGCTGGTTGCGGCCGCGGTTGAGCCGGGACATCACGGTGCCGATCGGGGTGCCCATGATCTCGGCGATCTCCTTGTAGGAGAAGCCCTCCACGTCGGCCAGGTACACCGCCAGCCGGAAATCCGGGGCCAGCTGATGCATGGCGTCGGTGACCGCCGAGTCGGGCATGCGGTCCAGGGCGTCCATCTCGGCCGACCGCAGCCCGGTGGAGGTATGCGCCTCGGCGCGGGCGAGCTGCCAGTCGTCGATGCTGTCGCCGCCGGATTCCTGCGGCTGGCGCTGCTTCTTGCGGTAGGTGTTGATGAAGGTGTTGGTGAGGATGCGGTACAGCCAGGCCTTCAGGTTCGTGCCGGGGGTGAACTGGTGGAAGGCGGCGAAGGCCTTCGCGAAGGTCTCCTGCAACAGATCCTCGGCATCGGCGGGGTTGCGGGTCATCCGCAGCGCCGCGCCGTAGAGCTGGTCGAGGTAGGGCAGGGCATCGGTCTCGAACCGCAGAGCACGCTCGGCGTCGGTCTCCGCGTCCGTTGTCTCAGGCAGAGTAGGCAGGGTCATCAGCATCGAGGGTAGCTCCTCGACCAGCGAACGGCCCACCGCGGGCGCCAGGGTTGAGATCACACCGACTCAACCCCGGCGGGTCGGGCGGCTATTCCCCGATCGGCGCCACCAGCTGCGGGCCGTTGTTGGCCACATTGCCCACCGCCCGCGAGACCGGGCGGAAGGCCAGCTCCAGCGCCGGGACGCGCAGCAGGTCGTGCGGGTCGCCGCCGAAGCCCGGATCGAGCCAGGCGTCCCAGGCCGGCGGTTCGACCACCATGGGCATCCGGTCGTGGATGTGGCCGAGCTGGTCGGTCGCGGTCGTGGTGATGATGCTGCAGGTCGTGAGCCAGCTGTCGTCCGGCGCCTTCCAGAACTCGTAGATGCCGGCCATCGCCAGCAGGCCGTCGGCGGGATGGATGAAATAGGGCTGCTTGACCGGCTTGCCGCGCTCGCGTTCGCCGGTGTCCTCCCATTCGTAGTAGCCGTCGGCGGGGAGCAGGCAGCGGCGGGCGGCGAAGGCCTTGCGGAAGGCCGGTTTGGTGGCCACCGTCTCCAGCCGGGCGTTGATCAGCCGGGCTCCACCCCGCGCGTCCTTCGACCAGGACGGCACCAGCCCCCAGGTCAGCGCGACCAGCTTCCGCCGTGGGCCGTCGGCGCCGGGCCGCTCGATCACCGCCGGCACCTGATCGGTGGGCGCGATGTTCCAGGAGGCCGGCGGCATGCCGTCGAAGTCGTCCACCGCGAAGACGTCCTCCAGCAGTTCCTGGCTGGCCGACGAAGCGTATCTTCCGCACATATCGCAACCCTAATCAACGCCTGTGACAAAGCCATCGGCCGATTCGGCTTGGCAGGGGACGTTCGGCGCGCTAGGAATGAGCCATGACGATTCTGCGTGCCGTGGCCCGGACGATGCTGGCGAGCTACTTCATCGTGAACGGCTTGAAGGCGATGAAACGTCCGGAGGAGTTCACCGAAGCCGCCGAGCCGGTGGCCGAGACGCTGCTGCCACTGGCCAACCGGACGCTGCCCAAGCAGGCGGCCGTCTACCTGCCGCAGGACACCACCGCCCTGGTCAAGGCGACCGGGATCGCGCAGATCGTGGGCGGCATCTGCCTGGCCACCGGGATCGGACGCCGGCTCGGCGCCGGCGTGCTGGCCGCCACCATGGTGCCGCACGTGATCGCGTCCAACCCGCTGGCCGCCAAGGGCGACGAGCGGGAGGCCCGCTACGGCCTGCTCAGCAAGAACATCGCCCTGCTGGGCGGGGTGGCGCTGGCCTCGATGGATACCGAGGGCCGGCCCAACCTGGCCTGGAAGGCGCGTGCCCAGAAGGAGATCTTCGCCCGGGAATCCTCCCGCGCGAAGCTGGTGGCCGAGAAGAAGGCCCGCGAGCTGGCCAAGGCGGCGCGGAAGACCGCAGGCAAGGCGAAGAAGGAGATTGCGAGCGTGCTTTCTTGAGCACCTGGAAGGCGCCGAGGGCGTCTTCGCCGGTCACCGGGGAGTTCAGCGTCCCCGGATCGAAGTCGACCAGCGCGCGCAGCCTGCTGCTGGCTGCCCTGGCGGACGGCCCCTCCACCCTGCGCGGAGTGCTGCGCGCCCGGGACACCGACCTGATGCGCGGCGGGCTCGCCAAGCTCGGGGTGCGCTTCGCCGAGCCGGAGGACGGCGTCCTGGTCGTCCACCCGCCGCGGGAGTTCCGGGGCGGGGCGGTGATCGATGTCGGGCTGGCCGGCACGGTGATGCGCTTCCTGCCGCCGCTGGCGGCACTGGCCGGCGAGACCACCCGCTTCGTGGGCGACCCGGCGATGGCCGGCCGCCCGATCGCTCCCCTGCTGGGCGCGCTGGCCTCGTTGGGGGCAGTCATCAGCGAGCCGTACCGGGTCCCCTTCGAGGTCACCGGCCCGGTGCGGGGCGGCGCGGTGGCGTTGGACGCCTCCGGTTCCAGCCAGTTCGTCTCCGGGCTGCTGCTGGTCGGCGCCCGGCTGCCGGAGGGCCTCACCGTCCGCCACACCGGCGCCGGCCTGCCCTCGCTGCCGCATATCGAGATGACCGCCCGCATGCTGGCCGAACGCGGCGTGCGCATCGACCGTCCGGCGCCGGCCACCTGGCAGGTGCACCCCGGCCCGATCGCCGCTGTGGACGAGAGCGTCGAACCCGATCTCACCAACGCGGCCAGCCTGCTCGCCGCCGCCGTGGCCACCGGCGGCCGGTTGAGCACCGCCTGGCCGGAGGGTTCGCTGCAGGGCGCCGACGACCTGGCCGAGGTGCTCGCCGCCTTCGGCGCCACGATCTCCTACGACGGAAGCGGCGCCGCACGATCGATCACCGTCCAGGGCCCGGAGCGGCTCCACGGCGTGGAACTCGACCTGCGCGCCACCAGCGAGATCACGCCGGTGGCGGCCGCGCTCGCCGCGCTGGCGGACAGCCCCTCGACGATCCGGGGCGTGGCGCATATCCGCCGCCATGAGACGGACCGGCTGGCCGCCCTGGAGACGGAACTCAACGGGCTGGGTGCTCGCGTCCAGCAGACCGACGACGGGCTGCGGATCGAACCCGTCCCGCTGCGCGGTGGGGTCTTCCACACCTACGCCGACCACCGTCTCGCCCACGCCGGCGCCCTGCTCGGCCTGGTGGTGCCCGGGATCGAGTTGGACGACGTGGCCTGCACCAGCAAGACCCTGCCCGACTTCCCCTCGCTGTGGGGTCAGCTGGTGGACCGGTGAACCGGCGGTACCGGGAGTCGGTCACCGAGGATCCGCACGCCGGCTTCGACCGCCCGGCCCGCCGCTCCCGGCCGCGCACCAAGGACCGCCCCAGCTACGCCAATGCCGTGACCGCCCAGGTGGTCACCATCGACCGCGGACGGTACCGCTGCCGGCTCGACGACGGCACCCAGGTGACCGCCACCAAGGCCCGCGGCCTGGGCCGCAAGGCCGTCATCGTGGGCGACATCGTGAGACTGGACGGCGACGCCTCCGGCACCGAGGGCAGCCTGGCCCGCATCGTCGAGGTCACCGAGCGCCGCACCGTGCTGCGCCGCAGCGCCGACGACGACGACCCCTACGAGCGCCCGATCGTCGCCAACGCCGACCAATTGGTGATCGTGGCCGCGCTGGCCGACCCGCCACCCCGGCCCGGCATGATCGACCGCATTCTGGTGGCCGCCTACGACGCCGGCCTGGAACCGCTGCTGGTGCTCACCAAGGCCGACCTGGCCGAGCCGGACGATCTGATCGGCGTCTACGCCCCGCTCGGCCTGCGCATCGAGGTGGTGGAGCCGGGCAGCGACCTGAGTGCCGTGCAGGAGGCGCTGGCCGGTCGGCACAGCGTGCTGGTCGGCCACTCCGGGGTGGGCAAGTCGACCCTGGTCAACGCGCTGATCCCGGGTACCGACCGCGCCACCGGAGAGGTCAACGACGTCACCGGACGCGGCCGGCACACCTCCACCAGTGCCGTCCTGCTGGATCTGCCCTCGCTCGCCGGCTGGGTGATCGACACCCCCGGCGTCCGCTCCTTCGGGTTGAGCCACGTCACCGCCGATTCGGTCGTCGCGGCCTTCGGCGACCTCGCCGAGATCACCGCCGACTGCCCCCGCGGCTGCAGCCACGAAACCGGCTCGGTCGACTGCGCGCTGGACGACGCGGTCGCCGACGGCCGGCTTGCGGCCGAGCGGCTGGAATCCTTCCGCCGCATGGAGCGCGCCTGGACCACCCCCGGCCACTGAGGCTCTAGGTTTGACCCCATGGCTGACCAACCCCTGGTGGATGACCTGCGCCTGGCCCACGTACTGGCCGACGCCGCCGACTCGATCACCACCAGCCGTTTCCGGGCGACCGACCTGGTGGTCTCGAGCAAACCCGATCTCACTCCGGTCACCGACGCCGACACCGCCGTGGAGGACGCGATCCGCTCCATGCTGGGCCGCACCCGGCCTCGGGACGCCGTCCACGGCGAGGAGCGTCAGGATTCCGGCTGGGGGCCGCGTCGCTGGGTGATCGACCCGATCGACGGCACCAAGAACTTCGTCCGCGGCGTCCCGGTCTGGGCGACCCTGATCGCGCTCATGAACGGCGACGAGGTCGTGGTCGGCGTGGTCTCCGCCCCCGCCCTCGGACGGCGCTGGTGGGCGCTGAAGGGCGGCGGCGCCTTCACCGGACGCTCCCTGCTGCAAGCGACCCCCTGCCGGGTCTCCGCGGTCGCCGAGATCGAGGACGCCTCGCTGTCGTACTCGTCGATCAGCGGCTGGGTGGAATCCGGCCGCGGCCAGCAGTTCGTCGATCTGCTGCGGGATTGCTGGCGCACCCGCGCCTACGGCGACTTCTGGAGCTACATGCTGCTCGCCGAGGGCGCCGTCGATCTCGCCGCCGAACCGGAGCTCGCCCTCTACGACATGGCAGCCCCCTCGATCGTCGTGACCGAGGCCGGCGGCCGCTTCACCAGCCTGGACGGTGAGGCCGGCCCCCACGGCCCCGGGGCCATCGCCACCAACGGCCTGCTCCACGAGGACGTGGTGACCCGCCTCGCGCTCTAGCTCCGCTTTGCCAGTAGTTGCGTCGGAGATCCCGGGTCGTAGCCCGGGATGACAATGGAATGGGCTGGGTGCCCAGCGACAGCCTTACGACCCGCCCAACCACGTCATC
>JAPUEM010000017.1:19976-30508 GCA_027492575.1 Propionicimonas sp.
ATGGAATGGGCTGGGTGCCCAGCGACAGCCTTACGACCCGCCCAACCACGTCATCTCGGAGATCCCGGGTCGTAGCGCGGGATGACAATGGAATGGGCTGGGCGCCCAGCGACAGCCTTGCGACCCGCCCAACCACGTCATCCCGGACCCCGATCCGGGATCTCCCTCACACGGCACCCAGGCTTTCGCTTCGGTCGGGCGCGACCCTGGCGCCCGGTATGGTGGAACCACACCACCCACGAGAAGAGCGTTGATGAGCACCCTTTTTCTGATCGGCATCGTCGCCGTGGTGGTGGGTGCGATCGCTCTTCTCGCCGACGGCGTCCTCGACTTCATTCCCGACACCGACTGGTTCTCGCTCACCGGCATCGCTGCCGGCGTGGCCATGTTCGGCTTCACCGCCGGCATCCTGGAAGGCGTCGGCCTCCCGCTCTCGATCGCGCTGAGCGTCGGTGGGGCCGCCGGGCTGGGCGTCCTGGTGGGAGTCACCTGGCTGATCTACAAGCTCCGCAACGTCACCGCGGGCGGCGCCGACTCGTCCATCAACTCGCTCATCGGTGCCACCGGGACGGTCGTCACCCCGATCCCGGCCGACGGCCTCGGCGAGGTCGACATCCGGCACGGCGGCGAACGTCACCGGTTCAACGCGGTCTCCGACGACGTGATCCCGGCCGCCGGCCAGGTCAGCGTCGTCGGGGTCGTCTCCCCCACCTGCGTCCGCGTCGTCCATCTTCGATAGAAAGGAAGCCCGTTGTTCGATCTGCTCAGCAGTCCGGTCATGGGAATCATCGGAATTCTGCTTGTCGCGATCCTGCTGATCTGGCTGATCGCCTCCCGGTACCGGGTCGCCAAACCCAACGAGGCGTTCGTGATCACCGGACGCGGCGGCAAGCGCACCATCGACCCCGAGACCGGCCAGACCACGGTCGACCTCTCGGGCCAGAAGGTGGTCCGCGGCGGCGGCGCCTTCATCATCCCGCTGATCCAGCAGCTCAGCGTGATCGACCTCTCCTCGCACCGGATCGAGGTCGGCGTCAGCGGCGCCTACAACGCCAAGGGCATCAAGCTCAACGTGCACGGCGTCGCGATCGTCAAGGTCGGCGGCACCGACGAGGCCATCCGCGCCGCCGCGCAGCGGTTCAACGCCCAGCAGGGCGCCGTCGAGGAGTTCTGCCGCGAGGTGCTGACCGGTTCGCTGCGCTCGATCATCGGCGCGATGGACGTCGACAAGATCATCTCCGACCGTGCCGCCTTCGCGCACAAGGTGGCCGAGGCCGCCGAATCCGACCTGGCCGGCCAGGGGCTGATGATCGACACCTTCCAGATCCAGGACATCGCCGACTCCGAGGGCGGCACCTACCTGCGCGATCTGGGCCGTCCCGAGGCAGCCCTGATCCGGCAGACCGCCGACATCGCCGAGGCCGAGGCCCGGCAGCGCTCCGAGCAGGCCAAGGCCACCGCCGAACAGGCCATCGCGGCCGCCCAGCGCGACCTCTCGCTGAAGCAGGCCGCGATCCGCGCCGAGACCGAGCGGGCCACCGCCGAGGCCGCCAACGCCGGCCCGCTGGAGCAGACCGCGCAGCAGCAGAAGCTGGTCTCCGCCCAGCAGGAGGTCGCCACCCAGCAGGCGGTGCTGACCGAGCGTCAGCTGGACGCCACCGTCCGCCGCCAGGCCGACGCCAAGCGCTACGAGACCGAGACTCTGGCCGCCGCGCAGAAGGCGGCGTCCCTGCTCGACGCGGACGCCAAGCGCTACCAGACCGAGACCAGGGCAGCCGCCGAGAAGGCTGCCGCGATCCTGGCCGCGGACGCGCAGAAGGCAGCCCGTATCGCGGCCGCCGATGCACTCCGGGCCGAGGGCGAGGCCGAAGCCGCCGCCAAGGTGGCGACCGGTACCGCGCAGGCCGAGGTCGAGCGGGCCCAGGGCGAGGCGCGAGCCACGGCCACCCTGGCCACCGGTGGCGCCGAGGCCGAGGTGCTGGACAAGAAGGCGGAGGCCTACAGCCGGTACAACCAGGCCGCGGTGCTCGACATGCTCGTCCACGTGCTGCCGCAGATCGCCCACGAGGTGGCCGCCCCGATGTCGGCGATCGACAACCTGACGGTGATCTCCACCGATGGCGCGTCCGATCTCACCAAGAAGGCGACCACCGTGATGACCGAACTGCCCGCCGTGGTCAAGCAGCTCACCGGCCTCGACCTGAACGAGCTGATCGCCAGCTACGTCACCAGGCAGGAGAAGGCGCCCGAGGTCACCCGCTCGGTTGACTGAACCCCGCCACAAGGTGTGGCCGAATCCCCGACAACGGGCCTTCGGTCACACCTTGTCGCCTACCCGGGCTCGGTTCGGCCCATTGACTTCGACAAGCTGTGGCGGAGGTCGCGACATCGCGGCTTCCGCCACAGCTTGCGGTCACGAGAAGCGTGGGATCGCGGCGAGCAGGGCCTTGGTGTAGTCGGTCTGCGGGTTCTCGTAGACCTGTTCCGCGGGGCCTTGTTCGACGATCCGGCCGGACTGCATCACGGCGATGGTGTCGCACAGGTGGCGGACGACCATCAGGTCGTGGCTGACCACGATCAGGGTCAATCCACGGCTCGCGACCAGGTCGTTGAGCAGGTTCATCACCTGGGCCCGTACCGAGACGTCGAGGGCGGAGACCGGTTCGTCGGCGATCAGCACATCCGGACGCGGGGCGAGGGCGCGGGCGATGGCGATCCGCTGCCGCTGGCCGCCGGAGAACTCATGGGGGTAGCGGTCGGCAAACTCCGGTGGCAGGTCGACCTCCGCCATCACCTCGGCCAGCCGTTCGCGGTGGTCGACACCGGACGGCAGCTGCCGGCGCACCAGCTTCGAGCGCAACGGTTCGGTGATGATGTCGGCCACCCGCATCCGCGGGTTCAGTGAGGACCAGGGATCCTGGAAGACCAGCTGGACGGCCGCCCGCAGGAAGCCGAGTTCGCGCTCACGGCGTCCGGTGACCTCGGCGCCGTCGAACCAGACCCTGCCCGCGGTGGGGCGGTCGAGCCCGGCCAGCAGCCGGATCAGGGTGGACTTGCCGGAGCCCGACTCCCCCACGATGCCGAGGCGCTGGCCGGCGGCCAGGGTGAGCGAGACCTCGCGCAGCGCGTCCACCCGGCGGCGGCCGTCGGTGTAGACGCGGGTCAGGTTCTCCGCCCGGAAGAGATCGCCGCTCATCCGCCGCCCCCTCCGACGATCCCTGAGCCTGTCGAAGGGCCTGAGCCTGTCGAAGGGTCGCCCCGGCCGTAGAAGTCCTCGACGGTCGGCAGCCGCTCCCCGGGCGTCACCAGATCGAGCCGGGCGGTCGCCACCAGGCCCTTCGTGTAGGGGTGACTCGGCGCGCTGAACAGCTGTTCGGCCGGAGCCTGTTCGACCACCTGGCCGTCCAGCATCACCATCACCTGGCGGGCCACCCGGGAGACCACGGCGAGGTCGTGGCTGATGAACAGGCAGGCGGCCCGCTCGGCGGTCAGCACCTCGTCCAGCAGTTCCAGCACTTTCGCCTGAACGGTCACGTCGAGGGCCGTGGTGGGCTCGTCGCAGATCACCAGATCCGGGCCGTTGATCAACGCCATCGCCAGCACCACCCGCTGCCGTTGCCCGCCGGAAAGCTGATGCGGGTAGGCGTCGGCGATCCGCTCCGGGTCGGGCAGACCCACCGCGTCCAGCATGTCGAGCACCCGATCGCGCGCGGCGCCGCTCGCTTGGCCACGATGCAGGACGAAGGCCTCGGCGACCTGGCGGCCCACCCGCATGGTCGGATCGAGGGCGGTCATCGGCTCCTGGAAGACCATGCTCATCGCATTGCCGCGCAGCCTGGCCAGGTCGCGCTCCGGACGACCGATCAGTTCCTCGCCACGCCAGCGGATCGACCCGCTGACATGGGCGTTCTCAGGCAGCAGCCCCATCACCGCCAGCGCTGTCACGGTCTTTCCCGAACCGGATTCGCCGATGATGCCGAGCCGCTCGCCGGGTTCCAGCGTGAAGCTGACAGCGTCGGCGGCGCGGGTACGGCGGCGTCCGAACTCGATGGTGAGGTCGGTCACTTCCAGCAGGCTTCCTTCGGGGTCCCCGCGATGTTCTTCGGGGGAGCGCAGCGGAGGAGAACGTCGTGGGGCAGTCATTGCACCCCCTCCCGCAGCCGGGGATCGAGGTGATCGCGCAGCCCGTCCCCCAGCAGGTTGAAGCCCAGTACCGCCAACGCGATCGCCAGGCCGGGCCAGAGGGCCTGCAGCGGCGCCGTCCAGAGGAACTGCTGGGCGTCGCGCAGCATCGTCCCCCAGGTGGGGGTGGGACGCGGGGTGCCCAGGCCCAGATAGCTCAGCGCGGCCTCGGCGAGGATCGCCATCGCGAAGGCGACCGAGGCCTGCACTCCGGCCAGCGGGGCGATGTTGGGCAGGACGTGGCGGCGGGCGACCTCCCACCGGCCGGTGCCGGCGGCGCGGGCGGCGAGGACGAAGTCGCTGGCCATCACCTGCAGCGTGCCGGCCCGCGCCACCCGGGCGAAGGCCGGGATGGTCGCGACCCCGATCGCCACCATCGCGGTCACCGTGGAGGCGCCGAAGCCGGCTGCCAGCAGGATCGCCATCAGCAGCGCCGGGAAAGCGTAGACCACGTCCGAGATCCGCATCACGACCTCGGAGACCCAGCCGCCCGCCTGGCCGGCCAGCATGCCCAGCGGCACCCCCACGACCGCCGCCAGGCTCACCGAGATGATGCCCACCACCAGGCACATCCGGGCGCCCACCAGCAGCTGACTGAGGATGTCGATGCCGAAGCCGTCGGTGCCCAGCAGGTGCGGCCAACCGGGCGGCAGCAACCGCTTGCCCGGCACCACCTGGATGGGGTCGAACGGCGTCCACACCAGCGAGATCGCGGCGGCCGCCACTACCAGCGCGACCAGCGTCACGCCGAGCCAGAGCTGGAAGCGCCTCACTCGAGCTCACCCCGGGCACGCTGACGCGGGTCGATCAACAAGTAGGAGAAATCGACCAGGGCGTTGATCACCAGCACCGCCAGCACCAGGAACATCACCGTGCCCTGGATCACGAACAGGTCGCGCTGGGCCACCGCGTTCAGCAGCAATCGGCCCAGCCCGGGCAGGACGAAGACCTGCTCGACCACGATCGCGCCGACCAGCACCGCCGAGAGCTGCAGGCCGATCACCGTCACCAGCGAGACGGCAGCGTTGCGGACGCCGTGCCGCAGCAGGGCGGCGGTCGGCGTCCAGCCGATGGCGCGGGCGGTGCGGTAGTAGTCCTCGCTGAGCACCTCGACGAAGGCGGAGCGGACGTAGCGGATCAGCACGGCCCCCTGCACCAGACTCAGCGTGACCACGGGCAGCACCAGGTGGCGCGCCCACTCCACCGGATCCGTCCGCAGCGGGGTGTAGCCGTTGGCCGGCAGCCAGCGCAGCCAGACCGCGAAGATCAGGACGATCAGGATGCCGCCGAAGAAGACCGGGATCGCCATCCCGACCTGAGCCAGTGCGTTCACCGTGAACCCCTGCCAGTGCCGACGCCGCAGGGCGGCGACCATCCCCGCCGGCAGCGCGATCAGCAGGGAGCCGACGATCCCGAGCCCGACCAGCCAGGCGGTCACCGTCAGCGGCGGGCCGAGCAGCGCCAGCACAGGCTGCTTGCTGAGATGCGAGACCCCGAAATTGCCCGTCAGCACGCCACCCAGCCACTCCAGATAGCGCACCGGCAGCGGGCGATCCAGGCCCAGCTCGCGGCGCAGCCGTTGGACCGCCTCCGGGGTGGCGTCCGTCCCCAGCAGCACCTGCGCGATGTCACCCGGCAGCGCCGCGGTGACCGCGAAGATCAGGATCGAGGCGCCGAGCAGGGTGACGGCGAAGATCCCCAGGCGTCGCAGGATGCGGCCCATGGCCTCACGCGCTGGCGATCGTGGTGAGGTCGAAGCTGAGCGAGGTCGCGTTCTGGGCCACTCCGGTGATGTTCGGCTTGGTGATCACCAGGTTGGGCAGGGCGAACAGCCAGATCGCGGCCGCATCCTCGGCGAGGTAGCGGGCCGCCTGCTGCATCAGCGGCGGGATGTCGGTCTCGCTCGCCTCGTCCGCGATGGTGAACAGCCGGCGGAACTCGGCGCTGTCGTAGTGCCAGTAGTAGTTCGGGTTGGCGAACTTGGCGATGTCGCGGGCCTCGACGTGGCCGACGATCGTCATGTCGTAGTCGCCGTTGGTGAGCACCTCGGGGATCCAGCGGCTGAACTCGAGTTCCTCGATGGTCGCCGTGACGCCGACGTCGCGGAGCTGGGAGGCGACGAACTGGGCCGACTTCACCGCGTACGGGATCACCGGCACGCGCAGCCGCAGCGTCAGGCCGTCGGCGTAGCCGGCCTCGGCCAGCAACTCCTTGGTCTTCTCCGGGTTGTACGGGGTGAGATTCGACAGATCCTCGTACCAGGGGTCGGTCGGCACGGCCATCGAACCGATCAGGGTGCCCTGGCCGTTCCAGACCGTGTCGCGCAAGGCCTTCCGGTCGATCGCCATGGTGAGCGCGAGCCGTACGTCACGCTTGCTGAGCGCCTCGGTGGCGTTGTTGAGGCCGAGCACCACCTCGCCGTTCGTGGTGCCGGAGACCACGGTGAACCGGCTGGTGTCGGAGAACTGCGGCAGCGCGTCCGGGGCCTGCAGGTTGGAGATGATGTCCAGATCGCCGGCCAGCATCGAGGCGTTCATCGCGTTCGGGTCGCCGTAGTAGCGGAAGGTGACCTGATCGAACCGTCCGGGAGTGCCCCAGTAGGCCTCGTTCAGGCTGAGCACCACGCTGTCGCCGCGGTTGTGCTTCTCGAACTTGTAGGGGCCCGAACCGGCGGTCGCCTCCGCCAGATCGCCGGTGAAGGACGGGTCGACGATCATGCCGAGGGTCGAGGACATCTCGTACAACCACATCAGCGAGGGCCGGTTGAGGGTGATGATCACCTTCGCGGCGTCGGGCGCCTCGACGGAGTCGACGACCTCGAGCTGGGCGCGCAAGGTCTCGGTGAGCTTGGCATCGCCGCGCATCCGGTCGATGTTGGCCTTGACCGCAGCGGCGTCCACCGGAGCGCCGGAGGCGAACTTGGCGGACGGATCCAGGTGGAAGGTGTAGGTCTTCCGATCCGTGCTGACCTCCCAGTTCTGGGCCAGCATCGGCATCAGCTTTCCCTCGGAATCCACCTTCAGCAGGGTCTCGTAGACGTTGTACAGCAGCACCTGCGGAATCGACGCAGCGGTGTTGTGGAACGGATCCATCGTCGGCGGCTCGAGGGTGGCTCCCACCACGAGGGTCCGCTGTGGCTGCGGCGGCCCGGACGGGCTGCAGGCCGCGAGGACCATCAGCAGACAGCCGGCCAGCATCGCTGCCAGAAGTCGCCGTGGCGCACGCGCGAGTCCCCGATAGTCCATGAGCCCTCCAAGGGTCGGCCTCGCGACGCGAGGGAGCGCCGGGAATTCTAGTACAGCGGGCCGTCCGCCCCGCTGAACCTCACCGGTCGAGCCGTCAGGCTGACCGATTTGGGGTTCCCGCACGCCTCGCCTATAGTTGATCGAGCGACGCGGGGTGGAGCAGCTCGGTAGCTCGCTGGGCTCATAACCCAGAGGTCACAGGTTCAAATCCTGTCCCCGCTACGAAAAAGTGGCCCTGACTAGGTGATCTGGTCAGGGCCACTTCCCTTTTGCGGAGTAGCTGTACCTCGATCATTCTCCCGCCAGAGTAGCCACGCCGGGCGTGCGACGCCGCAGCCAGCGTGCCAAGCCGCCGCAGCACGGACCAGAGGGCAGACTTCGACTATCGCCGAATGTGAGCAGCGGGAGGAATGATGACAAAGCTGACCTACTACACCGCGACCACCCTCGATGGGTTCATCGCCGATCACAACGATTCCCTCGACTGGCTGATGCGGCAGGAGAACGACGAGCACGGCCCGCTCAACTACGAGGAGTTCATCGCGGGCATCGGCGCCATCGTGATGGGATCGACCACGTACCGGTGGCTCCTCGAGCACCAGCCCGGCCAATGGGCCTACGAGATGCCGGCCTGGGTCATGACCACCCGGGAACTCGAACTGCCGGAAGTGGCGGCCGACGTCCGGTTCGCGTCCGGGGACGTGCGTCCGGTTTACGAGGCGATGGCGGCCGCGGCGGCCGGCAAAGACTTGTGGGTCGTCGGCGGCGGCGAGTTGGCCGGGGCGTTCGCCGACGCGGGCCTGCTCGATGAACTGATCACTTACACCGCCCCGGTCACCCTCGGCAGCGGACGCCAGATCCTGCCACGCCGGCTCGACCTGGAACTGATCGAGGCCACCCGGAACCAGGCGTTCGTCGCCGCACGCTACCGGGTGGTGGGCCCCTTGGCCGAGGATCGCACCGCCCCGGCAACCGACTGATCCTCGTACCGTGAAGCTCCGGGCCACCCAACCGGGGGCAGATCTTCGGGCAGGGGGTTGGTGCGGCGGCGGCAGGCGTGCCACCCTGAATCCTCAGGGCCGAGGAGGGATCCATGGCGTTCGAGCTTGCCATCGAACTGGGCACGTCAGTGCTGTCGCTGAAGCCGGGGTCGAGCGCGACGCTCGACGTCGGCATCACCAACACCGGCACCCTCGTCCAGCATTACCAGGTGGAGTTGCTCGGGCTGCCCGGGCCGGGCATGACCGGCCGGCCCAACGAGCCGCTGAAGCTGCTGCCCAAGGAATCCGGACGAGTGCCCGTCACCGTCACGCTGCCCGCCGACTCCCCCGTCGCCGCGGGTCAGTACCGGCTCGGCGTGCTGGTGCGCTCCCCGTTCGCGGCGAACGTCTCGCGGACGGCCGAACTGATCCTGGACGTCGGCTCGGTGGCCGGCTTCACCCTCACCGCCTACCCCGAGGTGGTGGAGGGACGCGGCTCCGGCAACTTCACCCTGACCGCCCACAACACCGGTAACACACCGGCTCAGCTCGGCTTCGACATCCGGGACGAACAGGGCGCCGCCAAGGTGCGGGTGCAACCCCCCGGGCTGGTCGTGCCACCGCTCGGCTCGGCCACCGCGGCGGTCAACGTCCGGCTGCCGGGGCGGCTCACCGGCGCCGAGAAGCAGGCGCAGGTCAAGATCGCCGCGGTCGACGCCCGCGACCCGAGCCATCCGGTCAACACCTCGGTGCGGATGGTGATCCGGCCCCTGCTGTCGCAAGGGATCGTGAACCTGCTGGTGGCGCTGGTCACGGTCATCGCGGCGGGCGCGGCCGCGATCATCGTGGTGCCGATGGTGCTGCCGCCGGCGCCGACCCCCACTCCCAGCCAGCCGTCACCGCTGCCCTCCGTGGTCGAGACCACCTCGGAGGGCGAGGATCCACCCGACTCCCCCACCATCACTCTCGACCCCGCCCAGCCGGTGCTCGGCGAGAAGGTGAAGTTCGTCGCCACCACGACCGAGACCGAGGAGATCAGCTACGGCTGGGACGTGATCAACCCCGACGGGCTGAGCGTGCTCAGCGGCAACGTGCCCGGCGACCAGTTCTCCCTGGTGCTCGAGCAGGAGGGCCGGTACGCGGTGACTCTCAAGATCACCCGGACGAAGGACGGCTCGAGCGCCACCACCACGCTGCCCTTCGACGTGATGCCCAAGCCTCCTGCCCTGGTACGGGTGGAGTCCGGGCGCAACCTGAAGGCCGACACCACCGACCTCGAGGACCTGAAGTGTCCCTCGGGCATGGTTCCGATCGTGGGAGGGCTCAGCGACGATTCGGATCTGGCCGGCAATCCCTTCCTGCGCGCCAGCCGTCCGGAAGGCAAGGACAAGTGGCGGGTCAGCGGCCGCTCCCAGCCGGCGCGCAACGCCACCTACGTGACGACCTGCATCCAGCCGCTGCCGGGGCTGCAGATCGTGCGCAACGCCGAGAAGGATCCGATCGCCGGACAGCGCATGCTCACCGTCCGCTGCCCGAACGGGACCGTCCTGCTCGGTGGCGGAGTCTCCGGCGGCACCAGTCGCGACCAGATCGCGCTGGTGAACGAACTGGGTCCGGCGACCACCGACAACGGCGCCACCTGGCGCTCCTGGGTGTCGGTCTTCTCCACCAACGACCCGACCAAGGCCACCGTCTACGCCGCCTGTGCCCCGGCACCGCCGGGCTACTCGGTGATCGCCACGGACGGCTTCGTGGGCGGCGGGAACCAGACCATCGATCTCACCGCCTCCTGCTCCAGCGGCGACATCCTGGCCGGCGGCATCACCCTGAGGGAGACCGCCATCGCCCCGGTCAACGGCTTCCCCTCCACGAACTCCTTCCTGGCGTTGCGCACCTCGCGTCCGGTGGGTGATCCGGGAACCCCGGGTCAGGGCTGGCAGGCACGTGCCGACACCTTCTCCGACTTCGGCGAGGACGTGGTGGCGGTGGCGATCTGCGCGACACTGGAGTGAAGGCGACGACCCTTCGACAAGCTCAGGGATCGTTTTGGCGGGCTCAGGGATCGTCGGTGGGCTCGGTGACGTCTACTCGAGGGTTCCGATGAAGGAGATCTCGGAGAGGGCGA
>JAPUEM010000017.1:30608-48440 GCA_027492575.1 Propionicimonas sp.
GGTTCCGATGAAGGAGATCTCGGAGAGGGCGAGGTCGGGGAACGTGGCGTCCTGGGTGTGGGCGGAGGTGATCCGGAACTCCACGAAACCGGTGCGGCCGGTGATGTCGATGGTCTGCACGTCGAGTTCGTCGGAGAGTTCCACCTCCTGCTCACCGGCGTCGGTGGTGATGACGACCTTGGCCGGGCGGGCGGTCTCCCAGAACCGGGCCTCGTCGGCCTGGTAGCCGTTCCACACCTCGATCGCGCTGAGTTCGACCGGACGGGAGAACTCCCAGCGCAGTGTGACCGGCGAACCGTCGCTGAACCCCTTGCTCTGCCAGGCGGTCGCGGGGCTGCCGTCGATGGTGCGACGCGCCGCCCAGCTCTGCTGCCGGGTGCCGGGCAGGGTGCTGGAGGCCTGCGCGGTGATCTCCTCGCGCGGCACCGAGCCCGGCCCCGGCTCGGCGGTGGGTGCGGTGGGCGGCGGCGGAATCGGGCCGGGAGCGGGCCGGAACCAGATCGCCCAGACCGCCACGCCGGCGACGACCAGCACCAGGGCGGCGATCAGGCCGGGCAGCCAGCGGGTCCAGCCCGGCGGTGGTGCTGGCGGCGCCTCGACGACCGGCGGCGGCGCGACCGGGGCGGCGAGTGGACGTCCGCACCGCTCGCACCAGGTGCGGTCCAGGGTGTTGCCGTAGCCGCAGGCGGCGCAGGGCTGGGTCGGCACCGGCGGCGCGACCACCTCGATCGGCGGCAGCGGTTCGGGTCTGGGCTGGACGACGGGGGTCGGCGTCTCCAGGCCGTGAGCCTCGGCCTCCAGCCGGGGCGAGCGATCCACGAAGACCAGCGGGTAACTGCACTTGCGGCACAGTTTCGGCGCCGGGTCGGGGATCGGCTCCCCGCACTGCGGGCAGGCCGGGGCGAAGTCGACACCCGTCACGAAGCACCTCCGACCACCAGTTGCAGCTCGACCCCGACGGGCAGTTCGCGGCGGGCGATCGCCGCCAGCCGCTCGGCGCCCAACGGCCCCGCCTTGCCCACCCGGGCAACCACGACATTACTCGCCGGGGGCAGCGGCAGGTTCGCGCCGATCACGCAGCCCGGATCCTGGATCGACACCTCGCTGTCGCTCAGCACCTCCAGCAGCGCGGCCAGCGAGGCCGCGGTGCCACGGGTGCGGATGATCGGGCCGACCTGCTGCAGCAGCCGCCGGACCAGGGCGGCGTCGACCGTGGTGTCGAAGGTGAAGCCGAACCAGCCGGCCAGATAGCCCAGCATGGCGTCGGTCGCGGTCTCCGGGTCGAGCTGGTAGTCCAGACCCAGCAACTGGAACCGGATCGAGTCGCCCACCTCCTCACCGGCCTGGGCGAAGGCGGCGAGCAGATCCTGCTGCTGCATCGCCTGCGGCAGCTGCGAGACCAACCAGCCGGGCATCAGCTGCCCGGCCCTTCCGCCACCACGATCTGGTGCTTGTAGGAGAGCACCAGCGCATCCGGGGGCAGCGTGATCCGCTGCAACTCCTTCTGGTCGACCTCGCCGGAGCGCAGGTTCACCATGAAGAAGAGCACCCGGGTCACGCCGCCGATACCGGGCACGGCGCGCAGCACCGCGTGCAGGTCGCCGTCGCCGAGCGCCTGGCCGAACGGCCAGCCGCGTCCGTCCGGGCCGCCGTAGAGCGGGTGCAGGAACTTGTAGACCGCCTCGGTCGCGGCCTCGCGGACGGTCTCCGGACGCATCCCCAGCAGCGGGGTGACCTGGGCCACCACCATCACTCCCAGGTAGCGCGGCTCGGCGAGGCTGACCCGGGTGGTCACCAGCCGCCGTTTGTCGAGGTAGCCGGCCACCTCGTTGACCAGGGCCTGATCCAGCACCAGGTGGTCGAGTTCCACCTCGCGGGCCGGACGGTCGGTGCGCGGCACGATCAGGACGCGGACCGAGCCGTCCTCACCGGGCAGGCAGCGGGCCCGTCCGACCGCCTCGGTGGCCTCGTGGGCGAGCCGTTCGAAATCCTCGGCGGTGACCGCGCGATCGGAGGTGCGCAGGCTCAGCGGGCCACGGGCCTTCACGTCCTCGACGGTCTCGGCGTCCACCCCGTTGCGGGCGTGAGCGAGGTTGGTCACCCCGGCCACGAACGGGATGGACGTCCGCAGCACCGTCAGCCGGCCGGCACTCACGTTGCCGCGCCGTCCGCCGCCGTGCCGGTAGCCCGTCACCATGATGCGGGCGTCCGCCGGCGGGATGGCGCCGTACTGCCGCAGCACTCCGTCCGGCTGGCGGACCTGCGGGCCGAACCGGACCTCGCCACTGGCCGAATCCCAGGTGAAGACCAGGTCGTTGCCACCCGCGCCGCCGAAGTGCGGCACCTCGCGCCAGGTCTGGTCGCCACCGCCACCGGCCTCCGAGCCGGCCAGCTGCAGGTACACCGTCTCGAAGGGCTCCCGCTTCAGGACGGGGAACCGGCTCACCCGGAAGGTCTGGCTGGGCTCGCCGTTGGAAACGCCCAGGAACTCGGCCGGCGCGGTGTCGGCGTGGATCGCCGGCGCCGCTCCACCGATGCTGACCACCTCCAGCTTGTGGATCACCGGTGACTTCGCGTACCCCGGCGCACCGCCGGCGGGCTCCACCAGCCGGCAGCGCAGCCAGTGCGCCCGCGTCTGCCCGAGCGCCAGCGGGGTGTGCTCCTTGGCCAGCAGCAGCTCGACCTCGCCGCCGTCGGCGACGTTCAGGCCCAGCGTGGTGTCGGCCAGCACCTGGGCCGGCGCCCACTCGTCGCCGTCCCAGGATTCCCAGACCAGCGGCGGCCGGAGCGGATCGACGCCGGCGCCCTCGGTGCCCGTGACGATGCTGAGCCGCAGCAGGTTGGCGGCCAGGGAATGCTCGAAGCCCAGGTAGAAGGCGTCATCGGCGGTGAGCGAACCGAAGCAGGTCACCGCTCCCCCGGTCAGCAGCAACCTCTCGGTCTGGTCGACCACCTTCTGCTTGCTGCCGGTGAGGCAGTGCACCAGCGTGGGCGGGGTGATCTGCAACTCGGCGGTGGTCTGGAAGACGACGGGTTCCTCGTCCTCGCGGCGATCGCTGGCCACCTGGGTTCCGGCGGGCACCCGCACCACGGCGGGCTGCGGGGCGGTGAGCCTGAAGAGCAGGTCGGTGGTCGCGGCGACCGCGCCGTGACGTTCGATGCCCATCAGCTCAAGGAACTTCAGGTAGAGCCGGTCGGGCACCTGGTTGAGCCGGTAGAGGATCATCTCGGTCATCCAGGCGAAGAGCTCGATCAGCGCGACCCCGGGGTCGGAGACGTTGTGGTCGGTCCAGTCGGGGGCGAGCCGGTGAATCCGGCGTTTCGCCTCGTCGACGATGTCCTGGAAGCTGCGGTCGTCCAGGCGGGGGGCTGGGAGCGTCACCGGGGGGCCTCCTTGGGGATGGTGTAGAACGGGTAGACCAGGTTGCGCCGGTCGTTGGTCGCACGGATGCGGTAGCCGATGTCGAGCAGCACCAGGCCCTCGGCTTCGCCGGGTTTGGCGACGACCTGCTCCAGGGTGATCCGGGGCTCCCAGCGGCTGATCGCGCTGCGGGCGGCCTCCTCGATCATGCCGAGGGTGCGGGCGGTGATCGGCTCGAACATGAAGTCGGTGATCCGGCTGCCGAAGTCGGGACGCATCACCCGCTCGCCGACCCGGGTCTCCAGGATGCAGCGGATCGCACCGTCCAGCTCGGTCGTGCCGGTGACCAGCGCGACGGTGCCGTTGGCGGCGATCCGGGCCGGGTAGGCCCAGCCGGCGCCGATCAGGTCATTGGCTGTGGTGCTCATTCGGGGCCCCCGCGACGTTGTTCGGAGGAGCGCAGCGGAGGAGAAGGTCGTGCGGTAGTCATCCGACCATCACATCCTGGGAGCCGCCCGTGATGGACGAGGTGGGCGCCGGCGCCGGGTCATTGCAGGTCTGCACCTGATCACCCACCCGGGCCAGCGGGCTGCCGCCCACCAGGACGGTCATCGATCCCGCCATGACGGTGCCCTGTCCGGTCGGCGGCACAGCGAAGCTGCCGCCTTGCGGGATGTGCGGCGAGTTGAGCATCGACCCGCTGCCCTGGACGGCGGCCGGCTGACCGTTGATCAGCACACTGTTCACGCACCCGGTGGTGATCTTGCCGGCGTAGGGATGCGGGGTGGGCACCGGCGGGCCGCCGGAGGGCGGGATGATGCCGTGGAGGTCCGTCCCGGTGACCGGGTCGTTCATCCTGGCGGCCGGCTGCGGCATCGTCCCTCCTTCGTATCGGTCTAGTTGAGCTTGATCTGGCCGCCGGAGACGACGACCTGGGTCTGCGCGGTGAGCTTGAGATCCTGCTGGGCCTTGATCTCGATCTGCTGGGCTTCGATCACCAGTTTCTGGGCGCCGACCAGAGAGACCTCGTCGCGGCTCATGGTCAGGCTGGTGCCGGTGTCGGCGACCAGGATCTCGATCTTCTCGGTCGGGTCGTCGTGCAGGATCACCTTGGTGCCCTTGCGGGTGACGAAGGCCCAGCGTTCGGTCCGGCCGTTCTGCGCGGCATCCGGTTCGGGGGGCGGGTCGGAGTCGTTCCACACGCCACCGAGCACGTAGGGACGGGTCGGGTCGCCCTGCTCGAAGCCGACCACCACCTCGTCGCCCACCTCGGGCAGCCACTGGATGCCCCGGTTCGGCCCGCCACCCGGGACGATCACCCGCGCCCACCAGCTCTCGTCCTGGGCGCTGAGCGAGGGCAGGCTCACCTTGGCCCGGCCCAGCTGCAGCGGATCGTCGGTATTCGTCACCTGCGCGGCCATCAGATGCGGCAGCACCGCGCGCAGCTCCGACTGCGGCGGCGCGACCAGGTCGGCCAGGCCGGCCGGCAGCTGCGGGCCGCAGGTGAACTGGGTGGTGTAGGGCTCACTGGAACTCCACCGGTGGGTGACGGCCGTGGCGGTGTACCGTCCGGCCAGCCGCTGGCCGACCTCCTCGAGTTCGATCTGGTCGCCGGCCGCGATCTCCGGATCCCCCACCGCGACCCCGCGCAGCAGCACCCCGTCGTCGGCGCTGCGGGCGAGCAGCGCGGTCGCGACCGCGTCCGCCTCCTGCTGGTCGGCGACGACGACCGCCACCGAGGTCCGCTCGATCCTGCCGAAGGCATCCTTGGCACCGTTGATGGCCTTGTCGGAGGCCTGGGCGTCGGTGCGGGCGTCCGGATCGCTGGCGGTGCCGACGATGGCCTGCTTGGCGACCGCGTCCCAGGCCCGCACCTCCACCTGGTCGGCCCGTTCGGAGCTGGAGAACCGGGCGTCGAACTCCAGCAGGTTCGCCCCCCACGTCAGCTTCGGGACGTGGCTGCCCGGCGATCGGCGGGCGACGTGCAGGGTCTCGCCGGTCACCCAGACCGACTGGCCGTTGCGGACGGCCCGCCGGCGAAGGAAGGCCAGGTCGGTCTCGTTGGCCTGCAGGACGTGGTCGTGGGTGACTCCGCCGCGGTCGATCTGCGCGGTCAGCGAGTACTCGGCGGCGATCTGGTCGGCGATGTCGGCATCCGACATCGAGACAAAGGTGCGCCGTTTCGGGACACGGGCCAGCCGATGGCTGAGATCCATCGCGGTGACGACGAACTCGTGGCGTCCGGTGAGGCCGGGCTCGACCGAGACCGCGGTGATCTCGCCGCTGCTGACGATCACCGGGTCGCCTTCGGCGCGCAGCGCGATCTCGATCCGGGCGCCGACCTCCAGCGTGCCCGCGTCGAAGAGGTCGAAGGTGGGGTCGGTGAACCGCAACTCCATGAAGTCGGGCAGGGCCGTCGATTCCTCCACCCGGACGGTGGCCAGCCGCCGGTAGGCGTCGGCAGCGAGTTCCCGGCCGTCCACCTTGACGACCGCGAGCCCCAGCCTGTTCTCAGCCACGGTTGCGCACCGCCGGCTCGGGGATCACCAGGACGCTGCCGATCGGCAGCTCCAGCGGATCCAGCACCCGGTTGGCCTCGGCTATCCGCCGCCACGCCGTGGCGTCGCGGTAGTAGCGGGCGGCCAGCCGGTCCAGGGTGTCGCCGGCCACCAGGGTGTGGGTGCGGTGCGGACGGGGGGTGAACGAGGTCGGGTTCTGCAGCGGGTAGGACTCCTCGTCCTCGTACTGCTTGAGCGAGAGATCGGCCTTGGCGCGCAGCGGCGTCCCACGGTCGTCGAAGTAGGTGTAGCGCACCGCCAGGCGCTCCAGGACGGCCTTGAAGGTGTGCGTGGAGCCCCATTCCAGCTTCACCCAGGGCGGACGGGCGGCGTTGTTGCTGCTGGTGGCGCCGGGCAGCGAGGGGTCGACCTTCATCAGGTCGAAGAGCTTGTTGGTGTGGGTGGAGACGTCCTGCCCGGTCAGCGAGGTGTCGAAGACGAGGTTGAGGCTGATCGTGGCCGAGGTGCCGGCCTGGAACTCCAGGGTCGGGGCATTGGTGCCCTTGGACTCGGTGGCCTTCCACGAGTTCGACTTCGACAGCGAGATCTCGGCCGGGTTGAACATGCACGGGATCGGCGGACCGCTCTCCGGGGTCAGCTGTGCCTTCTCCAGACCCATCAGAAGACCCCCTGGTACCGGCCGCCACGGCGTTCGAGTTCCTTGCCCAGCCAGCGGTCGAGGAAGCCGACCAGCTTGTCGTAGTCGATCGGTGCGGCGGCCTGGCCGGCCGGAGCGGCGGACGACGGCGACCCGGCCGCGGACGGGGCGGGCTGCGCGGGCGCGGTTTCACGGGCCAGGACGCCGGCATCCGGCGCCGAGGTCGTCGTGCCGGACGGGATGCTTCCGGCCGCGTGGTGGGCCGCCGGAGCGGGAGTCCGAGCGACGAGGACGGCTGCCCCACCGACCGGCAGGCGGGCCACTTCGGGGGCCGGGTGCGCGGCGGCCAGCGCCTGGCTGGTGGTCTGCCGGGTGGCCTGCTCGTCGGCATCGCCGTGACGGTGGTCGGCGGCCAGGAAGCGGGGCCGCACCAGGGAGCTGCGGGCGTGGGCCAGCTCGTGCGCCACCACTTCGAGGTCGGCGGCCACCGGTTCGCGGGTGAGGTGGATCACCCGGTTCGTGGTCGCACCCAGCGCCCGGCTGGCGGCCAGTGCCGCCCGGGTGGCCGCTCCGGTGGTGTAGCGGACGTTCGGGCTGCCGGCCAGGCGCCGGGCCAGCGGCTGCCAGCTGGCGGGCAGCGGACGCGGGGTCTCCAGCGGCTGCTCGGCGGTGGCGGCCTGCCAGGCCTGCTCGGGGGGCAGGTGGGGCTCGGCGGCGGGGTGGCGGTGGGCCGGCGGTTGGGTGGGTGCCGGCGGGGCCGGCGGGCGAGGCCTGCCGGACTGCTCGACCCGGGGGACGAGCGGTCGCGACCGACTGACGGCCCGGTTCACCGGGAACATGCGGCTGAGCCGGATCGCGCGGCCGACGACCGGGAAGGTGGCGAGGTCGGGTTGGGGTGGGACGGCGCTGCTCGCAGCGTGGTCGCTGGGAGATCCCGGATCAAGTCCGGGATGACGTGGTTGGGTCGGGCGTTCAACGTGCGCCGCGGGCCGCCTGCTGTCGTCGCCGGCCGCAGGCCCACGACGATCCCTGAGGTCGCGCATGGCGCGAGTCTCGAAGGGTCGTCCGCTGGGCCTCGCGGAGGGCCGAGGGGAAGGTATCCGCGCACCGGCGAGACCAATCCATCCACCGTCATCCCGGACTTGATCCGGGATCTCGAGCCGCGGTCCGACCAGGCCGGGCGCCGTGGGCAGGTCATCGACATGGACTGCTTGGCTCGCTCGGGGCGTGGCGGAGATGCCCAAAGCCAGGTGATGCCGAGCGAGCAAGGACGGACGCCTGGGCGTCGACGCTGCGCGCGGGAGCAGCGGTTCGTGGGCGGTCGCCAGTCCGTAGCGGCGGCGGCGCCGTGACCAGCCGCCGCGTTGGCGCAGCGGGAGCTCATCCAGGGGAAGCGTGGCGCGCAGACCGGGGCCGGCGAGCGGGCGACCCTTCGACAAGCTCAGGGATCGCAGGTAGGGGCTCAGGGGTCGTCTAGAAAGGCCTAGGGATCGTTCGCCCGCGCGCCAGCGGCGCAGGCCGGAGTGGTGCGAGGCCATGCCCAGGCGACGGCGTCCGGCCACTGCCGAACTGGTCAGCGGCGGGCGCCTACTCGACCGTGAAGCCGCCATGACACACCTCCAGTTCCTCGACTGCCAGGGCGCCGCCATCGGCGGCGAACTGCGGACCGGTCCAGCGCACCGGCATGGCGTCCCGCACGCTCCAGCGGCGAGCGGGCTTTCCACTACTGCTGTAGAGGGTGATCGTGGCCAGTCGCTTGGTGGCACTGCGTCCGGTGGCGGCGAAGCCTTCCCCGGAATAGCCGAGCATCCACTTCAGCAGGGCGTCGTCGCTGGTCAGGCCACGTTTCAGGACGAGATTGGGCCAGCTCAGCGGGCCCGGCAGCTTCACCGCCGACTCGTTGTTGCCGCCCTCGACGATCTCCTCCACGGCCATGGTGACCGCCAGCCCGGAGATCTCGGTGAACCGGCCGAGCTCCACGCCGTCCACGCTGAAGCTGAACGCGGCGGCGAACGGCGGGTCGGCCTGCCTGGCGGCCAGCCCGGTCTCAGCCATCTCTCGCCTCCTCCCATGCCCGTCGGTTCAACCCGGCCACCTGCTCGACCAGCCGCACCCGGTCGCCGTGCTCGAGGTCGAGCAGCTGATCCAGGCTCCAGTGCAGGTGGTAGGCCAGGTAGGAGACCTCGTCCCAGATCGCCTGCTGGTCGTAGTGGGTCTCCAGGCCGGCCAGATGCTCGATCACCCAGGGCTCAGTACCTCCGGAGGAAAAGGGATGCCCTCCCCCAGCGCCTCCAGCACGGCCGGATCCCCGAAGTTGATCACCCGGTAGAAATCCTGCAGATAGTTGAAGTCCGAGGCGAACAGACCCTCCACGATCTTGGTGTTGACCTGCCGCAGGCTGCCGAGTTCGGTGATCACCTTGGCCAGCACGATCACGCTGGCGTAGGCCTCGTTCTCCTTCACCCGGGCGTCCCGCAACGGGTCGATCTCGTCGCGGGCGCAGGCCAGCCGCATCACCCCGCGGCGGTGCAGCACCCCTTCGTCGTCGACGTAGCCCTTCGGCAGCGTGAACGGGTACTCGGTCTGCAAGCCCATCAGGCCCTCACCAGCCCTTCGTGGGTGATCGTGACGCTCTCGGTGGCGATGTCGTTGGTGGTGGCGTCGAAGTCGGCGCCCTTCCACTTCGAGGGCCAGCCGGCCTCGAAGTTCCACCGGGCGACCTCGGCGCCCTGGGAGTCGTAGGCGATGATCGAGCCGTTCCGGCGGGCTCCGTCCACATCGCCGTCGATCACCTGCTTGCGCCAATCCCACAGCGACTTCGAGCTGTCGATGCGGCGATCGAGGGTGATGTCGGACCACTTCATGGCGCCGGGCACCTTGCGGATGACCATGCGGCCCTCGTTGGTGGCCTCCTTGAACTCGATGATCTCGGTCTCGGATTCGATCCCGGCGCACTTGCGGAAGTAGCCGAGGTTCACGTTGTCCACCTCGAGGGCGAACTTGAAGGTGGTGGTCAGGTCGGGCATCGGTCAGCTCCTCATTCGCTGGTGGAATCGCCGGACTGCCACTGGCTGATCCGGAAGACGACGAACTCTGCCGGACGGCTGGGCGCCACGCCGATGTCGACGATGAGCTTGCCCTCGGCCACCGACGACGGCGGGTTGTTCGACTCGTCGCAGATCACGTAGAAGGCCTGTTCGGGCGTCGCGCCGACCAGGGCCCCCTGCATCCACAGGCCGCGCAGGAAGTAGCCGACATTGCGCTTCACCCGTGCCCACAGCGCGGTGTCGTTCGGCTCGAAGACCGCCCACCGGGTGCCCCGGCGGATCGATTCCTCGATGTAGTTGAACAGCCGGCGTACGTTGATGTAGCGCCAGCTCGGGTCGGTCATGGCCAGCGTCCGGGCGCCCCAGACCCGCAGCCCGAAGGTGCCGAAGTTGCGCAGGCAGTTGACGCCGATCGGGTTGAGCAGGCCCTGCTCGCCGTCGCTGAGCTTGGTCTCCAAGCCGATGACGCCGCGCAGTTCCTCGTTGCCGGGCGCCTTGTGGACGCCGCGGACCGCGTCCGTCCGGGCCCAGATGCCGGCGATGTGACCCGACGGCGGCACGGTCAGGAAGCGCGGGCCGTTGGCGCCCTTGGCGCTGGAGAGGTTCGGCACCACCACGTTCGGGTAGTAGGCGGCGGCGAAGGCGGTGTCCTTGCCGAGCTTCTCGCGCCATTCGGCGGCACCGGTGGCATTCAGCCCGGGCGGTGGGTCGAGGATGGCCATGCGTTTGCCGCTGGCAGCCGCCCAGTCGGCCAGGGTGGCCTGGAAGGCGATGTACGACTCGGAGTCGAAGCTGCCGTCGGCCCGGGTGGTGAGGGTGATCAGGTCGGGCACGGCGACGATCGTCACGTCGTCGGCGATGACCAGGCCCTGGTAGCCGGTGCGATCGGTCTCCGAACCCGCCAGCGCCATCGGCTCGATCTGGTCGGGCGCCGCCTGGCGCAGCGGGTAGCGTCCCGCGGCCGGGGTGCGCTCGGCGAGGGCGACGCCACCGACGTTCTGCACCTGGACGCGGATCGCCTTGGCCTGGTCGTTGATCGCCTTCTCCAGCACCTTGGGCGACTTGGTGAAGCTCAGCCCGGTGACCTCCTCGACCTGCTGGCCGTTGCGGAGCACCTTGATGGCGAACTCGGGAGCCGGCGGCTCACCCTCGCCGTCGCCGTCCGGGGCCGGGCTGCGCACCACCTCGACCTCGTAGCCGGTGGCGTCGTCCACGGCCGCCACCACGGTGAAGGCGGGGATCTCGGCGTTGCCGGCGGCGGTGAGCGCCAGCGTGGCGGGCTGGGCGGCGCCGCGTCCGGAGACCCGGACGATGTAGGCCATCGTCCCGCCGTTGTCGAAGAAGCCGCGCACCGCGTACGGCAGCAGCGCACCCGAATCGCAGCCGCCGTAGATCCGCTCGTACTGCGGCCAGCTGGTGACCAGCTGGGGCTGGACGCCCGCGCTGTCGTCGGGGTCGCCCTCGGCCGGGTTGTAGGTGTCGGTCAGGCCGACGAACGCCGCGATGGCGGTGCCGACCCCCTGGATCGGCATCGACCCGGAGGGTCGTTCTTCGATGTAGATGCCGGGTGTCGCATAACTGGTCGCCATGAGTGGTCCTCCTTGGATTGGCGGGGTCAGCCGTCGAGGGGTAGATCGGTGAGGGAGGCCTCGAAGGACTCTCCGTTGTGGAAGGGTGGATAGACCCGAAGCCTCGGGTCGGTGGCGGAGCAGGTGACCACCTGGATGCTCGGGTGTTCGGTGACGATGCGCCGTACCACCTCCGCCGATCCGGGAGCGCTGGCATCCAGGACGATCAGCCGGGGAAGGCAGTCGCGCAGATAGTCCAGCATCGCGTCGGTGGGCCGGTGGATGACATCCATCCGGCTGGCCGTGACCACGTCGCGGATGCCGATCGCGAGCATCGCGTCGAAGTCCCCCACGGCCACTTTCGCCATCTCGACCTCCTGTCGTGCTACCGCCCACAGTGCGCCCGTCCCAGGCATGCCCGACAGGGCAACAAGGACAGCCGAAAGTGCAAAGCCGCCGGTTACCCGGTTGGTTGCCCCGGCGGACCTATCCGGCGGCGATCGGCCGGGTCTAGGGTGCGGCTATGCGGGAGCATCTGCCTGCGCCCGAGGTCGCGTCGCCGAGCCCGGCGCGGCCGGTCCCGGTTGCGCGGACGCCGATCCGCCAGCCGGTGCGGACGCCCGCCGCCGGCCCGGTGCGCCAGCTCGCCCGGGATAACGGCGGACGCGGGATGGGCAACCGGGCGACCATCGCCACCCTGGCCCAGGCCGGGGTGCGGGTCACTTCCCCCAGCGATCAGGTGGAGCGGGAGGCCACCGCCGTGGCGGACGCGGTCGTCCGCGCCCCGGCGCCGGCACCGGTCGTGGCGGTCGCGCCGGCCGAGGAGACGGTTGCCCGCAGGCCCGCAGTTCAGCCGGCGGCCACCACGCTGGCCACCGCCTCCGGCGTCCATGCCGCCGTTCGTCCGGCGATGGCGGCCCGGGCACTCCGCGAACCAGGGCGTTCCCCCCGTCCCGGCTTCGCCCAGACCCCGCTCGCGCGGGCAGCCGACGACACGCCCACAGACCAGGTCGCACCCGCGATGCCCAAGGCTCGCGCGGTCCAGCGCAACTCGCCCGCCATGCCCCGCGGGCCACCCGCCGGACTGCCCCCCGTCGTAGCCGCCGGCTTCTCCGGTGGCAGCCCGGTCGCCCCAGGAGTGCGCGACCGGATCGAACCCACCCTCGGCGCTGATCTGAGCGGGATGCGCGTCCACAGCGGACCCGCTGCTGCTCGCGCCGCGACCTCGGTGGGCGCACGTGCCTTCACGATCGGCAGCGATGTCGTGCTCGGCCCCGGCGAACGGACTGACGACGTCGCCCTGATGGCACATGAGGCGACCCACGTCGTCCAGCAGACTCCCGGCGCGCTGGCGCGCGAGGAGACCGAGGACGACAGCCTCATCCCCGACTTCATCCTGGACGAGGTCCGCTCGGTGGTGCGCAGCATCCCCGGCTACACCCTCGTCGCCGCGGCCATCGGGCAGGATCCGCTCACCGGTCAGCCGGTCAGCCTGGAACTCGACAATGCCGTCGAGACCCTGCTGCTGGCCGGGCCGTTCGGCCCCGGCGTGGCGGTCGTCCTCAAGGCGATGGATCTGCTGAGTTCCGCCTGGACGGTGGTGACCACCACCCTCGCCGCACACCGCATCACGGTCTCCCGGATCGGCGAGGACATCGACGCCGCCTGGGACCGGTTCACCGTGGCCAACCGCATCGACGGCAACGTGGCGATCGTCCGCGGCTACATCAACGCCTTCCTGGCCGACATCCGCGCCGCCATCGGCGACCTGGTCGACCAGCTCATCCAGGCCGTCCGCGACGCCATCGTCCCCATCGTGGAGCCCTACCTGATCGAGGGCGCGCTGGCTCCGGTCTGGAACCTGGCCACCAAGGTGATGCACTACAACCCGCTCACCGGCGCCGACGTCACCGCCTCCACCGCCGAGATCATCGCCGACTTCCTCACCCTGATCGGGCAGGACGAGGTGCTGGCGCAGATGACCGAGCGCGGCACCCTGCAGGAGACCGCCGACTGGGTGGACGGCCAGATCGCCGTCTTCCTCAGCCTGATCGGACGAGCCGGCCAGCTCTTCAGCGATGCCTGGGACGCCATCTCGCCGGCCAACCTGCCGAACCTGCTCGACACCCTGCCCGATCTGGCGAACCGTGCGGTCGCCCTGTTCAGCGACGTGGTCGCCTTCGGGTCGAATCTGATCGCGCAGATCCTGGTCTTCGTCCGCGACTCGCTGCTGGAGTGGCTGAGCGAGAAGGCGCACACCATGCGCGGCTTCAAGCTGCTCACGGTGATTCTCGGCGCGAACCCGTTCACCGGCGCCGGGGTCGAACGCAACGCGGAGAACCTGATCGGTGGCTTCATCGAGCTGATCGCCGGCCCGGAGACCTACGCCCAGCTGGCCGAATCCGGAGTCATCGCCGAGGCCGCCGGCAAGATCGAGTCGGAGATGGAGCGGCTCAACATCTCCTGGGAGCTCATCACCGGCACCTTCACGGCCATCTGGGACAGCCTCAGCCTGAGCGACTTCCTCGACCCGATCGGCTGCATCATGCGGGTGATCGACCAGTTCGGCGAGCCGCTGTCGCGGATCATCTCGTTCGCGGCGACCGTCGTCCAGGTGGTGCTGGAACTGATCCTGCGCCTGATGAATTTCCCCAGCGACCTGCTGGGCAGCATCATCGCCGGCGTGCAGCAGGCGCTGGACAACATCCAGGCCGACCCGGTCGGCTTCCTGAACAACCTGCTGGCAGCGCTGAAGCAGGGCTTCTCGCAGTTCTTCGACAACATCCTCACCCACCTGGTGCAGGGGCTGGCCGACTGGCTCTTCCGCGGCCTGAAGGGGCTGGGCATCGAGATCCCGACCGAACTCTCCGGCGAATCCATCCTGAAACTGGCGATGGACGTGATGGGCCTGTCGGTGGACTTCCTGTGGGAGTGCCTCACCGAGGTGATCGGGGCCGAGAAGGTGGCGCTGATCCGCGGCGCGATCGACAAGCTCGGCCAGGCCTGGGCGTTCATCTCTGACGTTCAGCAGCGCGGCATGGTGGCCGTCTGGGAGTACCTCAGCACCCAGCTGGGCAACCTGTGGGACACCATCCTGGGCATGGCCAAGGACTGGCTGGTCAGCAACATCATCGACGCGGCCATCGCCAAGGTGCTCTCCATGCTCGACCCGACCGGCGTGATGGCCGTGATCAACAGCTGCATCGCCTTCTACCGGGCGGTGCAGTCGGTGATCGAGTACGTCACCGAGATCCTGCAGATCGTGAAGACCTACGTCGACACCATCGCCGCGATCGCGGCCGGCAACATCGCCCCCGGGGCCACCATGCTCGAGGGCGGCCTGGCCGCCGCGATTCCGGTGGCGATCGGCTTCCTGGCCAGCCAGGTGGGCCTGGGCGACATCCCGGAGAAGATCGTCGAGATCATCAACGGGCTGCGCCAGGCGATCAAGGACGCGGTCATCTGGCTCATCCGGCAGGCGCTGCGGCTCGGCGAGGCGGCCCTCAACGCGCTCGGGCTGGGCAAGAACACCCCGCCGGAGGAGCAGCCGACCGAGGAGGAGGCCGGCGAGGAGGTCGACCTGCCGACCGCCCACGACGACGTGCCCATGGACGGGTCGCCGCACGAGCTCTGGTTCGCCGAGGCCGGCGGTCAGGTCGCGGTCTTCATGGCGTCGAGCCAATCCGGCCAGATCCTCGGCAAGATCGGCGCCACGCTGGG
This sequence comes from Propionicimonas sp., assembly GCA_027492575.1. Lineage (GTDB taxonomy): Bacteria > Actinomycetota > Actinomycetes > Propionibacteriales > Propionibacteriaceae > Propionicimonas. The sequence continues at coordinate 45,461 of JAPUEM010000017.1, forward strand.
CGACCCGAAGTGCCCGGACGGCATCAAGGGCGAACTGAACGCGCTGCAGGCGGAGGTCACCCAGCTTCAGGCGGACATCGCGACCGCCTGGGCCGAGCCGCTGCCCAGCGGCAAGACCCGCCGCCGGCTGCCCAAACGCTTCGTGACCCGGCTGCAGGCGGCCCGCACCAAGCTGCAGGCGCTGGGGCAGGCCCATCACATGTCGGATCTCAGCGACTTCGGGCACCCGTCGAAGTACGTCGCCGAGGGCGCGATCGCCGACGAGTACCGCAAGAACTGGCGGCAGCTGTTCTACGGCAGCTGGAGCGGTGGCGCCAACACCACCTGCTGGAACACCGCGGTGACAGCCATGAAGGGGCCGTGGCAGCAGGCGAACCCGGGGACGACCTGCCCGCCGAACTTCGACGTCTACCGCTGCGCCGAGTGCGGCCAGATCTTCTCCGACACCGGGGCGATCAGCAGCCTGGGCGGGCAGCCGGTGGAGAAGCGGCTGGGCACCATCGACCACAGGGTGCCGACGGTGGGCCACTTTCAGTCCGGTGACCCGGTGGCCGGCAGCCCGCGCGGGCTCGACACCATCCAGTCGGTCCGGCAGGGCTGGTACAACAGCCTGGCGAACCTGCAGCCGATGTGTAAGACCTGTAACACCGAATCCCTGCGCAACGACAGCTGGGATGCCGGACCGAACTTCCGCGGACCGGGAGAGACCTGATGGCCAGACGACGACAGTTGCTGCGCGAGCCGCAGGAGGCCGAGCAGACGCAACCCGCGGCCGCGCCGCCGGTGACCGCACCCCGTGAGCCGGCGCCGCCGTCCTGGCTGCCGGTCGCCGGGCTCGGCAACCGCGCCACCATCGCCCTCCTGGAACAGGCTGCGCCCACGACGGTGCCCGAGCCCGCGCCGACCCGGCGGATGATCCGCTACGGCAGCACCGGGGCGGACGTCGCCCATGCCCAGGAGCGGCTGAACGCCCACGGCGCCGCTCCCCCGCTGGCGGTCGACAGCATCTTCGGTCCGCTCACCCGCCAGGCGACCCTCGACTACCAGCGCAGCCACGGCCTGGACGTGGATGCCATCATCGGTCCGCGCACCTGGGCCTCGCTGGACGGCCCCACCACGATCGGCGGCGCCAGCGGAAGCGGGCACGGCGGCGCGGGCGGCCCGGGCAGCAGCGTGATGATGTACGACACCGGCGGCCAGAAGTTCAACCCACCGGCCCAGGGCACCACCATGGCCACCATCCGCGCCGAGATCAAGGCCAAGCAGGATGCGAAGCCCGACCCGGAGCTCGGCAAGACGGTCGACGTCAAGGGGGTCACGGTCGGCGCCCCCGAGGAGCTGTACGTGTGGAACGTCCTGCTGCAACGCGCCGAGCGCAGCCACTGGGGCGGCGAGATCGACGTGGTCACCGAGATCGGCCCGGCCAAGGACGGCAAGACGCCGCAGGGCCAGGTCAGCGTCAAGATCGACGGCTCCGGCAACGCCACCGCCATCCTGCTCAACCGTGGGCCGGTGGCCGTCCCCAACTCCTTCGCCGACGAGGCGGCGGCGATCGCCGCGCTGAAGGCGCTCGGCTTCAGCGCGGTCGAGAACGGCACCGCCACCTGGAGCCTGCCCGAACTCAACAAGGTGCACGCCGCGATCTCCCGGCTGAGCCCGGCCGAACGGGGCGCGTTGAGCGGCGTGAAGCTCGTCCGGGAGCGGACCATCACCAGCCCGGACGGCGACTCGCTGGACGGGCAGTTCCGCCACGAGATCAGCGTGACCCCGGGTTCGGACACCACCGCCTCGGTGGCCAGCCGCTCCGAGTCGCTGCACCTGGCCGACGCCGCCTTCGCCAATGACGCGATCGGTTTCATCGGCGACGCCTCCGACGCGGCGGTGGCGAGCTTCGGCACCATCGTCCACGAGGCCGGGCACGCTGTGGAGGGCAAGAACCGCCGCGACGCCCAATTCGCCTCGGCGAAGGCCCAGGCGGAGGTGAACAACGACACCTTCGCGCTCAACTCCCGCCAGACCGCCGTCAACACCGCCACGACCGGTCTGAGCACCGCGCTCAACACCGCCAACCCGAAGATCGCGAAGTACCCGAAGAAGGATCAGGATTCCGCCCGGGCGTACGTGGGGGCCGTCCAGCGGGCGACCACCACCATCGACGCCTACTCCAAGGGCAGCAAGGTCGACCAGTTCACCAAGCAGAAGGAGGCCGCCGAGAAGGCCATCGCGGCGCGGGACAAGGAGGCGGCGGCGCTGCCCGCCGGGCATGCCGCCTCCGCCGACCTCGCCGATGTCGTCACCGCCCAGGACACCCTGCAATCCGCGTCGCAGGACAGGGCGACCGCCTTCACCAAGCTCGAGGCCGCCAAGGCCGCGCTGGCCGAACGGAAGAAGGACGAGGCGAAGGTCACCAAGGACGAGAAGTCCTCCCGGCTGGCGGCCTTCGTCGACTTCGTGACCAAGAACAAGATCCCGCCGCTGACCAGCTACGCCAAGCAGAACTGGCCCGGCAAGCCGGAGGAGTTCTACGCCGAGGCCTTCTCGTTGTGGCACAACGACCCCACCTACCTGAAGGACAACGCCCCCAAGCTCAAGGACTGGTTCGACGCAGGAAGTCATCTCTCATGAAGCCCTCCCCCGACCACGCACCGATGCCTGAGCCTGTCGAAGGGCCGTTCCTGACGCCCCTGGAGCATGGGCCGTACGCCCTGTACGACCTGATCCGGCCGGTCGGCTCGGCGCCGATCCCGCTCGATTTCGACGCCGCCGAGGCGCTGGACGCGGACGCGCGCGCCGCCTACGCCGCCGGGGACCACCGGCTCGCGGCGGACCTGTTCGGACGGCTGGCCGACCTGCTCGTCACCGAGCCGGACGCACCGCACGCGACCACCCTGGCCACCGACCGCGAGTACGCCCGGCGGAACGCGTCCGCGGCCGCGGCGCTGGCTGACCCGGAGGCGTGAACCCTTCGACAAGCTCAGGG
>JAPUEM010000017.1:48540-125881 GCA_027492575.1 Propionicimonas sp.
ACCCTTCGACAAGCTCAGGGACCTTCACGACGCTCGGGGGCCCTTCGACAAGCTCAGGGAACGTTCGAGAAGTTCATGGAACGTTGGCTGAGCCTGTCGAAGCCGCCGCCCGAGGTCAGCCGACCTGGACGGTCATGGTGTGCCAGCCGGTCGCCCCGTCCGGTGCCGGCGACGCCTCCGCCTCGGTCTGCAGTTCGCCGTCGGCGTTGGTGGCTCGCACCGACAGCCGGTGCTCGCCGGGAGCGGCGTCCCAGCGGTAGAACCACTGCCGCCAGGTATCCGGGCCGGTCACCTCGGCGAGTTCCGCCTCGTGCCAGTCGCCGTCGATACCGATCTCGACCCGCTCGATACCGGTGTGCTGATCCCACGCGACGCCCGCGACCACCACCTCGCCGGCCGCCACCACTCCCCTCCGTGGAACGTCGATCCGGGAGGCGGTCTTCACCGGTCCGAGCGCCGACCAGCCGCGGGGCGTCCAGTAGCCCATGTCCTGGGCGAAGGTGGTCACCTTGAGTTCTCGCACCCACTTGGTGGCCGAAACGTAGCCGTAGAGCCCGGGGACGACCATCCGCACCGGGAAGCCGTGCTCCACCGGCAGCGGCTCGCCGTTCATCCCGACCGCCAGCAGCGCCTCGCGTCCGGGGTCGGTCAAAGCCGACAACGGGGTGCCGGCCGTCCAGCCGTCCTGACTCCGCGAGAGCACCATGTCCGCCCCGGGCAACGGCCGCGCCTGGGCGAGCAGTTCACGGATCGGGTACCCCAGCCAGCCGGCATTGCCGACCAGGCCGCCACCCACCTCGTTGGAGACGCAGGTCAAGGTGGCGACATGCTCGACCAGGGGTTTGGCCAGCAACTCGGCGAAGGTCAGGGTGACCTCCTGCTCGACCATCCCGGTGATGGTCAGCGACCAGTCCTCGGCGGCGACGATGGGCAGCCGCAGCGCGGTGTCGATGCGGTAGAACTCGGCATTGGGCGTCAGATAGGGCGAAAGGTCGGCCAGCGCCAGATCCGCCCCTTTCGGCACCGGATCCCGGCTGACCGGCACCGGCAGCCGGAAAGCGGTCTTCACCTGCTCGATGACGCTCCCGGTCGCCTGCAGAGCACGGCCCACGACCGCGCCGGCGCTCGCCGCCAGCGCCAGCACGCCGGCCCGGATCAGGAAGGTGCGGCGGGAGAGGTCGCCGGACGCGGGATCGCCGGACGACTCCGTCACCCACTGCCGCAGTCGCTCCAGCAGCATCCGCAGAATCAGATAGCCGGCCAGCAGCCCCAGCAGCGTGGGGAAAGCGCTCCACGGCCAGGATCCACCTGTGCCGACCGCGATCAACCCGGCCAGCGCGACGGCCACGAAGACCGGCAGCCCGGCGTAGGGCCGGCGCCACTCCAGCCGGCCGGCCAGGCCGCTGAGCGCCAGCACGCCCAGCGCGATGATCGCCAGCAGCACCGGCTTGTCCGCCGTGCCGAGCGTCTCCTTGCCCCAGTTGACCAGCCCGGACGGCAGCAGGTCGATGATCATCGACCCGACCGCCTCGACCGGCGCGCCGGCCGGAGCGACCAGATAGGCGGCGAGATCGGAGACCGCCATCCCGGCGACTCCGCCGATCACCCCGCACAGGTACGCCCATCGCCGCTCGGCGACGGAGGCGCTGGCCTGCGGCATCGCCGTCATCGGGCAATTCTGCGTCGGCCTGCCGCCCTGGACAACAGCGGCCCCCAAAGGCTGCCCGGATGGGCCTGCCGGGTCCCACCGAAGGTTCCTAGCGTGGAGCCATGCGGGAGTACGTCCCGACGCCGGCATCCCCCTCGGCCACCGCGCGAGTTCCCAGGCCCGCGCCGGCTCCGGCGCGCCAACGTCCTCGCGGCCCCGCGACCTCCGTCCATCACCTGGCGCGCGCGGCGGTGAACAGCGGTCTCGGCAACCGGGGGACGATCGCCGCGCTGGCACGGGCCGGTGTCCGGGTCACCGCCCCGGGGGAGGCGGCCGAGCGGGAGGCGGCCGCCGTCGCGGCGCGGGCCGGCCGGGCCCCAGCCGTCCGTCGGGCACCGGCGGCTGCCGGTCGACCGGCCACCGTGCCCGGCGGGCTTCCCGGGAAGGTGGCCGGCGGGCTGGCCGGGGGCCGACCGGTCGCCCCGGCGATGCGGACCCGGCTCGAGGGCGAGGTCGGCAGCGACCTGGGCTCCCTGCGCGTCCACACCGGTCCGGCAGCGGCCGAGGCCACCGCCGCGGTGGGAGCCCGGGCCTTCACGCTGGGAAGCGATGTCGTGCTGGGCGCGGGCGAGAGCCCCTCCGATATCGGTCTCATGGCCCACGAAGCCACCCACGTCGCGCAGCAGACCGGCGGCGCGTCCCGGGTCGCGCTCATGCGCGCCCCTCCGACGAACAAGGTGGACGATCCGCACCAGGTCACCGCGGCCGGCTATGCCCACCTCCACCGCAAGGCGATCCTCGACGCGATCGAAGGCCTGCTCACGACGGTCAAGCTGCCGGACCCGCATCCCCGGCTGACCTGGCTGGCGGACGCCCAGCCATGGACGGTGCTCGCCCGCGAGTTCCGCGCCCACCTCAACGCGGACAAGGGCATCGCCGCCAACTCGCTGCGTGAACTGCTGCCCGGCCTCCACCTCGCCCAGCTGATCGACACCGCCCGCGGCCTGCCGCCGCAGGAACCCGAGGCGTACCACCGGCTCGACACCGGCACGCCGCCACCCACCCCCGGTCTGGTCACTCAGGCTCGGACGGAGATGGAGCGGCAACTCACCGCGCTCGACTTCACCACCGACCATGGCAGCCACGGCTGGCACTACCTCTACGGCCCGCGCGGCCCGGACGCCTGGCAGGCCGCCGTCGGCAGCGCGATCGCGAGCGCGTTGTACCCGAAGATCCTGGATTCGCTGTACCGGATGGGCGGCCGCTTCCTCGCCCTGCTCGAACTCAGCGACAAGGCTCGCCGCAAGCTCGCCGACACCGTCGTAGTGACCAGCCTGCCGCTGGACGACGTGGTGCTCGCGGCACTGGCCGTCCCCGGTCAGCTGCGCACCGCCAAGGGCGACTCCGGCAAGGACAACGTGGACGGGAAACGGGCGGTCGGCGGCCCCCGCGATCTGCAGTTCAGCTGGCTCGGCGAGCAGGACCGGACGGTGCGGAACTGGATCCGGGTCTGGTCACCGGCCGACCCGACCCCGGACGATGTGGCCAACATGCTGATCCAGAGCCGCTGGATCTCCCCCTACGACCTCAACGCCGAACTGCTGCTGCGAATCCGGACGAACGCCAGCCCGCCCTACTTCTGGGTGCCGGTCGTCCCCGATCTGCTGCGTTCCGGCGACCCCCGCATCGAAACGGTCAACGAACTCGGCCAGACCGGCTTCGCCGACGAGGTCGCCCTCGCCCAGGCCCCGGCGTCCGGCGGCACCCGCAGCAAGGCCGAGGTCGCCAAGGCCCTGGAGTTGCTGCGCATCCAGTTGCCCTACCTGCAGCGGAAGCTGGCCGCCTGGGGCGCCGCCGGCACCCAACTGGAAGGCGCGATCGCCTTCGTCGGTCGCCGCAGCGAGGAAGTCACCACCGATCCCGCCGCGGTGACTCGGTGGGGTGCGCTGGTGCTCGCCCAGGAAGAGGCGGTGGCGCTGGTGGCCGAGCCGGTGGGGGTACTGGTCGGGCAGCTCGACGCGCTCAAGACCGGCAAGCTCGCCGAGCGCGACCTCGCCGGGTCGGTCATGCCGCAGATCCGGGTGCTGGTCGCCTACGGTGCGGCGCTGGGCGCCTCCCACCTGCCCCGCTCGCTGGCGCCCGCCCTCGCCAACGCCGCCCGGCTGCACGCCGACCTGCCGTACGCGCTGACCCAGCAGAGCCTCGACTCGGCGATCGGCGGCGTGGCCGGCCAGCAGGCCACCCGCGCCGGCGCGAGCAAGGCCGGCATGTGGTCGGCCCGCGAGGCCGACCAGAACCTCCAGGCCGTCCCGGGCCTGGCAGCCCGCACCGCCGAGCAGCGAGCCCGCGCCGCCCGCGGCCTGGAGGTCGGTCCAGGCGATCTCGACCAGCTCAGCGTGGACGCGGACGCGCTCGCCCTGCGCGCCCGGCTGACCCAGCTCGTCCTGATCATGGACGACCTCGACAAGGCCGCCGAGGCCGAGAAGATCGGCGAGAAGGAGTCGCCCCGGCTGCAGATCCGGCACGCCGCCCGCGGCCTCGGGCAGCTCAACGACTCCGCGGCCAAGATCACCACCCGGGCCGCGCTGGAACGGGTCACCGGCGGGCTGCGGGCGCTGGGCAATCAGATCCTCGACCAGAAGGCCGTGCCGGCGGGCATGGACCCCGCCGCCAATGACATGACCACCGCCAACGAGGGCTTCAGCCAGCTGATCAGCTGGTCGCAGGACGCGATCGCGAACGAGAAGCTGGCCTCGCTGATCCGCTCCATCGTGCTGGAGGTCGGCCTGATGCTGCTCACCGGGCAGATCATCGGGGCGGGGATGGCCGCCCTGCGCGGCCTCAACATGGCCCGCCGGATCGCGGTCGCCGCCGACCTGATCGGCGAGGCACGGGCCGCCCGGGCGATCTTCGCCGCCGGTGAGCTCGTCTTCCAGGCAGGGGGCGCCACCCTGGTCGGCTCCGCCCTGCACGGCAAGGGGCCGACCGGCGGCCAGTTCATCGAGAACCTGCTGGCCAACTCGATCACCGCGGTCGCGATGCGACCCTTCGAGAAGCTGCTGGGCGGCGGCGCCGCACTCGAGACCGAGGTCCGCACCTGGCGTGAGGCGGCGTTGAGGTCTGGCCGGTTCGTCGCCCGCGGCGCCGTCGAGGTGGGGGTCAACATCGCCTCCGGCAAGGTCGCCTCCGCCCTGGTGACCGGGCAGGGACTCTCCGGCCCGGGTGGCGAGGAGATCACCACCCAGGCGCTCAGCTTCCTGGCCGGACGGGTGGTGCACCGCCGCGGCCAGGAGATGCAGGTGCGCATCGAATCGGCCATGCAGACCTACGGACGCTGGCACTTCGCCGAACTGCAGCACCGCACCGACGCCATGCTCCGGGAGGCCGCCGGGGTGGGCACGTCGCGCTCGGCCGAGGCGGCGGCCCGCGTCCTGGAGCTCAGCAACCAGCTGCTGCTGGCCGAGCGGGAGGCCTACAAGGAGGTCGCCGGGGACACCTCGGCGGTGGACGCCGAGCTGGGCCGGATGGGCGCCGACCAGCTGGAACTGCCGCTGCGCCTGGCCCACCTGGAACCCGTCCCCGGGACGGACTCCTACCGCGGCACCGCGGCCGAGATCGCCGAGGCCCTCACCATCGCCGAACGCAGCGGCGTCAGGATCCAGGCCAGCCAGGCCGGCGACGTCTGGACGCTGCGCAGCGGCAGCCGCAGCCTCGAGATCCACCAGCACGCCGGCGAGCCCGGCCGGGCGCGGCGCACTCCGGTGACCCACGCGGAGCCCGTGCGCCGGATCACCCTGGACCCGACCGAGCTGGTCACCCAGCAGAACGCCGCCGACCTGGCCCTCAAGCTCGGCGTCCCCACGGTCCGCATCGACGATCGCCTCACCAATGCCGTGGAGATCCACTACCGGAAGGTCCGCGCCCCGCTCGGCCACGACATCAAGGTGGTCGAGGTCGTGGTGGGCGCCAGCGCCCGGATCCGTGACGCCCAGCTGCACCTGCCGACCCTGGACGCGATCCAGTCCTACAACGGCGTCCTGGGCAAGCTGCGCGGCCTCTGGCAGCCCTACTTCGGTCCGCGCAGCCAGCACCTCAATCCGTTCGGGAAGGGATCCCGGGGCTGGGAGGCCTTCGAGGAGATCCGCAAGCTCGACCGGCTCATCGACGACCGCGCCGGCTGGGATCCACGCCAGGTGGACGCCGACACCGTCGTCCGCGAGATCCAGTTCCTGGAGGGCCGCCGCAGCTACTACGAGGAGGTCATCCGCACCGCCATCGAGACCCGGGTCATCGGCGACACCGCCTCGGTCGGCAAGATCGCCATGGAGGATGTCACCGCCGTCACCCAGGAGGCGGTCGCCGCCGGCTGGCGGCTGCCCAAGGACCACCCCGAGCGCTACTACTTCCGGCGGACGGCGACCGGCTTCGAACTGCTGGTGCGACCGACCGCGCCGGCCGGGACTCCCGAGTTGCGGGTCACCAGCCGGAGCAGCGACCCGATACCCGCGAGCCCGGATCCACGGCGCGCCCGCAAGCCCACCACCGCGCCGGCGAAGCCGTCCGTCCCGCCGTCGGCCGAGGTCACCACCGCCATCGCGCTGGTGGCCCGGCTGGGCGGCACGGCCGGTGAGCCCACCCTGCTGAAATCGGGCGGCTTCGGACGGATCAAGCTCGACCCCAAGCGGGATGCGCTCTACATCCTGCGGGACAGCGAGGGGGTCATCCTGAAGGTCGGCAAGACCTCCGACGCGGGCGTCAAGGGGCGCTTCGCCGTCTACCAGCGTGCCGGCAGGCTGACCGAGAAGACGCTCCAGCTCGAGGTCATTCCGCTGGAACCCAGCGCCCACACCGCTGAGCACTACGAGATCGCGCTGCGCGCCGAGATGGAGGCCCAAGGCCACCACATGCCCTGGGACAACACCGGACGCCGGCTGGGCCGCGACGGCTTCGGCACCCCTGGCGAGGGGATCCGGACCTCACCGATCACCAAGGGCGAGATGGCCGAACTGCTCGCCTTCTTCCAAGGTGACCGCAAGCAGGTCGGCCGCGAACTCGGCATCCACGCGCGAACGGTCGATCTCTGGGCCAAGTCGCTCGGGCTCGACACCAAGGCCTTCAAACCGAAGAAGACCCCGAAGCCGACCTAGCGTCAGGAATCGTGGCTGGGCACCGGCTGCGTCACCTGATCCACCACGGTCGGCAGCACCACCTGCACCGGCGGGCCGGCGGCCAGCAGGGCGGCGGCGTCCAGGGTGACCGAGACCGACACGTCCAGGCCCGGTTTCAGCTGCCCGCCGATGGCGGACCAGAAGTCGGAGGATTCGGTGTCGCCGCCGGCCCGCAGCAGGATCTCCGGCAGCGGGTCGGAGACCAGCGGCGCCTTCAGGTGCTCCGGCGCCAGGATCGGGTTCAGCAGCAGGGCCGCGAGAACCTGGCCGAGCAGAGCATGTTCGTCGGAGACCTCGGTCGTCCAGGCGGTGATCAGGTAGCGGCACTCCACCCGGGGCATCGGGCCTTGCCGGCGGGCCTTTCCGTCCGCGTCTCGGACCACCTGCAGGCCGATGCTGCGCTCGGCGAGGTTGGGCCGGACGTCCCACAGGAAGAGGCTGACGGTGGGCCGGCTGAGCTTGGCCGACCACTCCTTGTCGGGGGCCTCGAAGGCGATGTCGATCTCCCGCGCCGGGAGGGGCACGATCTGCCGCAGGAAGGCGGCCAGCGATTCATCGAGCAGGTTCAGCATCGTCCTCAGCCACCAGGTAGTAGTACTTGTCGAACTCCGCCGGGGTGAGCAGCTTGCCCGCCTTCTGGAACTCGCGTTTGAGGCCGATCACCACATCCGCCATGGTGATCGGACGGGCGTCCGCCGCGGCCAGGAAGGCCGCCGCCAGCGCCGCATTGCGGATCGTGCCGCCGGAGATCGCGAAGTTGCGGGCCAGGAAGGCCAGGTCGATCTCCCCCACCGGCGCCTGCGCGGGGAAGTTCAGCTCCCAGATCCGGCGGCGATCGGCCTCCTCCGGCGGACGGAAGTCGACCCAGACCGCTATCCGGCGGGTGAACGCCTGATCGATGTTGCGCTGCAGGTTGGTCGCCAGCACCACCAGCCCGTCGTGCCGCTCGAGCCGCTGCAGCAGGTAGGCGACCTCGATGTTGGCGTACCGGTCGTGGGCGTCGGAGACCTCCGACCGCTTGCCGAAGAGGGCATCCGCCTCGTCGAAGAAGAGCAGCACCTGGCTGGTCTCGGCGGCGGCGAAGACCCGCTCCAGGTTCTTCTCGGTCTCACCGATGTACTTGCTCACCAGGGCGGCGAGATCGACCTTGTACATGTCGAGCCCCAGATCGCCGGCGATCACCTCGGCCGCCATGGTCTTGCCGGTGCCGGGCGGCCCGGCGAAGAGCGCGACGATGCCCGTCGAGGGCGCCGCGGGGAAGCCCCAGTCGCCGTAGACCACCGAGCGGGAGCGGTAGCGGTCGGCGAGTTCGGCCAGCTGCCGGGTCTGGTCGGTGGGCAGCACCAGATCGTCCCACCCGTAGCGGGGACGGGTGCGCAGCGCGACCCGGTCCAGTTCGCCGGCCGCCAGCCGGCGGACCGCCTGCCCGAGGCTGGTGCTGCCGCCGGCCATCGCCTGGGTCACCAGCCGGAACTGCTCGCGGTTCAGCCGCTGACCGGCGGAGGTCTGGCCGAGCAGTTCCTGCCAGGCCGCCTCGTCGGCCAGCCCGGTCTCCACGGGCAATTCGCGCCAGGCCACATCGGGCAGGCAGCTGAGCGGAAGTTCGCGCGGGCTGGAGATCACCCAGGCCACCTCGGGGGTGCGTTCGATGGTTCGGGCCAGCAGCGGGGTCACCGGCTCGTCGGTCTCGACCACCAGGGCCGCCGCGGCCACCACCGCCTCCCGCACCAGCACGGCGAGCGCGGCCTGCTCCAGCGGGGCGTCGGCCACCAGTTGCGACCGTCCGGGCAGCAGTTCCGCGGCCGCCCGGCGACGGGATTCGGCGTCCGCGCCGTGCACCAGGGTGAGCGTGGACGCCACCGGCTCGACCCGGCCGGTGGCCGGGATGCTGCGGATCGGCGGCAGTTGCTCGTCCGCGGCGTCCTGGCCGAGCAGGTACCAGCTGACCCGCGGGGTCAATGACACCATCCGGTTCGACCACGGCCCCTCGGTCTCCACGCCGGCCAGGCCGAGCCGGACCAGCGGGGCGTCCGGAGCCACCGGCGCGACGCCGGCCAGTCGCTCGAGCAATCCGAGGCTGAGCCGGGGAAGCCGCATGTCGTCGTGCAGGTAGGCGACCAGCCGCTGCCGTTGCGGCGAGCGCTCGACGGCGGCCAGCAGGGCCAGCACGGTGGCCCCGAGCTCGTCCAGGCCGGCGCGGACGGCCAACCCCGCGAACCGTCCGTCCTCGTGCAGGAAGGCCAGGAAGTCGCGGCGCCGCTCCGCCAGGTCGCCGGCGAGCCGCTCATCGAGTTCGGCCGCCCGGGCGGGATCAGCGCCATCCAGACCGGGCAGGCCGGCCAGGATCGCCTCCACGTCGGCGTCGGTGACGAACCAGCCGGCCGCCTCGCGCGGGGCCACCCCACCGCCCACCCGCCAGAGCATCGCCTCGCGGTGCAGCAGCGCGTCGGCGTAGGCCAGCCACGGCATCTAGATCACCCCGGAGCGGGTTGCCAGAGCGACCGCGTGCGCGCGGGTCCGGCAGTTCAGCTTCATCAGGATGTCGTGCACGACGTTCTTGACGGTTCGCTCCGAGAAGGAGAGCTCCCGGGCCATCTCCAGGGTGTCAGAGCCCTCCGCGAGCAGTCGCAGCACCGCCCGCTCCCGGTCGTTCAGCGCCCCCACCGGGCCGGCGCCGTGCTGCCGGGCATGAGCCAGGCTCCGGGCCAGCAGCTGGGCGGGGGCGGTCGCCGATCCCGAGGCCACCGCGCGGATCGTGGCGACCAGGGATTCGACGGTGAGATCGGTGCGGGGCAGCACCGCCCGGACGCCCGCCTCCAGCAGCCGGCAGACCTCGTCCACGGTCGGTTCCTGCACGGTGGCGACCAGCAGCACACCCCGGGTCTCGGCCAGCCGCAGGACGGGCCGCAGCACAGCCGGGGTGAACTCGAACAACAACACCGCCGTATCGGACGAAGGGGCCGGCCGCAATCGCGTTCCCTCCCCCGCGATCACGAACCCCTCGCTGGCAAGCGAAGCCGCCATCCCCCGGCGGAGGATGGCATGCGCATCGTCGATCCAGACCCGGACGGACGGTGGGGTGGAAGCCGTCACGAAGAGCAGTCTTCTCCCAATGGTCGCACCAAGGCAAGGGGCGGTATTGCCCATAGCCAGCGGGTCTTGCTGGGCATATTCCCGAACCGCGCCGTAGGATGACGCACGGCGATGGATCCCGCCGGGGCGTGCTGCCCGAACCGCCGGTTGGCTGATGGTTCCTGTCCCGTCGAACGGGCAGGCGCTGCGCTGCCCTGGGAGGTGGCCATGCGCGAGATCCCGCAACCCGCTCCGCACCGGATCGAACCAGCCGCGAACCGTCCGCTGGTGGTCGGCGTGGTGCCCGGGCAATCCTCACTGGTGGCGCTCACCGCCGCCACCTGGGCCCAGGCGACCGGTGGTTCGCTCTACTTCGGCTACGCCGACCCCACCCGGATCGTCGACCAGGAATTCGCCGACGGCACGGTGCGTCACTCCCCGCTCGAACCCGACCGCGAGGACGACGACTGGCGGCAGCGGTTCGACGACCTGCGCAAGCAGCTGACCGAATCCCTGGCCGGACGCCCGGTCACCTGGGAACTGCGCTACCTGGCCGGACGGGCCGACCGGGCGCTCACCCACCTCGCCCGCGCGGTGGGGGCCTCGGCGATCGTCGTCGGCGCCCGGCAGGCCCGCGGCGAACGCGTCCACGACTTCTTCGCCGAGTCGGTCGGCCTGCATCTGGCCCGGCACCAGCACCGGCCCGTCCTGGTGGTGCCGCTGAGCGTGGTCGACTGGAAGGCGCCGGCCCCGTGGCAGTAACGACCTGGACGACGCGCCGGCTGGTCACACCCCTCGTGATCTTCGTCGGCGGCAGCGTGGGAGCCTTCCTGCGGTGGTGGCTGGAGAGCACCTTCGGAGCGCCCGCCGGCCAGTGGCCGTGGGTGACCTTCTGGATCAACCTCAGCGGTTCCTTCCTGCTCGCCGTGCTCCTGGAAGGGCTGGCGGCCACCGGGGAGGACGTGGGCTGGCGGCGCTACCTTCGCCTCGGCCTCGGCACCGGCGTGATCAGCGGCTACACGACGTATTCCACCTTCGCGGTGGAGGCCGTCGAACTGGGCCGCGCCGGGTCGGCCGGGTTGATGCTGCTCTACGGCGCCGGCAGTGCCCTGCTGGGGATCGCGCTGGCCTATGCCGGCGGCTGGGGCGTCCGCCGGATCGTTCGAAGGGGACGCCGATGACGCCGCTGTGGATCGCGCTGGCCGGCGGCCTCGGCGCCCTCACCCGGTTCACCCTCGACACCTGGGTGGCCCGGCACAACCGCACCGGCTTCCCGCTCGGCACGATCGTGATCAACGTGACCGGATCGTTCCTGCTGGGCCTGGTCGCCGGCTGGATGCTCAGCGGCGTGCTCGGCCCGGTCGGGGCGGTCGCCGGAACCGGCTTCCTGGGCGGCTACACCACCTTCAGCACCGCCAGCGTCGAGGGAGCCCGCCTGGTGCGTGCCGGACGGCCCTGGAGCGCCCTGTTGCACGCCGGCGGCATGCTGCTCGCCGGGGTGCTCGCCGCCGCGCTGGGGCTGTGGCTAACGGCCTAGCTTCTCCAGGGCTTCCTTCATCGACTGCTCGGCCTGCCGGACCTGACGCTGGTACTCGGCCAGATCCCCGTTGCGCAGCGCCGCGTCGGCGGCCACGAAGGCGTCCTGGGCCTGCTGCAGCAGCACCTTGGCGGCCTCCTCCGGCGTCCCGGGCTCGGTCGGCTCGGTCGGCGGGGTCGTCGGGTCGGTGGGCGGTTCGGAGGGGTCGGTGGGTGGCGTCGGAGTGGTCGGCTCCTCGCCGGTCTCCACGCCCGCGTCCCCGCCGAAGGTCTTGTCCAGCGCCTCCTGCAGGGTCTGCCCGATGCCCACGCTCTGACCGAACCGGACGATCACGTAGGTGAGGGCAGGGTACGAGCCGACGCTGCCCTGACGCTGGGTGTAGACCGGCATCACATAGAGCAGGCCGGCGCCCATCGGCAGGGTCAGCAGGTTGCCGTAGGTGGCCGCCGCGGAACCCTGGTTGAGGTAGGGACGCAGCACCTCCGCCACCCGCGTGTCGGTGGTCATGGCGTTGAAGGTCTGCCCGGGGCCGTCGATCTGGTGGGTGTCGGACATCCGCAGCACCCGCAGCTTGCCGTAGTTGGGGCTGCTCGCCTCGGCGACCACCGCCAGATAGGCGGCCAGGTTGGATCGTCCCTTCGGCACGTAGACCGAGGTCTGGCTGAAGATCGGGGTGTCGTCGGTGGGCCAGCGGATCGACAGGTAGTACGGCGGCTCCAGCGCCTCGGTGGGGGTGTGCACCGGATCAACCGGCACCTGCCACAGGTCGGATTGCTGGTACCAGCTATCCGGGTTGGTCATGTGGTAGCGGCCCAGCACGTAGCGCTGCACCTTGAACAGATCCTCCGGGTAGCGCAGGTGGGCGAGCAGTTCGGGGCTGATCGCGCTCTTCGGCTGCACCGTTCCCGGGAAGACCTTGGCGTAGGTCTGCATGATCGGGTCGGTCTCGTCCCAGGCGTACAGCTGGACGGTGCCGTCCGTCGCGTCCACGATCGCCTTCACCGAGTTGCGCATGTAGTTGATCGCCTGATCGGGCTGCAGCCGGTCGTTCTGCGACTGGGCGTCCGAGGTGAGCCGCTGCAGGCTGTACAGCTGGCTGTTGGGGTAGCTGTCGCTGGTGGTGTAGCCGTCCAGGATCCACACCAGGCGGCCGTTGACGATCGCCGGATAGGTGTTCTGATCGAGGGTGAGCCAGGGCGCCACCTCCTGGACGCGGGCCTTCGGCGTCCGGTTGTAGAGCACCTTGGAGGCCGAGTTCACCCGGTCGGAGAGCAGGATGTTCAGATCCTTGAAGTAGGTGGCGAAGAGCAGCCGGCTGCCCAGGCTGCCGATCGGGACGCCGCCGAGGCCCTGGTAGACGTTGTAGACCTCGCGGCCGCCGTCGGTGCCGCCGGGAGTGTCGAGTTCGATCGGCTGCTGGCCGGCCTCACGGCCGACGATGGCGAACTCGGTGCTCTTCTCGCCGAAGTAGATCCGGCCCTCGTAGGGGCTCAGCTCACCGGTCGGCGGCAGGTCGCGCTCGATCCACTCCGGCTGGCCGCCCGGCTGCCGCCGGTTGCCGTAGGCGGCGACCAGTCCGTAGCCGTGGGTGTAGACGGTGTGGATGTTGTTCCAGTTCGGATCCGGCAGGTTGCTGAGGTTCAGCTCGCGGGCGGCCACCACCGCGTCGGTCTCGCTGCCGTCGATCTGGTAGCGGTCGACGTCCAGGACGTCGGCGAAGGAGTAGTAGCCGCGCACCTGCTGCAGCTGCTCGAAGGTGGGGCCGACCCGGGCCGGGTCGATCAGCCGGACGCCCGGGAGCGCGGCCGCGTCCTCCTTCAGCTGCCCGGGACGCACCTGGGTGACCGCCGCGTACTCGGTGATCTCCACGTCGTCGATCCCGAAGGCCAGCCGGGTCGCCTCGATGTGGTTCGCCATGTACGGACGTTCCTTGTCCGGCTCGTTCGGCCGCACCTGGAAGGACTGCACGATCGCCGGGTACAGCAACTGCAGGATCAGCCCCGAGACCAGCATCAGCACCACGCCGGTGACCGGCAGGATCCACCGCGTCCAGAAGGCGTTCAGGAAGAACAACCCGGCGCAGATGAAGGCGATCACCGCCATCACCAGCTTGGCGCCCAGCCGGGCGTGGTCGTCGGTGTACTGCAGGCCGGTGAACAGCGTCCCCATCTCGACCAGGTAGCCGTAGCGATCGACCAGGTTCTGCAGGCCGTAGACGATCAGCACCACGCCGGCCAGCACCGACAGATGCGCGGTCGGCCCGCTGGGACGCTTGCCGCGCAGCGACTGACGGCCCAGCGCGATGCCGCCGGTGGTGAAGTGGATCGCCGCCGAGCCGAGCAGGGCGAAGACGGTGGCACTCAGCGCGAAGCCCAGCAGGTCGCGCAGGACGGGCAGCGTGAAGACGTAGAAGCCGACATCCAGCCCGAAGTAGGCGTCGGTCTGGCCGAACGGGGACTGGTTCAGGTAGGCCAGCACCTCCAGCGCCGAGCCGGCGGCGGTCATGCCGCCCAGCAGGCCGAAGAAGAGCGAGGGGGCGAGGATGGCCAGCCACAGGTTCGAGCCGAGCAGATCCCGGTAGCGCTCCAGGACGGCGCTGTTGGCCGGCCGGCTGCCGAGCGGCCGCAGCCGCCAGGCCAGCAGCATGTTGAGCCCGACGATGGCCGCCATGGCGAGGGCGAAGACGCTGAAGAGCAGCACATTGGCGGTCAGCTGGGTGCTGAAGACCCGGGTGTAGGCGACCGCGTCGAACCACAGCTTCTCCGCCCACAGGTCGGCGAAGATCAGGAAGCCCACCAGCAGGACGCCCGCGATGACGATGGTGGGCACAAGCGGGCTACGTCGGGCAACGGACGTCGGCACGAGCTCTCCTTGATCAGCCGGATGCGGCAGGTGGTCAGTCCAATGTACGTGACAACGCCAGCGCCAAGGCGGGAACCAGGTCGGCGCCCCCGATCAGCTCCTGCGCGGCACTGCGAATTCTGGCGACGCCGTGCTGGGCGCCGTCCCGGGTGACCCCGACCACCACGCGCAGATCGAGTCGCTGCGGGTGCTCGGCCACCAGCTTCCCGGCGGCGACCGGGTCGTCCGGCAGCTCCACCTCGGCCTCGGTGGGCAGGAAGGCGCGTTCCAGGGCCAGCACGCAGCCCGCGACGGCCGGCGGCCAGGCGATCCGGGCGAGGGTCTCGGCCAGATCCTCACCGGCGACGAAGCCCTCCTGCTCGATGGAGGTGAACCCGTCGGCGGGGGCCCGGCCCAGCTGCGGGGCCAGCGACGGCTCGGCCAGGATGAACTCGGCGGTGGGCACCAGGGCGAAGAGCCGGGCGGGCTGATCCCACCCGGCCCGGCCGACGTGGCGCTCGACCTCGATCAGCGCGGCGGTCAGGACATCGGTCATCGGCACCTCGGGACGGTCTTGGCCTGGGCGGGATCCTTGAGGGCTTCGAGCGCGGCCAGGGCGTCGCCGAGGTTGTCGACCGGCACCAGTTGCAGGCCCTCGTGGGCGACCTCGGCATCACCGCAGTTGGCGGAGGGCAGCAGGAAGACCGAGGCGCCATCACGGACGGCTGCGGCGATCTTCTCCTGCACGGCGCCGATCTGGCCGACCCTGCCGCTGGCGTCCAGGGTTCCGGTGGCGGCGACGACCCGTCCGCCCAGCAGGTCGTCGGTCGTCAGCAGCGAGTAGATCGCCACCGCGAACGGCAGCCCGGCCGACGGTCCGCCGATCGCCGGGTCGACCCGGAAGGTGACCTGCGGTTCGAAGCGGAAACCGGTCGTCCAGCCGGCGCCGACCACCGGGGTCGACGGTTCAGTGGAGGAGGCACGGGTGGTGATGGTCTTGCTGAGCTGTTCCCGGTCGCGGATCAGGTCGAACTTGACCGCCTCGCCGATCTGGTGGGCAGAGATCGCCTCGACCACGTCGTCGCGGCGTTCCACCGGCTGATTGTCCACAGCGAGGATCAGATCACCGGGCAACAGCTGGTCGTGGGCGGGGCCGGCGGCGGAGACCCATTCGACCATCGGCAGTTCGTCGACCGCCACGCCGGCGGCGCGCAGCGCGGCCACGACCGCCGTCGACTGGGAGTCGTCCATCAGCCGGATGCTGTCGTCCTGCAGTTCCCCGGCGTTCGCGCCCGGACGGTAGACCGCGTCCCTGGGCAGCACCTCGCGGGAGGGCATCCAGTAGGACAGCAGCGCCTCGGGCAGGGTCAGCGAACTGTCCGGCCGGGTGACCGCCACCGTGGCCATCCGCACCTCGCCGTCGATCGGGTGGATCTCGGCGCCGTCGATCTCGATCGCATCGACCTGCTCACCGGCTTCGTCGGCCACCTGGCCGAGCAGGTTGTAGGTGGAGCCGGGGCTCCACGCGACGAAGGGCACCGGCACCATGGCGATCACGGCCGCAAGCGTCACGAAGAGCAGCGCCGCGACGGCCGCCGTCCAGGTCTGCTTGGTCAATCCGGAACCCTCCCCCTTGCGTGCGCGCTGTCCGACGCACCGGTGAGCACGATACCGCTGGAGTCTGAGAATCAAGGACGACGACGAACGAGAGCTTGCTCTCGGTTCGGTTGAGGACGCGGATTCGTCGAGCGATGGCGAGACAGCGAATAACCTTGGGATGTGGATCGGCACCGATTCCGGGAGAGGGCAGCGCGATGAGTGACGACAGCTTCGACGGGGGCCTGCCCGAGGAACCCCGCACCCCCGAGGAGGAGGCGCTGCTGCGCTTCCTCTCGCAGTTCGGCATCAGCCCCGGCCCCGACGGCCGGGTGGATCTAGAGGAACTGGTCGCCCGGGCGCAGTCGATGATGGCGGCCTTCAGCAGCCAGCTGGCCGGCTTCGGCGCGAACGATTCCGAATCGGGCATCAACTGGAGCTTCACCAAGGACGTGGCGCGCAAGATCACCGCAGCCACCGGCCCCGACCCGACCCCCTCGGCCCAGGACTGGGCGGCGATTCGCGCCGCCGCCGAGCTGGCCGACCTGTGGCTGGACGAGCAGGTGTCCTTCCCGCCGCTGACTCCCCCGCCGGCGGCCTGGAGCCGGGCGGAGTGGGTTGAGAACACCTTCGAGACCTGGCAGCAGCTGATCCGTCCGGTGGTGACCGCGCTCACCACAACGCTGGGCGAACTGCTCGCCGAGCAGGGCGCCGGCGATCCGACGGCCGGGATGCTGCAACCGATGGTGCGCACCGCGGCCGCCGGCATGTTCGCCGCCCAGGTCGGCCAGGCGCTGGGCCGGCTCTCGATCGAGGTGGTCAGCTGCGGCGACATCGGCCTGCCGCTCACCGCCCGTCCGGCGGTCGCGCTGCTGCCGACCAATATCACCTCCTTCGGCGAGGGGCTGAACGTCAGCGCCTCCGACGTGCTGCTCTTCCTGGCCCTGCGCGAAACGGCGCGGCAACGCCTGTTCGGAGCGGTCGGCTGGCTCGGGCCGCAGCTGCTGGCCCTGGTGGAGCACTACGCCCGCGGCATCTCGATCGATGCCTCGGCACTGGAGCAGGCCATCGAGAACCAGCTCAGCGGGGCGATGACCCCGCAGGAGATCGAGGCCGCCGGGCAGGCCGTGGCCGGCTCGTTGTTCGCGCCGCAGGTGACCCCCGAGCAGCGCGAGGTGCTGGGCCGGCTGGAGACCCTGCTGGCCCTCGTGGAGGGCTGGGTGGACGAGGTGGTCGAGCAGGCCACCCGTGGCCGGATGCCGGCCGCCGTCCAGCTCACCGAGACGCTGCGCCGTCGGCGGGCCACCGGCGGGCCGGCCGAAGCCGCCCTGAAAGCCCTTGTCGGGCTGGAATTGCGGCCTCGCCGAACCCGCGATGCGGCGAACCTGTGGGCGGCCACCCGGGCCACCCGCGGGGCCGCCGAGCGGGACGCCGCCTGGGCGCACCCGGATCTCATCCCGACCGCCGCGGACCTCGACGATCCGCTGGGATACGCCGAGCACGGCCACGAGCAGGCCCCCGCCGACGACCTGGATGCCCAGCTGGCCCGGCTCCTTGAGGAGGAGACGGGTCAGGAGTAGGCCGAACGATCCCTCAGCCTGTCGAAGGGTCGTCCATCAGGGCACCGTCCCGCCGGGCGGCATGCTCGAGGCCCTCGAGGAAGCCGCGGGCCCGCTCGGCCTCGGGGTAGGCGGCGAGCAGCGCCCAGAATCGGCTGGAGTGGTTGGGCTCGATGAGGTGCGCAAGTTCGTGCAGGATCACGTAATCGCCCACCCAGTGCGGCACGCTGCGGAGCCGGTCGGAGATGCGGATCCGGTTGCTGCCCGAGGAGCAGGAGCCCCACCGGTGCTGCTGATTGGCCGACCACGAGACGTGGAAGGCCGGCAGCGGAATCGCCAGGCCGGTGAGGTAGCGCTCGGCCAGGGCCGTGGCGCGGTCGTGCAGTTCCGGATCGCCGCCGGGCAGCTTGCCGCGAGCCTCCTTGGCCAGGAAGCGGCTGACCAGCGGCGGCACCATCTCGTCCACCTGCCGCCGGGTGATCCGCGCCGGCACCAGGGCGACGAGGCGGCCCTGTTCGCGGAAGACCGTCAGGGTGCGGGTGCGGCGCGCGCTGCGCCGGATCTCGACCTCGTCCGATTCCATGACCCGGCACCCTATCCGGCGCTGCTGACACTCCGGGTTGACCCCCGGGGTTTCGGCCCACTACGTTCTACCCCAGCGAGGCCTTCACCAGCCGGTCGCTCGCAGGGGAAGGCGAGCCAGATCGAGCGGGAGAGGGCCTCGCGACGCGTTTCGGCCCGGATCCTGGACGGGTGAAACTGCTCCCTCGGCGCGTCACTGGCCAAGGCAGCGCGGCTGTGTAGACTGACGCGGCAAGCAACCCCGACGCCACTGCCGAACGGGGCAACGACTACCACCGAGGAGAAACCCGTGGCAAAGGACACCTACTCCGGTTCGTTCTACTGTGTGAAGTGCAAGGACCACCGTGAAGCAAGCGGCGATGTCAGCGTGAACGAGAAGGGCACCCGCATCGCCAAGGCGAAGTGCCCGGTCTGCGGCACCAACCTCACCCGGTTCCTGCCCAAGAACGCCTGAGCGCGTCCTCGCTGAAGCGTCGGCACCCTTCGGGGTCCGGCGCTTTCGCATGTCTTGGGCCGCTTTCCCTTCCGTCGCCCCCGCGCCTTCCCCTTCCGTCGCCCCCGCGCCTTCCCCTTCCGTCATCCCCGCGCCTTCCCCTTCCGTCATCCCCGCGAAGGCGGGGATCTCGCCCCGCCCGCGGTGTTGTCCGATTGTTGTCCGTCCGTCCCGGGCCCTTGTGACCGGGAGTCGCGGAAGGCTTGGGTTGGGGCATGCCCGCAACCCGCTACCGACTGACCCGTCCGCTCGCGCTCACCTGGCGCGCCGAGGGGGTGCTCCAACTCGGCCTGGACGACGCGATCGTGCTGCACGACGTCCCGGCGGGGCTCGCGCAGGCCATCGGCATGCTGGCCGAGCCCCGCAGCCTCAATGAGTTGCAGCGGCTCACCCCGGCGCTGCCGCCGGACTGGCTCGGCTGGCTGATCGGCCGCCTCGAGACCGCCGGCCTGATCACCACCCAGCCGGCGCAGCAAACCGAGGTGGCGGTGCTGGGCGCCGGACGGCTGGCCGAGGCGATCGCCGGCAGTCTGGAGAAGTCCGGGGTCGCGCAGCCGACCCGGGTGGCGAGCGTCCGTCCCCGCGCCCGCCGGCGAAGCCCCATCCCGTTGCCGCACTGGAGCGAACTGATCGACGGGCTCCACGGGCTCGCGGTGGTGGCCACCGACACCCAGGAGCCCGACCGCACGCTCACCGATGCGCTGGCCCGCGCGGGCCGGCCGCACCTGATCGTCCGGCTGGAGGCCGACCGTGCGGTGACCGGTCCGCTGGTGCTGCCGGGGCGGTCCCCCTGCGTCCGCTGCCACGACCTGCTGCGCTGCCACTACGACCCGCTCTGGCCACGCCTGGTCGCGCAGCTGTGCCAGGATCGGCCGCCACCTGATCCGGTGCTGATGGCCTGGGCGGTCAGCACCGCGGTCGTGCAGATCCGCTGCCACCTGGCCGGCGGCGAGCCCGACGCCACCGGACGGACGCTCGAGCTGGGCGGCACCGACCACGTCCTGCGGGTGCGGGATTGGCAGGTGCATCCGGGTTGCGGCTGCGTCCTGCCTGCCTGAGCGCGGGTTGCGCCGCACGGCAGACTGGGGAGCGTGAGTGAACCCGCACCCGACCGTGGCCGCTTCCTGCCCGAAGGCACCCTGGGACGCACCGCCCGGCTGCTGAGCATCCCGCTCGGCGCCGCCGGGCGCGCCACCGTGGGCGCCGGACGGCGGTTGCTGGGCGAATCGGCGGCACAGGTGGAAGCCGATCTGTCGCGGGCCGCGGCCGAGCAGCTGTTCGCCGTGCTGGGGGAACTCAAGGGCGGCGCCATGAAGTTCGGGCAGGTGCTCTCGATGATGGAGGCGATGCTGCCGGAGGAGATCGCGGCGCCGTTCCGCGCCAAGCTCGCCCAGTTGCAGGACGCCGCTCCGCCGATGCCGACCTCGCGGGTGCACGCCGTGCTGCGGGCCGAACTGGGCTCGGACTGGCGTTCCCACTTCGCCGACTTCGAGCCGCGTCCGGCTGCCGCCGCGTCCATCGGGCAGGTGCACCGAGCCCGGCTGGCCGGCTCGGGGGATCCGGTCGCGGTCAAGGTGCAGTACCCGGGCGCGGACGTCGCGCTGCGCAACGACCTGAAGCAGATCCAGCGACTGGCGGCCGCCGCCTCACCGGTGACCGGTGGGCTCGACGTGGTGGCGCTCACCCGCGAGGTCGGCGCCCGGATCGCGGAGGAGGTCGACTACCAGCACGAGGCCGCGGCGCAGAATCAGATGGCCGAGGCGGTGGCGGGGCATCCCCGGTTCGTCGTGCCGCGGGCGCGGATCGCGACCTCCCGGGTACTGGTCTCGGATTGGGTCGACGGCATCAAACTGGGCCGCCTCGCCGAGGCCCCCGAGGCCGAGCGCAACGCCGCCGCCCTCGACTATGTGACCTTCCTCTTCGCCGGGCCGGCGCTGGGCGGCCTGCTGCACGGCGACCCGCACCCGGGCAACTATCTGGTCACGCCGGACGGCCGACTCGGGGTGGTGGATTTCGGGCTCACCGCCGCCTTCCCGGACGGGCTGCCGCGTCCGATGGGCGAACTGATCCGGCGGGCGGTGGCCGGCGACGCGGCCGGAATGCTGAGCGGACTGGACGCCGAGGGCTTCATCGCCGGCGAGATGCGGCCCGAGGAACTGCTGGAGTATCTCGGCCCGTTCGTGGAGCCGGCCAGTGTCGAGGAGTTCCACTTCGACCGGGAATGGACCCGCTCCCAGTTCGGCCGGGTGCACCACAGCATGGGCGCCAGCCAGATCCCGCTGAAGCTGAACATCCCGCCGGAGTACGGCCTGATCTACCGGGTCTGGCTGGGCGGCATCGCCGTCCTGGCCCAGCTGGACGTCACCGCGAACTTCGCCGCCGTGCTGCGCCGCTACCTGCCGGGCTTCGCTGCCTGATCCACCAAGGCCAGCACCTCGGCGCCGTACTGGTCGGTCTTGGCCGCCCCGACCCCCGGGATGCGCTGCAACTCCGCGGGCCCCGGCGGCAGTGCCTCCGCGATCGCCATCAAAGTGGCGTCGGTGAAGATCACAAAGCCGGGCACGCTGCGTTCGGCCGCCTGCCGGGCTCGCCATTCCTTCAGCCGGGTGAGCAGCTGTTCGTCGTAGTCGGGGGTGCATTCCAGGTGGCGGCCCAGCTTGCGTTCCGCGCCGGAGTTCAGTGGACGCTCGCAGACCCGGCAGACCGCTGTCTGCGCCGTCCCCAGCCGCGGCCGCGGACCGGGACGCGGCACCGGGGCGGGGGCCGACATGCTGAGCCCGTCCAGGAACCGGGAGGGCTGCCGGAAGCCGCCGCCGCGGCGTCCGCGCGACCAGGTCAGCAGCAGGTAGCTGCGGGCCCGGGTGACGCCGACGTAGAACAGCCGGCCCTCCTCGGCGACCTGCTGGTCCGTGGCGGCCAGCGAGAGCGGCAGCGTCCCTTCCTGGACGCCGACCACCGCCACCGCGTCCCATTCCAGGCCCTTGGCGGCGTGCAGGGTGGAGAGCACCACCGCGTCCCCGACCGGGGCGTGTTCGACGCTGGCCCGCTGCTGCAGTTCGGCTGCCAGCGCTCCCAGATAAGCGTCCGGACGGGTCGCCACCAGATCCTCGGCCAGCCCGAAGACCGCCGCGAGGGATTCCCAGCGTTCCCGCAGCCGGCCCTGGCCCTCCGGCGCGGTCGCCGTCCAGCCCAGCCGTTCCAGCACCGCGCGAGCACCGTCCAGCGCCGGGACGGAGGCGTCGCGTCCGGCAGCCTCGGCGATGACGCCGATCGCCTGGCGAACCTCCGGCCGGTCGAAGAAGCCGTCCCCGCTACGCACGCTGAAGCTGATCCCGGCCTCCCCCAGCGCCTTCTCGAAGGCCGGCGACTGGGCGTGGACGCGGTACAGCACCGCCATCTCGCGCCAGGGCACCCCACCCGCCCGGCGCTGCCGCAGCCAGGCCACCACCGCCTGTGCCTCCTCGGCCTCGGACTCGGTGCCGAGCACACTCGGATTCGGCCCCGGCTCGCACTGCGATTCCAGCTTCACCGTGCCCGCGATCCGCGCCCGCAGCGAGACCGCGTTGGCCAGCGCGACGATCTGGGGGGTGGAGCGGTAGTCGCGCACCAGCCGGACCACTTTCGCCCGGGGGAAGCGGGTGGTGAAACCGGTGAGGTACTCGGGGCTGGCCCCGGCGAAGGAATGGATGGTCTGGGCCGGATCGCCCACCACGCACAGATCCTCCGAATCGCCGCGCCACAGTTCCAGCAGGGCCTGCTGCACCGGGCTGACGTCCTGGTACTCGTCGACCACCAGGTGCCGGTAGGTGGCGCGGATCTCCTGCGCGATGCCCGGATGATCGCCCAGCAGGGCGCAGGCGCACAGCAGGATGTCGTCGAAGTCGATCACCCCGCGGTCGGCCTTCACCTGCTCGTAGCGGCCCAGCACCCGGCCCACCACAGCCGGCTCGGCGCCCGACACCTCGCGTCCGGCCGTCGCGGCCAGGTCGGCGTAGTCGGCCGGGACGACGTTGCTGACCTTCGCCCAGGAGATCTCGGTCAGCAGATCGCGCAGCAGGGCCGCGTCGGGCCTGAGCCGCAACCGGCGCACCGCCTCGGCCACCAGCGGCAGCCGGGCGTCGGTGACCGGCGGCAACTGCGCCCGGTACGCCCGCGGCCAGAAGTACTGGGCCTGCCGCAGCGCCGCGGAATGGAAGGTGCGCGCCGCCACCCCGGTCGCCCCCAGCACCCGCAACCGCGACCGCAACTCCCCCGCCGCCCGGGTGGTGAAGGTGACCGCCAGCACCGCCCTGGCTTCGTAGGCGCCGGTGTGCACCGCATACGCGATCCGGTGCGTGATCGCCCGCGTCTTGCCGGTTCCCGCCCCCGCTACCACCCCGACCGGCACGCCGAACGAGGTCGCGACCTCGGCCTGCTCAGGGTCGAGGCCCGCCAGCAGGGAGTCGGGATCGATCGGCACGAATGACACTGTAGGAGCCCTCGCCGACAAATGTCGGAGTGCCCCTCTAGGGTGGGACCACCATGACAGCCGCACCTCCCGTCACCGCCCTCGCAGCCGGCCTGCGCGTCCATCGGCCGGCGAGCGCCGAGGCACTGGTGGCTGCGCTGCGGGAGTGCTGGTCGGCGCCTCGGGCCGACCTCTTCGACTTCGATCTGGCGGTGGTGCCCGGGCCTGGGTTCCAGCGCTGGTTGTCGCAGCGGTGGGCGATGGCGGACGGCATCTGCGCCGGCATCGAGTTCACCTCCTTGGGCGGCTTGCGACGGCGCTTCGACGCCGACGATCCGTGGCGTCCGGATCGCTTGGTGTGGCCCCTGCTCCGGCTGGCCCTGGAGAGCCAGGAAGCCGCGCTGGCCGATCTGCGGCGTCATCTGGCCGCCTCGCGGGAGCCCTATTCGGCCTGCCTGCGGATCGCCCGGCAGTTCGCCGGCTACGCCACCCACCGGCCCGCCATGCTCGACGTCTGGGCCGACGGGGCGGAGGTGGATGCCGGCGGTCGGCCGCTGGCGGAGAACGCCTGGCAGGCCCGGCTGTGGCGATCGCTGGCGATGGATCTCGGTCAGACCCCAGGCGAACGGCAGGCGGCGCTGCTGGAACGGCTGCGCCGGGCGCCTGCCGCGGGTATCCCGCACCGAGTGGCGGTCGTGGCGCCCGACCGGCTGGATGAGGCCACCCTCGCTCTGCTGACCGCGCTCGGCCGGCATCATCAGGTCGACCTGTTCGTCCTGACCCCCAGCCCGTCCCGGCAGCCGCGAACGCTCGGACCGCAGTTGCGGCGCGACGTCCATCCCCCGATCGGGCACCCGCTCAATGACGCCCTGGCCACCCTCGCCGACGAACGCGCACTGCTGCTGCCGGAGCCCGGGGGCGAAGGCGTCGCCCGCACCTTCCCCGACACCCTGCTGGGCTGGCTGCAGGGAGATCTGGCGGCCGATCGGCTGCCGTCCCGGCCTCGCTCCCTCTCCGACGGCGACCGGTCGGTGCAGGTGCACCTCTCGCACGGGCTGCACCGGCAGGTGGAGGTGCTGCGCGAAGTGCTCGCGCAGGAACTGGCCGCCGATCCGAGCCTGGAACCGCGGGAGATCGTGGTGATCACCCCCGACGTCGATCTGGTCGCGCCGCTGGTCACGGCCGGGTTCATGCTGCCGGGTCAGCCCGGCGAGCACCCGGGGCACGGCTTCCGGGTGCGGCTGGCCGACCGGTCGGTCGCCCAGACCAATCCCCTGGTCGGCCTGCTGCTGCAACTGCTGCGGCTGCCCGACGGTCGTTTCGAGGCCTCCACGGTGCTCGA
The DNA here is from genome assembly GCA_027492575.1 of Propionicimonas sp. Classification (GTDB taxonomy): domain Bacteria; phylum Actinomycetota; class Actinomycetes; order Propionibacteriales; family Propionibacteriaceae; genus Propionicimonas. The sequence goes on from JAPUEM010000017.1 coordinate 72,826, forward strand.
CCTGTGCGCCCAGCCCGGGGTCGCCGCCCGGTTCGGATTCGCCGACGACAACCACGACCGGCTGGTCGAACTGGTCGAGCGGTCGGGCATCCGCTGGGGCCTGTCCGCGCCGCAACGAGCCGACTTCGACCTCGGCGGCTACCCGCAGAACACCTGGCTGGCCGGGGTTCAGCGGATGCTGCTCGGGGTGGCCCTGGACGAGAGCGACCTCGTCTTCGCGAAGACCGTGCTGCCGCTGGACGACATCGGCTCCTCCGACATCGAGCTCGTGGGCGGCCTGGCGGAGCTGATCGGACGCCTCAGCCGGCTGGTGGTCACCTTCGGCAGGCCGGCGCCGATCGCCGAGTGGGCACAGCGGTGCCGGGCCGCGGTCGAGTCGCTGGTGACCCTGCCGCCCGACCAGCAATGGCAGCTGGCCGACCTCTGGGCCGGCCTGGCCCAGGTCGCCGGACGCGGCGGCGACGCGGTGCTGGAACGTCACGGCGCCTTGCGGGTGATCGAGGCCGAGTTCGCCGACAGGCCCGCTCGCGGCTCCTTCGGCGCCGGTTCGCTGCTGGTCGCCGGCCCCGCCTCGCTGCGGCACGTGCCGCACCGGCTGACCGTCCTGCTCGGCTGGGACGCCGACCGCTACCCGCGACCGGACGCCCGCCACGGCGACGACCTGCTCGGCCTGGAGCCGGTCACCGGCGATCCGGCCGCCGGGCTGGCCGACCGGCAACTGCTGCTGGATGCGATCCACGCCACCCGAGACCGGCTGATCGTCATCGCCCGCGGCCGCAGTGACGCCACCAATGAGGAGGTGCCGCTGGCGGCCCCGGTGCTGGAACTGCTCGACGCCCTCGACCTCACCGCCGCCGGCGCGCGGGAACGGATCACCGTCTCCCACCCGCTGCAGCCCTTCGACCCGGGCTACTTCGATCCGCGACGCCCGGAGCTCGCCAGTGTCGATCAGTTGGCCTATCGGGGCGCGCGGGCCATGGTCGCCGCCGAACGTGCCCGGCTGGAACCGCCTCCGGCCCGCGACCGCTACCACCTCGGTCTGCTGCCGCCGCCCGATCTGAGCACCGGGGTGACCCTGGACGAGCTCGCGGCCTTCTTCGGCCATCCGGTCCGGCAGCTACTGAGGTACCGGGCCGGTTTCACCCTTTCGGAGACCTCGGAGTTCAGCGACGCGATGCCTCTCGAGCTCGATCATCTGGCCCGCTGGAAGATCGGCGAACGGGTCCTGCGCCAGCTGCACGGCGGAGCCGGACGAGAGGCGGTCGAACAGGCCGAATGGCTCCGCGGGGAGCTTCCGCCGGCCGAGCTCGGCCACCGCGAACTGCGGCAGGTCGTCAGCCAGGCACAGGGCGCCCTCCGCCGGGTGCCGCACCTGGCCGGCCCCGCGACAGTGCGGGATGTGAGCGTGACCGTCGACGTCCCCGGCCTCGGTGGGGTCGGCCTGCGCGGCAGGGTCGCCACCACCGGAGACGAGATCCTGCAGGTCGAGTTCTCCAGCCTGCAACCCAAACACCGCATCGACGCCTGGCTGCGACTGCTGGCGCTGGCCGCGGCCGAAGCCGGCCGGCCGCGCGCCGTCGTGGTCGGCAAGAAGAGCTCGGTGGCGCTGACAGCACCTCCGCCGGAGCAGGCCTCCGAGCTGCTCGGACGGTACCTGGCGCTGTACCGTCTCGGCCTGAGCCGGCCGCTGCCGGCACCCCCGCGGGTGGGCGAACGGCTGGCGGTGCTGCGCCGGCGCGGCTTCGACGCCCAGCAGCCGGAGGAGGTCGCCGGCGCCATCCGCAAGAGCTGGGAGTGGGATACCGACACCCACTGGGAGGCGTTCTTCCACTTCCCCGATCTGCTGGAGATTCCCGCGACGGAGGTCTCCCTGCCGGGCCCGCCGACCGGTGAGCCCAGCCTGCTGGGGGCGCTCGCCCAGCTGATCTGGACGCCCCTGCTGGAAGCGGAGGTGGCCCGATGATCGCCTTCGATCCGGCCGGTCCGCTGCCGTCGGGCACCGTCCTGCTGGAGGCCAGCGCGGGCACCGGCAAGACCCACGCCATCGCTGCCCTGGCCGCGCGCTATCTGGCCGAAGGCGCCGTCGAGGCGGATCGTCTCGCGGTGATCAGCTTCAGCCGGATCGCCTCCTCGGAGCTGCGTGCCCGGGTACGGACGCGGCTGCTGGCCACCCGCGACCTGCTCGCTGCCGCCCTGCGTGGTGCGGAACTGGGCCGACTCGACGCCACCGATGCACTGCTGACCAGGGGCGATGCCTCGGAACTGCTCGACAGGCACGCTCGCCTGGTGCGCGCGCTGGCCACCCTGGACGGCGCCGCCATCATGACGATCCACGAGTTCTGCCAGGCCATGATGGCCGAGCTGGGCGTGCTCGCACAGGCCGATCCGCAGGCGACCCTGGTCGAGGATGTCGGCATCCTGCTCGACCAGATCACCGACGACCTGTACCTCAAGCGGTACGGCTCGGCTCCCCAGGGCCCGCCCTTCGATCTGGCGACCGCCCGCGGCCTGGCCCGCGACGCGGTCGAACTGGGCGAGGCCCGGCTGGTGCCCACCGAGGCGCGCGGGGTCGCCGCGGAACGGCTCGGCTTCGCCCATGAGGTGCGCACCGTCCTGGCCGCCCGCAAACGCCGGCTCGGCGTCTTCACCTTCGACGACCAGCTGCTGCGGCTACGGGATTCCCTCGCCAACGCCGGCAGCGACGCAGCGGTCGAGCGACTGCGGCGACGCTGCCAGGTGGTGCTGGTGGACGAGTTCCAGGACACCGATCCGGTGCAGTGGTCGATCCTGCGGCAGGCCTTCGACGGCCATCGTCCGCTGGTGCTGATCGGCGATCCCAAGCAGGCCATCTACGGCTTCCGGGGGGCGGACGTCACCGCCTACCAGCAGGCCGTGGCCACCGCCGCGCAGCGCTACTCGCTGACCGTCAACCACCGCGCCGACCCGGGTGTGGTCGCGGCCACCAACGCGCTCTTCCACAACGTGACGCTCGGCGAGAGCATCGACGTCCCCCCGGTCGAGGCCGCTCGTGACGGTTCGCGGCTGATCGGCGGTACCGCACCGCTCCGGCTGCGCTGCATCGCCCCCCAGGATCCGCTGGACGCGGCGAGCGCCCGGGCGTGGGTCAACGCCGATCTGGTCACCGAGGTGGTGCGCCTGCTCTCCGACGGCCCCCGGCTCACGACCGGCGAGGGTGAACGCGAACTGCGGGCGGCCGACATCGCCGTGCTGGTGAACACCAACCGCCGTGGCCGGGAACTGGCCGAGGCGCTCACCGCGGCGGGGGTGGCGGTCGCCTTCTCGGGTTCGGATTCGGTCTTCAGCTCCGAGGCCGCGCGAGACTGGCTGGCCCTGTTGCGAGCGCTGATCGAGCCGCGTCGGCAGCACACCCGGGCAGCGATCCTCACCGACTTCCTGGGCGGCGACCTCGGCGAACTCGCCACGGCCGACGACGCCCAGCTGGCCGGCTGGGGCGCGGTGCTGCAGGACTGGTCGCGGCTGCTGGCCCGCGACGGTGTGGCGGCCCTGTTCGCGGCGATCGAGCAGCAGAGCGGCCTGGTGGCACGGGTGCTGGCACAGCCCTTCGGCGAGCGGCGGGTCACCGACTACCGCCACCTCGCCGAGTTGCTGCACGCCCACTACTCCACCGGGCAGCGGGGGCAGGCGCTGGTCAGCTGGCTGGCCGAGACCATCGCCTCCGTCGAGCAGGCCGCGGATCGCACCCGGCGGCTGGAGACCGACCGCCGGGCGGTGCAGATCATGACCGTCCACAAGGCGAAGGGGCTGCAGTTCCCGGTGGTGCTGATTCCGCAGGCGGCCGATCTGCATCTGGCCGACGACGAGGGCGGGAAGCTGGTCTTCCACGACGGCGAGCGCGTCCTCGATCTGGGCGGGCTGGGCACCACCGGGCGTGCCGAGCGGCTGCGGCAGCACGATCTTGAGGCGGCGGCCGACCGACTGCGGTCGCTGTACGTGGCGATCACCCGCGCCGAGAGCCAGGTCACCCTGTGGTGGGCGCGCACCAAGCGGAACACCGAGGCGTCGCCGCTGCACCGGCTGCTGTTCCGCGATCGGGGGACGGGAGGTGCGCCGGAAGCCTCCTACTCCACCGAGCGGCACCCCGGGGAGTTGCCCTGGCTGAGCGCTGCCGGCATCGCCGTCGAGGACTGCCCGCCGGCCGGCTCCGCCCGGCTGCCCGCTACCGCCGAGGCGCCGGCGGAGCTACTCGCGCCGCGCTGGGAGCGGCAGGTCGATCAGCTCTGGCGGCGAACCTCCTATTCCGGGCTGACCGCGGCGGTGCACGCCCACGGCCCGCTGCTGCCCCTGGACATCCCCGCACTGGACGACGAACCCGCCGATGAGGCCCCGGCCGCCGTGGTCGCGACCGGGACGGCCTCACCGATGGCCGGCCTGCCCGGTGGCACCGCCTTCGGCAGCCTGGTCCACCACATCTTCGAGAACCTCGACTGGTACGCCCCGCGACCCGGTGACCAGCCCGCGCTGCGCGAACGGCTGCGGGAAGCGACCACCGCCGCCCTGGCCCGCTACCCGCTGGCCGGGGTGGACGCCCCGGCCCTCACCGAGGCGCTGCTGCCCAGCCTGCTCACCCCGCTGGGCCGGCTCGCGGACGGCCGCTGCCTGGCCGACCTGCCGATCTCCGACCGGCTCAGCGAGCTCGACTTCGAGTACCCGCTCGGCGATTCGGAGTCGACAACGACGCTCGGCGAGGTGGCCGGCCTGGTGCGCCGCTGGCTGCCGCCGGACGACCCGCTGGCCGGCTACGCCGGCGAGCTCGAACACCCCGGGCTGGCCGACCAGGTGCTGCGCGGCTTCCTCAACGGCAGCATCGACTCGGTGCTGCGGGTCACGGGCGCCGAGGGTCCGCGGTTCGTGGTGGTCGACTACAAGACGAACCGGCTCGGCGGCGCCCCGGACCTGCTGCTGGAGCACTACCGGCCCGAGGCGATGGCGCAGGAGATGATCCGCTCCCACTACCCGCTGCAGGCGCTGGTCTACTGCGTGGCGCTGCATCGCTTCCTGAGCGGGCGGCTGGCCGGCTACGACCCGGAGCGGCATCTCGGCGGGGTCGGCTACCTCTTCGTCCGCGGCATGGGCGGGCCGACCCCCGGCGAGGAGACCGGTGTCTTCAGTTGGTTCCCGCCGGCCGGTCTGGTCGTGGAGCTCTCGGAACTGCTCGCGGATCGGAGGCCCCGATGATCGACGATCTGGCGGTCAGCCTGCCGCCCGGGCTGTTGCGGGACATGCACGCCACCGGCCTGCTCGGCTGGGGCGACGTCCATGTCGCGCAGAAGGTCTCCTTCCTCTACGACGAGCGCGATCAGCAGGTGCAGCTGGCGCTGGCGCTGGCGGTGCGGGCGTTGCGGGCGGGGCTGGTCTGCCTCGACCTGGCGGAGGTCTCCCACCAGACCTTCCAGTCCGACGAGGAGGCCGTCGCGGTCCCCGCGGAGCTGTGGCCGTCGCTGACGCCATGGCGGGCGGCCATCGAGGCGAGCCCGCTGGTGACGCTGGGCGCCGAGCCGGCCGGCGTCCGTCCGCTGCGGCTGGTGGGCGATCTGCTGTACCTGGAGCGGTACTGGGCCGACGAATCCACGGTGGCGCGCGAACTGAACGCCCGCTGGCAGCGTCCGATCGAGGTCGTGGATCTGGCGGCCCTGCAGGCCGCCCGAGCGCAGCTGTTCGCGCCGGACGGCGACGAGTCGCGCGACCTGGATCAGGAGCAGGCGGCTGTGGTCGGCGCGCTCTCCCCCGTGACGGTGATCGCGGGCGGGCCCGGCACCGGCAAGACCACCACCCTGGCCCGGCTGCTCGGCATGGTGCTGCGCAGCGGCCCGGCCGAGCCGGTGATCGGGCTGGCCGCGCCCACCGGCAAGGCGGCGGTGCGGATGGACGAGGCGCTGGCCGGTGCCCTGGCGACCATGCCGGCCGACCTGGCCGAACCGCTGCGAGCCCTGCGCTCCAGCACCATCCATCGCCTGCTCGGCTGGGTGCCCGATTCCCACAACCGTTTTGCCCACCACGCCGGCAACCCGCTGCCGCACGACCTGGTGGTCATCGACGAGGCCTCGATGGTGCCGGTCACCCTGCTCGCCCGGCTGCTGGAGAGCCTGCGCCCCCAGGCGCGGCTGATCCTGATCGGCGATCCCGACCAGCTCGCCCCGGTGGACGCCGGCCCGGTGCTGCGCGACATCGTGGCAGCGGCGCCGTCCGGCTCGCCCGAACTGGCCGAGGCGCTGCGGACGGTCGGGCTGCCGCCGTCCGGGTCGGTGGTGCGGCTGCGGCACAACCACCGCTCCACCCCGGCACTGGCCGAACTCGCCGGGCTCGTGCTGGCGGGCGAGGTCGAGGCCGCCGTCGCCCTGGCCGGCTCCGGCACCGAGGGGATCGTCATGGCCGAGACCGCCGCGGGCACCACGCTGCGTCAGGACGTCACCGGCCACGGCGCGGCCATGGTCGCTGCCGCCCGCGCCGGGCAGGTCGACGCTGCGCTGGAAGCACTGGAACGGCACCGGCTGCTGTGCGCCCATCGCCGCGGGCCGTTCGGGGTGGCGATGTGGTCACGCCAGGTCGAGGAGTGGCTGACCGCGGCGATTCCCGACTTCGATCCCACCCCGCAGTGGTACCCGGGAAGGCCGCTGCTGGTCACCCAGAACTCCCCCGACCTCGGGCTGTTCAACGGCGACACCGGCGTGGTGGTCGCCGACCCGGGCGGCTTGCGTGCCTACTTCGCCCGCGGTCGGCAGCGGGTCTCGATCTCGCCCTTCCTGCTCGACGCCGTGCAGACCGTCCACGCGATGACCGTCCACAAGGCGCAGGGCAGCCAGTTCGACCAGGTGACCATCGTCCTGCCGCCACCGGAATCGCCCCTGCTCACCCGCGAGCTGCTGTACACCGCGATCACCCGCGCCCGCTCGAGGGTGACCCTGATCGGCAGCACCGCCTCGCTGGCCCGCGCCATCACCAGCCAGTCCCTCGGCGCGACCGGTCTGCGCCATCGCCTCAACGCCGGGTGACCGCCGGGGACGCAGGATTGCGCAGAATCCAGGCACTCCCTGGCCCGCACGGCCTCGCCCGGGGGAGAATGCGGAGCCAGGAGGGACGATGACGCAGGCACCGTGGGGGCCGCCGGCCCAGCCCGGCCAGGGCAGCACCGTGCGCACTCTGGTGCTGGGCGTGGCGCTCTCCCTCGCCCTGGGGGTCTTCGCCTTCGGGCTGACCAGCTACCTCACCAGCGCCGAACCCGTCATGGAGCCCACGCCGGCAGCCTCCGAGCCCGCGCCGACCACCCCGCCGGCAACCGAGCCGACGCCCCGGCCCACCCCGGAACCGCAGCCCTCCGACGACTACAACCCCCCGCCGCTGCCCCAGCCGACCAGCCGCGACGAGGCCGAGCAATGGCTGCGGGAGAACGTCTTCTACGCTCAGGAGGCCGCCCTCGCCAACTGCGCGATCCCCCGGATCGCCGATCCCACGCCGCCGGCCCTGGCCGTGATGGACCAGCACCTCAACCACACCATGGACTGCCTGCTGATGGTCTGGGCCGACCCGATGGCGGCCGCGGGGTTCGTGCTGCCGCGACCGCCCGTCCGCAGCTACGACCAGCCGATCACCACGGCCTGCGGCACCAGCCCCTCGATGGATCAGGCCGCCGCCTTCTACTGCCCCGGCGACCAGCGGGTCTTCTACGCGATCGACCGGAACCGTCCGCTCTTCTACCGGACCTCGCTGGAGATCGACAACACCCTGGCCCATGAGTTCGGGCACACCCTGCAGGGGCGGACCGGCATCATCTCGGCGGAGTGGGTCTTCGAGAGCACCGCCCAGACCGACGACCTGGCGCTGGAGTACAGCCGGCGCATCGAACTCCAGGCCGACTGCTGGGGCGGGATGGCGATGAACGCGCTCGCCGAGGCCAGCGGCATCACCGCCGACGAACGGCAGCTGCTGCGGCAGGACACCTACTCACGCGGTGACCGCGAGGGCTATCCGCGAACCCACGGCACGCCCGATTCCGGTCTGCGCTGGGTGACGGTCGGCCTGGAATCCCGCAACGCCGGCAGGTGCAACACCTTCGTGGCCACCTCCGAGGAGGTCGCCTGAGCCGGCGTCAACCTGCGGAGCGCCAGGCTTCGATGAGGCGGTGAGCGATCGAGGTCTGCATGGGCAGAGCGACGTCTCCCGAAGCCAGGCCGGTCTCGAGTTCGGCGCGGGTGAACCAGCGCGCCTCCTCGATCTCGGTGGTGTCCAGCGCCAGCGCGGTGTCCAGCGCCCGGGCGGTGAAGCCGAGCATCATCGAGCGCGGGAACGGCCACGGCTGCGAACCGAAGTAGCGGACGCCGTCGAGCCGGACGCCGACCTCCTCGAAGACCTCACGGTGAACGGCCTGTTCCAGGGATTCGCCCGCCTCGGTGAAGCCGGCGAAGACCGACACCCTGCCCTTCGGCCAGGCGGCCTGCCGGCCGAGCAGCAGCCGGTCGTCCGCGTCGGTGACCGCGACGATGACGGCCGGGTCGACCCGCGGGTAGAGCTCGGCGCCGCAGCCGGTGCAGACCCGGCTCGCGCCGGCCCGTGCCACCGCCGTCACTGCCCCGCACTCCCCGCAGAAGCCCGACCGCCGATGCCAGTCGGCCAGCGCGACCGCGGCGAACGCCAGTTGCAGCGCGGTCTCGTCCAGACCGTCCATCACGGTACGCAGGGTGACCGCGTCGTCCAGTACGGCTCGGGTCCGGGCGAAGACCGGACGGTCGTCGACCAGGCCGATGAGCAGGTGGTGCTCGGTCAGGCCACCATGGGCCGGCTGCAGGACGAGCTTCCCGTCCAGCCAGGCCAGCCCGCCCTCGACGGTCACCGGCAGCACCCGCGCCTGCGGTGAGGCCCAGAGCTCGGCGACCCACCGCTCGTCCGCGCGGCGCTCCTCGACGCGGTCCAGTCGGCTCGGGCTCTCCCAGGTGGTCACCCGGGTAACGGTAGTGCCCCGGCCAGCAGCGCTTCGAGTTCGGCGCGGCCCGGCAACGAAGCCGGACGGACGACCGCGCCGGTGGCGACCTCGTAGAAGACCGCGTCGACCTGCTCGGGCGGCACGCCGGCCAGTTCCGCCCAGGCCAGCCGGTACCAGGCGAGCTGCAGCGGATCGGCGCGGCCCGCCCAGCCCGTCTTCCAGTCGACCACCTGGAAGCGGAACGACGCCGAGCCCGCCTCGCGATCCTCGGCGGCGAGGGATCGCCGGTCTGCCGCCCCCGCGAAGACGGCGTCGATCCGGCCGCGCACCAACCGGCCGCCGAGGGCGACGGTGAACGGCACTTCCACCGCGACCGGAACGGCGTCGGCGTAGGGCCCGGCGAGGAAGGCCTCCCGCAGCGCCGGATCCACCGACGCCGGCTCGACCTCCAGGTCGTCGGCGAGCGCGGACTGCCCGGCGAACCGGTGCTCCAGCCAGCGATGGAAACCGGTGCCGCGGCGCTGCTCGTCCCCCACCAGCCGCGGCATCGGACGCAACAGGTCGGTCTCGTACCCGACCGGGTCGTGGGCGAGCCGGGCGATGCCGGTGACCGACAGGTAGGGCGGTGGGGTTGCCTGCCGGCGTCCCAGGGCGTCGGCCCGGGCCTGCACGGTCAGCGCCTGCCGCCACTGCTGCCAGGTGGCCACCTCGGCGGCCAGGTCGAGGTCGTCCAGCGGGGGCAGGGCGGGCGCGGCGGCCACCAGCGCCGCGGCGGCGCGCCGCCGTCGCCAGCCTGCCGAACCGTCCACCACCGGCCAGCCGGCAGCCGCCTGAGCGAGGGTCAGCGGATTGGCGGCGGAGACCTCGTCCGGCTCCGCATGGGCGTCGGCGTGGCCGGCCAGCACCCCCAGGTAGTCGGAAGCGCGGCGTGGCCGGGTCAGCTGGGCGTCCCAGGTGTGGCTGCTCGCGTAGAGCCGCCGCTTGGCGCGGGTGACCGCCACGTAGGCCAGCCGATCCTCGGCGAGCCGCTGATCGGCGGTGAGGGCGGCGGCGAACTGCTTGAAGCCGTCATTGCTGGTCTGCCGCAGCTGCGGGACGGCGTCCGCGTCCCCGCGCAGCGGGTGCGGCAGCGAGGCGGCGTTGCGCAGCCAGTTGCCGCTCACCCGGTCGGTCGGGAAGACGTCGGCTGCCAGGGCCGGCAGGAAGACCACCTCCCATTCCAGGCCCTTCGCCCGGTGCACGGTCAGCAGCTTCACCGAATCCTCGTCGGAGACCACCGCCTGCTCCAGACCGACCCCGTACTCGCGTTCCGCCTCGAACCAGGCCAGCAACCCGCTCAGCGAGGCCTCGCCGTCGATCTCGCTGTACCCGGCCACCGCGGCGACGAAGGCGGCCAGCTGCCCCGGGTCGGCACCCTCGGCCAGCAGCTCGACCTCCAGCCCGAGGGTGTCGATCACCCGCGAGACCAGGTCGACCACCGACTCGGCCGCCCACCGGCGCAGCCCGGCGAACTCCTGCGCGAAGAGGCCGAACCGCTCCCGGGCCTGCGGGCCGAACTCCGCCTCCCCGGGAGACTGGACGGCCTCGAGAAGGCTCGGGACGGCGGTCTGATCGGTGCCGGCCAGCACGGCGGTCAGCGCCTCGTCCAGGCTGGGTTCCGCACCGTGCCTGCCGCGTCCGGCCAGCTGGACGGCCCGTCGTCCCAGCAACTCGAGGTCGGCCAGGCCGACCGCCCACCGTGGTGAGGTGAGCAGCCGGATCAGGGCCGGATTGTCGGCCGGATCCGCCAGCAACCGCAGGGTTGCCACCACTTCGGCGATCGCGGGCAGTTCCAGCAGCCCGCCGAGACCGACGATCTCGGCCGGCACCCCGCGGGCGGTGAGCTCGGTGTAGAGGGCCGCCACGGTGGCGTTGCGGCGGGCCAGCACGGCGACCTGCGACCAGGCGCTCACCTGGCCGGATTCACGTTCGGCCACCACCTTGTCGGCGATCCAGCCGCGTTCGCCGGGCCAGGTGTCGAACTCGGCCAGCTCGATCCGGGCCGCCGGGGTCTCCGGAGGGCAGCTCAGCGACAGGTCGAGGAAGGCCAGCGCCGGATCGGCCCGGATCGGTTCGGCCAGCTGGTTGGCGGCGTCCAGGATGCGCTGACCGCTGCGCCGGTTGACGGTCAGCGCGAAGCCGGCCGTCCGTTCGCCGGCGGCGGTCGGGAAGTCGTCGGCGAACCGCAGGATGTTGCTGGCCGCCGCTCCTCGCCAGGTGTAGATCGCCTGGCAAGGGTCGCCGACGGCGGTGACCGGGTGGCCGCGGCCGTGCTCGGCGTCCGGGCCGGAGAACAAGCCGGCCAGCAGCCTCGCCTGGGCTGCCGACGTGTCCTGGTACTCGTCCAGCAGCACCACGGCGAACTCGTCTCGCAGGGCATGCGAGACCGCCGGGAGCGCCGAGAGCCGGGCCGCCTGGGCCATCTGGTCGGCGAACTCTACGTAGCCGTGGCGCTGCTTGAGCTCCTCGTAGGCGGTCACCAGGCCGGCCAGTTCAACCCGCTCGGCGGCGACGGCACGGGCCCGGGCCAGGTCGGCGTAGGGCTGACCACGCCAGGTCGGCGCGGCATCCACCTCGGCGCGGAACATGTCGGCGTGGGCGACCAGGTCGGCCGGTTCGACCAGGTGGGAGCGCAGGTCGCCGGCCAGTTCGACCACCCGCTGGGTGATCGACTCCGGACGCAGCCGGGAGAGCTCGTGCAGCGGAGCCGGCGGATCGGCCACCACCCGGGCGGCCAGCCGGAACCGGGCCGCGCCGGAGATCAGCCGCGCCCCAGGCTCGATGCCCAGCAGCAGCCCGTGCTCGTTCACGAGCCGGCCGGCGAAGGCGTCGTAGGTGAGCACCAGCTCCTCACCCTCGGAATCGGCCAGCCCGGCCGCCACCAGCGCCCGCCGCACCCGGCTGGAGAGCTCCCCGGCGGCCTTGCGGGTGAAGGTGAGCCCGAGCACCTGCTCCGGACGGACGGCGCCCGAGCCCACCAGCCACACCACCCGGGCGGCCATCACCGTGGTCTTCCCCGAGCCCGCACCGGCGATGATCACGCCCGGCTCCAGCGGCGCCGCGATGGCGGCCAGTTGCTGCGCGGAGAAGGGGATGCCGAGCAGCTCGATCAGCTCGGACGGATCGTGGAGCATCACCGTGGCCACGACCCTTCGACAAGCTCGGCGATCGTTCTCTTCGCCTGGTCGACCGTCCATCTCATCGCAGCACCTGCTCTCCGCGCCCGGAGGCCGGGCAGCTGTCGGCGAACGGGCAGCGCCGGCAGTGGCCGCCCGGGGAGGCGCCGAAGTGGCCTTCGGCGACGACGGCGGCGGCCTGCGCCACCCGGTGGTGCACCCAGGTCGGGTAGCCCTGTTCGACCGGATCGTCGCTGAGGTGCGGCCGCTGACCCAGCGGATCCTGGCTGAACTCGCGGGGCTGCGACTCGGGCTTGCCGGGGTGCCGCAGGTAGACGGCGCTGGCGCCGGCCGAGCTCGCCCCGGGCCCGGCGATCTCGTCGAAGCCGCCGCTCTCGATCGCGAGCTGGTAGATGCCCAGCTGGTCCATGCCGGCGATGTCGTTGCGGGTCGGCACGACCCGTCCGGTCTTGAAGTCGACCACCGCCAGCCGTCCGTCGTCGAGCCGGTCCAGCCGGTCGACGGCGCCGACCAGGTTCACCTGGCGGCCGTCCACCTCCACGTCGACGCTGAACCCGGCCTCCACCGCGAGCGGTTCCCGGCCGCGGGTGTCGCGCCAGGTCAGGAAGCGGCCGATCGACAGTTCCGCCTCGACCCGTTCGGTGGCCGAAAGCCAGCCGGTGTCGAACCTCAGGTGCTGCCAGGCGGTGTCGAGATAGTCGCCCACCGCGGCGTCGTTGAGCGCGCCGGTGCCGGCGTGCTGCACCAGCAGGTGGATCACCGAGCCGAGCGAGGCGCCCACCGCCGGTGGCGGATCGGCATGCGCGGCCCGGCTCAGGAAGTAGTGCCGCGGGCAGGTCAGCAGGGCGCTGACCTGGCTGGGGCTGAGCCGGATCGGCCCCTCGGTCGGACGGTGCCCGCTGGAGGGCTCGCGCACCCCCCACCAGGTGGCGGGATCGGCCGCCGCCACCAGCGGACGGTCGCCATCGAGGCGTTCGGCGGCCAGCGCGGCGAGTTCGGCGGCTACCGCCAGCCGGCGCGGGTTGTCGCTGTCGAGCGATCCGAGGACGCGGCGCAGCCGTCCGACGAACTCCACCGGAGTCACCGGCGGCCCGGTCATCGCGATCTCGGGCACGACGCCGAGCTCGGCCAGGAACCGGGAGGGCTGGTCGCCCTCCCCTTCGGTGCCGGCCGCGGCAGTGACGATCAGCTCGCTGCGCGCCCGGGTACAGGCCAGCCGGAACAGCCGGCGTTCGTCGCTGAGCCGCTGCCGGGCATCCGGACGGGCGCCGATCGACTGGCTCAGCAGCCGTTCCGGCTCCAGCACGGCACTCATCCCACGTACCGCCGGCCAGCTGCCCTCCTGCACCCCCGCGACGATCACGAGTTCCCACTCGCGGCCCTTGGCGCGATGGGCGGTCAACAGGGCGACCCCGCCCCCGCCGAGCCGGGATTCGCGCTCGCGGTCGGCCGGGATCTGCTGGGCGGCGATCTCCTCCAGCAGCACCCGCACCCCGGCCGCCCCGGCGGCCGGCGACTCGCCGGCCATGTCGAAGAAGGCTGCCACGGCGTCGAGGTCGCGGTCCGCCTGACGGCCGGAGGCGCCGCCGGCCAGCGCCTCCGCGCGCAGCCGCGCGGGCCAGGCGGTGCCCTGCCAGAGCCGCCACGCGACCGTGTCGGCCCGTTCCCCGGCGGCCACGCCGTCGCGGGCGGCCCGGAGCAACTCCACCAGCCGGGCCAGCCGGCGCTGCGCCGGGCTGGGCTCGGCGACCGCGAGCCAGGCCGGCTCGTTCACGGCCGCCGCCAGTGCCGCATCCGGCGCCGGAACCTGACCCAGCGCGTCCCGCACCTCGGGATGGGCCTGGCGCCACTGCCGCACCAGTTGCCGCAGGGCCGCCGGATCGAATCCGCCCAACGGTGAACTCAGCAGCCGGACCACCTCACCCGGTTGCAGTTCGCCACGCGCCGCCACCTCCAACGCCAGCAGCAGTGGACGGACGGCCTGTGCCTGCGCCAGCGCGATCTCGTCCCCGGTCAGCGAAACCGGCACCCCCGCCTGGGCGCAGGCCCGTGCGATCTCGGCCAGCCCACGGCCACCCCGGGTCAGCACCGCCATCTCGCGGTAGCCGAGGCCACGCTCGATCCGCGCCCGCCGCAGCTCAGCTGCGATGCCACGCGCCTGGGCGGCCTCCCCGGCGTAGTGCAGGACCCGCACGACACCGGACCGCTCCGCGGGATGCGCCACCACCTGAACGCCAGGCAGGGCCGGCAGCCGCCGCTCCAGTTGGCCGACCGCGGCAGCCAGTTCACCACCGAACCGGTACCCCCGGTCGAGCACCTCGACCCGGGCGGGGCCACCCCCCACCTGGGTGAAGATGGTCGCGAACTCGGCGGCGATCCGCGGATGGGCACCCCGGAAGGTGTTGACCGCCGCCAACGGATCGGCGGTGGCCAGGATGCGCCCACCGTCGGGCACCAATTCGCGCAGCAGGCCGATCTGGGCCGGATCGAGATCGGTCACGTCGTCCACCAGCACGGCGTCGAACCGCTGCCGCAGGTCGCCCAGCACCGTCGGAGAACCCAACAGCAGGCGTGCTCGATGCACGAGTTCGGCGTAGTCAAAGGCCTGTTCCGCGTCCAGCACGTCGAGGTACTCGGCGAAGAACTCCCCCACCGCCTGCCAGGCCGGCAGGCCCGCCTCCGTCCCCAGTGAAGCCACATCCTCGGGGTCGAGCCCCAGCTGCCGGGCCCGCGCCAGCACCGCCCGCACCTGCCGGGCGAACCCCGCCGTCCCCAGCGCCGGACGCAGCACCTGTGGCCACCGCTCCCCCTGCTCCCCGGCCAGCAACTCCCGCACCCGGAACTCCTGCTCAGGAGCGGTCAGCAGCCGCCAGTCACTGCCCTCGCCATACTGATCCAGCAGCGACCGCGCCAGCGCATGGACGGTGGTCACATTCAACTGGGTGACCCCGCTCGCATCGGCCGCAATCCGGTTCCGCAGCGTGCTGGCCGCCGCCCGCCCCGGTGCCAGCACCAGCGGCGTCCGCCCGGCGCGCAGTTCGGCGACGGCGGCCCCCGCGACAGCCGTCGTCTTCCCCGTCCCAGCGCCCCCGACCAGCAGCAGCGGCCCGTCCCAGTTCTTCACAGCCACCATGGAACCATCTCCCACTGACAGTCACCCAGCTCAGCGCCGACACGCTTCGTGACCTTCTCCGGCATCGGGAAGCCGGAGCCGCTCAAGCACGTCCTCTCCGGCGCATGGTCACGCCGCGTCGACGAGTCGAACCCGCCTCGTCCACTACGTGACAGACGACCACATCGTCATCCTCCAGGCCCGCGAGCACCGCTGAAGACCTCGCAAACAGGCCCTACCTGCGCTGCTGACCACACGCCCGGAAGCGAGATATCTGGACCCACACCGGCGAGTGTGAAACAGTTGCGGTCTGCCGACCACACCCGGTCGGGAAGTCTGGTCCGGGTGTGCCCGTCCCGGGCCGGCAGGGGCGCCGAGAGTTGGCGCGACGCATGAGTAAGGAGAAATACATGGCGCAAGGAACCGTCCGTTGGTTCAGTGCCGAAAAGGGTTACGGCTTCATCGCCATCCCCGGTGAGGCCCAGGACGTCTTCGTCCACCACACCGCCATCGACGCGCGCGGCTTCCGCTCGCTCGTCGAAGGTCAAGCGGTGGAGTTCGACATCACCCCGGGCAACAAGGGCCCGCAGGCAGCCAACGTGCGCGCCATCTGACGCACACCACTTGCCACCCGGGCCCCACCTGTTCGCAGGTGGGGCCCGGTCCTTTCCCCGGGTTTGACCCCGGAATCACCCGGTGATTCCCCCCGGCTGACCGAACCCACCCCCTTCCGGCCCACCCGCTGTCCCCGCGGACGGCTAGATTGGTGCACCTAGTACCCGACCTTGCTGAGAGGCCCGCGATGACCACTCCCGCCCAACCGTCGTCCGGCGCGGCCCAGGCCGCTCCCCTGGCTCCGCCCGACATGCTGACGCTGACCGCTCCCGCGCCGCCGCCGGTGGTCGTCGAGACCCAGGCGCCCGCGATGGCCCCCCAGGTCGAGGCCGCGCAGGTGCCGGTGCTGGACGCCAAGGTCGAGGAATTCCTCGGCGCCCTCAGCAGCGCCGAAGCCAACTCCCCCTCCTTCTCCGCCCAGGCGGACGCGGTGCGCTCGATGGGCGACGCCGACATCCGCAAGGCGGCCGAGACCTCCAACCGGCTGCTGCAGACCCCCGTCCGCGCGGTTCAGACCGGTGGCCTGGCGGAAGGCTCGAAGGTGGGCCAGACCCTGCTGCAGCTGCGCCGCACCGTCGAGGATCTCGACCCGAGCGCGGCCCGCGGCTCCAAGAAGTGGTTCCGCAAGCTGCCCTTCGGCGAGCAGGTCAACGACTACTTCCGCAAGTACCAGAGCTCGCAGGATCATCTCAACGGCATCCTCCACGCGCTGCGCAACGGCCAGGACGAGCTGACCAAGGACAATGTTGCCCTCAACATGGAGAAGCAGAATCTCTGGACGGTGATGGGCCGGCTCAACCAGTACGTCTACATCGCCGAACGGTTGGACGCGAAGCTCGCCGCCCAGATCGCCGAACTCGAGATCGCCGACCCCGAGAAGGCCCGGGCGCTCAGCCAGGACGTGCTCTTCTACGTCCGGCAGAAGCACCAGGATCTGCTCACCCAGCTGGCGGTGTCGATCCAGAGCTACCTGGCGATCGACATCATCATCAAGAACAACATCGAGTTGATCAAGGGCGTCGACCGGGCCTCGACCACCACCATCTCGGCGTTGCGGACGGCGGTCATCGTCGCCCAGGCGCTGGGCAACCAGAAGCTGGTGCTCGACCAGATCACCGCGCTGAACACCACCACCTCGCAGATGATCCAGCGCACCTCGGAGATGCTGAAGGAGAATTCCGCGAAGATCCAGGAGCAGGCGGCCTCCTCCACCATCGGACTGGAGCAGCTGCAGGCGGCCTTCGCCAACATCTACGCCACCATGGATTCCATCGACCAGTTCAAGCTGAAGGCGCTGGACACCATGGCCGCCACCATCGGCACCCTCGAGGTCGAGGTGGTCAAGAGCCGCGCGTACCTCGACCGGGTGGCCGCGCAGGATTCCCGGGCGGCTCAGCTGCCCAGCATCACGATCGATCGGTAAGCGGAGCAGATGGGTTTCTGGGATTGGTTTCTGGGACGCGAGCCGGAGCCTGAGCCCGGGCCGCCACCGGAGCTCGCGACGGCGCCTACCGAGGCCGATATCGCGGCGGCGCTGGCCCGGGTGGAGGAACTGGTCGCCGACCCCGCCATCCCGGGGGTGGTGCGTTCCCGCGCCCAGAAGGTGACCCAGACCGTCCGCAAGACGCTGCCCCGGCTCGGCCTGCTCGGGCTGGGCAGCTACGACTCGTACTCGGTGGTGGCCACCGCCACCGACTACCTGCCGGAGGCGATCGGCGCCTACCTGCGGCTGCCGCGGGATTGGGCCGACTCCCGTCCGGTGGAGGCGGGCAAGACCCCGCTGATGCTGCTGATCGACCAACTCGACCTACTCGGAATCACCATGGAGAAGATCTACGACGCGGCCAACCGCACCGACGCCGAGGCGCTGATCACCCACGGCCGCTTCCTGCAGGATCGGTTCGGCCACGGCCCGGCCACCCCCGCGCCCGCCCCGCCGCCACCGGTCTCCAGCAACCCGCTCGATCTGGGGCACCCATGAACACCCCACGAACTTCTTCTCCCCCGCTGCGCTCCCCCGAACAACTCCGCAGGAACCCCGTATGAGCACCCATGATCTGCGCACCGCGCTGACCAAGCTGGACGCGGCCGCTCGCGCGGCCGGTCTCGACCCGGCTGCGGCGGCCGAGGACGCCAAGGCGCTCGCGGCCGCCGTCTCGGAATCGAACCGTGGCGCCTATCTGGCCTGGTGCGAGGCCTTCGGGCTGACCCCCTCGGCCACCCCGTTCTACGACGCCGCCTCGAAGGGACGCCGCTACCGCGGCCTGCCCACCCCGACCGCCGCCCAGGCCGCCGTCCTGGGCGGCAAGGCAGCGACCGCCTACCGACAGGCGCTGGTGGACGTCTGCACCACCGCCGCGCTGCTGGGTGAACCAGGCCCGGCTGCCATGGGAGCCGCTCAGCTGGCCGGAGCCGCGCAACTCGGAACGCCGACCCCCCGGCAGCCCGCCGCACCGGTCGTCCCACAGGACACCGCCCAGCAGGAGTTCGCCCGGCAGGCGCCGGCGATCCTGGCCGACGTGCTGGCCCGGCTGGGCGACTCCCAGCAGCGGATGCTCGACCTCAACCGCACCGACCCGCTGACGCCGGGGGCGATCCCGGGGCTGCCGGGGTCGTCCTTCCCCACCCCGAACCTGCAGGGTCAGCCGGGCGTGACGCCCACCCCGTCCGCCCCGGCTCCGGCGGCCACCGCCGAGCCGCCGGAGCCCGTCCCGGCCGAACCGGAACCGGAACAGCCCAAGAAGACCGTCGAGGAGTGGCTCGCCGAACTCGACGAGTTGATCGGGCTGGCTTCGGTGAAGACCGAGATCCACCGGCAGACCGCGATCCTGCGGGTGGACGCGCTGCGCGCCAAGGCTGGCCTGAAGTCGCCCACCATCACCCGCCACCTGGTCTTCACCGGCAACCCCGGCACCGGCAAGACCACGGTCGCGCGCATGGTGGCCGGCATCTACGCCGCAATCGGCCTGCTCAGCAAGGGCCAGCTGATCGAGGTCGACCGCTCCGAGCTGGTCGCCGGCTACCTGGGCCAGACCGCGATCAAGACCGCCGAGGTGGTCGCCAGCGCGACCGGTGGCGTCCTGTTCATCGACGAGGCCTATTCCCTCAACGGCGACCAGTACGGCGAAGAGGCGATCAACACCCTGGTGAAGGAGATGGAGGACAAGCGCGACGACCTGGTCGTGATCGTGGCCGGCTACACCGGCCCGATGATCGAGTTCATCTCCAACAACCCCGGGCTGGCCAGCCGGTTCCGCACCACCATCGAGTTCGCCGACTACACCGACGACGAGTTGGAGAAGATCTTCACCCAGCTGGCCACCAAGGCCGACTACGACCTGGGCGAGGGCTGCGCGGACGAGTTCCGCCGCCAGCTCTCCCGGCAGGTCCGCGACAACACCTTCGGCAACGGACGCTGGGCGCGCAACCTCTTCGAAGCGGCGATCGGACGCCACGCCTGGCGGCTGCGCGAGATCGACGAGCCGACCCTCGAGCAGCTGCGCGACCTGGCGCCCGAGGATCTGATCCCCGATCCGGCGCCTGCGGTCGAATGGGATCCGCTGGGCGATCCCGAAACCGAGGAAACGGCACCCGAGGCGCAGGAGCCGCAGTGAGCAGCCGCACCCAGCCCAGCCCAGCACCGTCCCTGACCCAGCACCCGGACGCCCAGCTGAGCCGCGCCGGACGTGCCTCCCAGGCGATCACCGGACGCGGCAGCGGCGCCACGCCGCGCCGGCTCCGGCTGGCCCGGCTGGTGCACGTCCTGGTCGCGCTCGCGCTGGGGGCCGGGGTGCTGGCGGTCGGCCTGGAACTGCAGGACCGGGAGGCGACGGCCGGCGTCCACGCCGCCCAGTACAAGCGGGCGGTGTCCATCGAAACGACGCTGAAGGATGCGCAGGCGAGCGCCGGCGGCACTCCTGCGAGCGGGTCCGCACTGCCCGAGAAGACCCGGGACGCGATCGACACCGCCACCACCACGCTGATCGAGATCGCCGCATCCAGCCCGGAGGACACCGTGGAGCTGGCCGACATCGGCCACCTGATCTCGCGCTACACCGAGACGCTGGCCGCCGGCAGACAATCGGACGCCGGAAAGCTGCTCGACGACGAACTGCTGCCGGCCGTCCAGCAGTTGCAGGCCGCCCACAACGCCGAAGCGACCACCGCGGTCACCTGGTGGATGTGGTTGGTGCCGGTCGGCGGCTGGCTGGCGGTCGCCGGTCTGGTCGCCCTCGGCTGGTTCACCGCGCGGATCAGCCACCGCCTGGTGAACGTGGGCCTGCTGATCGCCGCGG
The DNA here is from genome assembly GCA_027492575.1 of Propionicimonas sp. Classification (GTDB taxonomy): domain Bacteria; phylum Actinomycetota; class Actinomycetes; order Propionibacteriales; family Propionibacteriaceae; genus Propionicimonas. The sequence goes on from JAPUEM010000017.1 coordinate 92,980, forward strand.
TCGCCACCGGTGTCGTCGCTGCCACCAGCGGCCAGTTGCTCGCCACGCACGCCGCCGGCACCGGGGGCGGCTCGCCGTTCCAGGTCGGGGTGGTCTTCGCCCTGATCAGCCTGGTGGCCGGCGCCTGGGGGCTGCACCAGCGGCTGAAGGAGTACCGATGAACACCCCACGAATTCCTCCGCTGCGCTCCCCCGAACAACTCCGTGGGGGCCTCGTATGAGCGCCACCGTCTCCCCGGCGGCGCCCGGACAGCTCGGCGTCGCCGCCCGTCCTGCCGAGATGCTGGAGTACCTCGGCAACCTGGACGCCTGGCTGAGCCAGCGCCGAGCCGAACTCGACTCTCTGGACGGCCAGATCCAGGCCACCGGACGCCAGGCGGAACTCACCGGCGACGTCACCTTGGCGCTGGCGCTCTGGCAGGCGGTGAAGACCCGGCAGGATCTGATCCTGCGCACCTGGGATTCCGGACGGGTCGGCCAGGTCGAGCTCGACCGGCTCTCCGGCCTGATCTGGGGCCGGCTCGACACCCAGGCCTCCTCGATCGACCAGCTGCGGTCGATGGCGGTCTCGCTGCCCGAGGCCGGCCGGCTGTGCGACGCCCTGGTCGCCCAGCTGCGCACCCGGCTGAACACCGACCCGAACGCCGAGCAGCAACTGATCCGGCTGCGCAACCTGCGCGCCCAGTTCGAACGGATCCGCGACCAGATCGCCCTGGAGCCACCGGCCCAGCAGGCCACCGCGCAGGCCAGGCTCGCCGCCTTCCGGCAGCGCGCGGACGAGATCGCCGGCAAACGCGACCGCGGCGGCGACATCGGCGGCCTGCTCGGCCCGCTGGAGATCGACGCCGCCCGCTACGAGCGCGACCTGATCGTGGGCGCCGCACAGCGCCGCGAGGCCCGCGACCTGGTCACCCGAGCCCGGGAGACCCACGGGGCGCTGGCCGCCCGCGAGCAGGCCGTCCATCAAGTTGCCGCGCAGGCCGCCGCCACCTGCTGGCCGCTGCCCGCCACCGGGGTGCCGGCGCTGGCCGGGCTCGGCCCGATTCCCAATACCAAGGCCGCGCTGCAGACCTACCTCACCCAGCTGGACGGCTACGCCGCGGCGCTGGCGACCGCCCACCGCAACCTGTCGGCCGCGATCGCCGAGGTGCCGCGCGCCCGCGATCTGCTGAGCGGGCTGATCGCCAGCGCCCGCACTCTGGGGCACGCGGACGACACCACTCTGGTCGCGATCGCCGAGCTCACCGCTTCCCAGTTCGGCGGCGACGGCCCTACCGTGCTGCCGGTGGTGAACGAACTGCTGGCCGCCTATTCCGCCCGGCTCGACTACCTCAAGGCCAACGCTGGAGGCGGCCGGTGAAGTGCGCTCAGCCGGGTTGTACCGGCACCATCGTCGACGGCTACTGCGACGTCTGCGGGATGCCGCCCACCCCCGGCACCATGCCGGTCGGACGGGGGGTGGCGGGCTCGCGTCCGTCCACCACGGCCAGCGGCCCCTGCCCGCAGCCGGGCTGCAACGGACGCATCGTGGACGGCTACTGCGACGTCTGCGGGCTGCCTCCCGAGACTCCCCAGGCCAGCCCGGCGGCCGCTCCGGAGGCCAGTTCGCTCACCCGCGCCTCCGCCCAGCTGGGCTCGACCGCCCTCGGCTCGGCCCGGGCGAGCTCCTTCGGCATCCCGTCGGTGCGGCGACGCCGCGCCACCCGTCCCGGGCCGGGCCGGATCGGCGCGGGCATCACCTACGTGCCCCCGGCGCCGGCGATCGACCCGTCCAAGGCCGTCCTGGTCTCCCCGGTGGTGCCCGAGGAACGCCGGGTCTGCCCCAAGTGCGGCGCCAAGGTGGGCCAGTCCTCCACCGTCGGCGACGGACGTAGCGAAGGCTTCTGCCCCAATTGCGGGGCGCCCTACTCGTTCACCGCCAAGCTCGCCGCCGGCGATGTCGTGGCCAACCAGTACGAGGTGGCGGGGGCGCTGGCCCACGGCGGCATGGGCTGGATCTACCTGGCCCGCGACCTCAACGTCTCCGGCCGCTGGGTCGTGCTGAAGGGGCTGCTCAACACCGGCGACTCCGACGCCCTGGCCGCCACCATCAGCGAGCAGCAGTTCCTGGCCCGGGTCGAGCATCCGCTGATCGTCGAGATCTACAACTTCGTCACCCACCACGACGCCGGCTACATCGTCATGGAGTACGTCGGCGGAAGGTCGCTGAAGCAGCTGCTCAAGCAGCGCATGGAGGCCAACGGCGGCCAGCCGAACCCGCTGCCGCTGGATCAGGCGCTGGCCTTCCTGATCGAGGTGCTGCCGGCCTTCAGCTACCTGCACGAACTCAGCCTGCTGTACTGCGATTTCAAGCCTGACAACGTGATTCAGGTCGGCGACACGCTCAAGCTGATCGACCTGGGCGGGGTGCGGCACGCAGGCGACGACGATTCGGCGATCTACGGGACGATCGGCTTCCAGGCGCCCGAGGTGGCCACCGCCGGGCCGTCGGTCGCCTCCGACATCTACACCATCGGCCGCACCCTGATGGTGCTCTGCGCCGACGTGCCGCGGTACCAGTCCGACTACGAGTTCAGCATCCCGCCGGCTGCCGAGATCCCGGCCTTCGCCGAGCACGACGCCGCCTACCGGCTGCTGCTGAAGTGCTGCGCGCGCGACCCCAACGACCGGTTCGCGACAGCCGACGAGCTGCGCGTCCAGCTGCTCGGCGTGCTGCGCGAGGTGGTGGCCGAGAAGACCCCCGGAGTGGCGATCACTGCCGCCGCGTCCGCCCTCTTCCACCCGCCGACCGCCACCGGCGACCAGTTCAGCTGGCGGCAGCTGCCGCAGCTGCGGCCCGACGAGGCCGACCCGCAGCACGCCTGGGTGGCACGGATCAACCTGGACGACCCGGCACAACGGCTGGCCGCCCTGCGCGGCGCGCCCGCGCAGACCGCGGAGGTGCTGCTGGCCCGCGGCCAGGCCGCCCTGGAGCTGGGTGACAACCGGGCGCTGGAACAGTGCGTCCAGCAACTACTCAGCAACGACCCGTGGGAGTGGCGGGCGGTGTGGCTGGCCGGCCTGGGCGCCCTGGCCGCGCAGGACTATGCCACCGCGCAGTCCTCGTTCAACGCGGTCTACGGTCAGGTGCCGGGCGAACTGGCCCCGAAGCTGGCGCTGGCGGTGGCCTGCGAGCTCGGCGGCGAGCAGGAACTGGCCGAGACCCTCTACCGGGTCTGCGCCTCCACCGACGCCAACTACGTCACGCCCGCAGCCTTCGGCCTGGCCCGGCTGCGGGTCGGACGGGGGGACGTGCCGGGCACGCTCGTCGCACTGGAGCTCGTCCCGAACACCTCCCGCGGCTACCCGGAATCGCAGCGGCAGCGGGCCGTCCTGCTGGCCTCGCAGGCGCGGGATGCCGCCGGGATCGACCGGGCGCTGAGGGCCATCGACTCGGCTCGGCTGGAGCCTTCCGTTCAGGCGGAGTACGAGCAGACCCTGCTGGAGAAGGCGCTTCCGCTGGCCGCTCGCGGCCCCGTGCAGCTGCGCGGTCAGCGGGTCGACGCCACCGGTCTGCGGGAGCTGCTCGAGGCGTCCTACCGCCGGCGCGCCGCCCTGGCCGCCAGCCCGACCGATCGGGCACGTTTCGTCGATCTGGCCAATTCGATTCGACCCTGGAGCCTGCTGTGAGCCATGAAGAACCCTGGCCGCTGCTCGAAGGCGGCGGCGCGACACCTCCCTCGGCGGTGGAGGGCCGCTGCCCCACCTGCACTTACCCGGTGAGCCCCTGGGCGAGCTTCTGCGAGGGCTGCGGCGCGCCGTTGCTGCCGACCGCCGCACCGCCTCCGCTGCAGCCCTCCGGCGGTTCGACCGCGACCCGGCGGCTGGGCGCGGAGGCCCAACCCCGGCTGTGCCCGCAGTGCGGTGGGACGATCGACTCCGACGGCTACTGCCAGACCTGCGGCGCCAAGGCGCCCGACCCTCGCGACCACAGCGAGGTCTCCCCCGCCGACTGGCTGGCCGGCGTCTGCGACCGCGGCGTCCAGCACCACCGCAACGAGGACGCCCAGGCGCTGTGGCTGGCGCCGGAGGGCGATCGGGCCGTGCTGGTGGTCTGCGACGGCGTGTCGAGTTCGATCGAGGCCGACGTGGCGTCGACCGCGGGCGCCGAGCAGGCCTGCCGGGTGCTGGCCGAGCGCGCGACCGGCAGCGACGAGGAGATCGCCGAAGCCCTGGTGGCCGCCGCGGCCGAGGCCAACGCCGCGATCGCGCAGGCGACCACCGGCGACGGCATCAGTGCTGGTTCGGCCACCTTCGCCGCGGCGATCGTCACCGCCGACGGCATCCACTACGGATCGCTGGGCGACAGCCGGGTGTACTGGCTGGGCGAGGAGAAGCTCCTGCTGACCAGGGACGATTCGATGGCCCAGGAGTTCATCGAGCAGGGCATGCCGCGCGCCGAGGCCGAGGCGATGCCGAAGGCCCACGCCATCACCAAATGGCTGGGCAGCGACGCCGTCGAGGTCATTCCGCGCACCGGAGTGCTGCGTCCGTCCGGGGAAGGGTGGCTGCTGGTCTGTTCGGACGGGCTGTGGAACTACGCCTCCGAGCCGGTCGCGCTCGCCGAGCAGCTGGACGCCGCCGCAGCCGTCGACCCGTCTCCCTTGGCCATCGGGCGTGCGCTGGTGACGTGGGCGAACGCCCAGGGCGGGCAGGACAACGTGACAGTGGCGCTGGCTCGCTACCCGGTTAGGCTGGGGGCACCGGCCGGGTCGGCCGGGGAAGGGGAACCCATCGATGGCTGAATTCACCTCCGCGGTGTATCAGAACGAATACCTGGCCGACGGCGGCACCGACGTGAACGCGATCGTGACGATCTCGTGCACCGGCGCCGGCGAGGCGGGCAAGACCGGCTCGGGCGACGCGGGTGAGATCATCATCGTCGACACCTCCGGCTCGATGGGCCAGACCAACATGAACGCCGCTAAGCAGGCCGCCATGGTGGCGCTGGATCACATCCTCGACGGCACCTACTTCGCCGTCGTCGCCGGCAACCACAAGGCCTACCTGGCCTACCCGATGGTGCAGACCGGCGCCGGCATGGTCCGCATGGACGCCCGCACCCGGGCCGAGGCGCGCCGGGCGATCAGCTTCTTCCGCGCCGACGGCGGCACCGCGATGGGCACCTGGCTGAACCTGGCCAAGGCGCTCTTCGCCTCGGTCGGGCCGCTGGGCAACAAGCACGCCATCCTGCTGACCGACGGCGAGAACCACAACGAGACCCAGGCCCAGCTCGATTCCGCGATCGCCAACTGCGTCGGCCACTTCCAGGTGGACGCCCGCGGCGTCGGGGTCGACTGGAAGGTCGCCGAGATCCGCAAGATCGCCCAGGCCCTGCTCGGGACGGTGGACATCATCCCGAACGCCGCCCAGCTGGGCGCGGTCTTCACCGACCTGCTGCGCAACTCGATGGCCCGCGGCGTCGCCAACGCCGACCTGCGGGTGTGGATTCCGCAGGGGGCGCAGGTGCAGTTCGTCCGTCAGGTCTCCCCCACCGTGGAGGATCTGACCCATCGCGGCACCCCGGTCAACCAGCTGACCATGAGCTACCCGACCGGCGCCTGGGGCGACGAGGAGCGCGATTACCACATCGCGATCCGGCTGGCCGCCAAGACGGTCGGTCAGGAGCAGCTGGCCGCCCGGGTGCAGCTGTCGGTGGGCCAGGAGCTGCTGACCCAGGGCCTGGTGAAGGCCAAGTGGTCGGCCGACACCAACCTGACCGCGCAGATCAACCCCGAGGTGGCGCACTACACCGGCCAGACCGAGCTCGCCCAGGTGATCCAGGAGGGGCTGGCCGCCCAGGCCGCCGGCGATGAGGCGACCGCCACCACCAAGCTCGGCCGGGCCGTCCAGCTGGCCACCGAGACCGGCAACGCCGAGGCCACCGCCAAACTCCGCAAGGTGGTGGACGTCAGCGACGCCCGCACCGGCACCGTCCAGTTGCGCCGCGCCGTCGACAAGGCCGACGTGATGGCCCTGGACACCGCATCGACGAAGACCACCAGAATCAGGGGCTGACATGCCGATCTGTCCAGCCGGCCACCACTCGGCCGCCACCGACTTCTGCGACACCTGCGGCCTCCCGCTGCCGGCGGAGGCCGCCACCCCCGTGCCGCCGCCCACCGTCTTCCCGCTGTCGCCGCCGGCCGCCCTGATCTGCCCAGCCTGCGGCACCCCGAACGTCGCCGACGCCCTCTTCTGCGAAGCCTGCGGCCACGACTTCATCAGCGGCCAGACGCCTGTCGCTCCCGCCAACGGGACCCCTACGCTCCCTGAGTTCGTCGAAGGGTCCACTACGTTCCCTGAGCCCGTCGAAGGGTCCCCCGCGTTCCCTGAGCCTTCTCCGACGTTCCCTGAGCCTGTCGAAGGGTCCCCATCGATCCCTGAGCCTGTCGAAGGGTCGGAACCCGCAGCCGTCCCCGCCGACCCAGCCACCGTCATCCCGGGCTCGACCCGGGATCTCAATCCGGACCAGCCACCCCAGGCCGACCCCGCCTCCCCAACGTTCCCCGAGCCTGCCGAAGCGTCCCCCACCCCCCACTATGCCCCCCGCGTCGACTGGATCGCCGAACTCTGGATCGACCCCGACTGGTACGCGGCCCAGGGCTCCACCGACCCGCTGCCCTCCCCCGGCCTGCCCGACATCGTCCCCCTGATCAAGGACGTCAACCTGATCGGACGCATCTCCACCAGCCGCAACATCTACCCCGAGATCGACTGCGAACTCGACACCGGCTGCAGCCGCCGCCACGCCCGCCTCACCACCGACGGCACCCGCTGGTGGATCGAGGATCTGGAATCCGCCAACGGCACCTTCCTCGGCACCGCGGCAGGCCCGCTGCCCGCCATGCCCATCCCCCACGGCAGGGTGGAACTGGCTCCCGACCAGCGCATCTACCTCGGCGCCTGGACCCGCATCGTCGTCCGCCGAGCCACCGAGGACGAGCAGGAAGCCTTCGCCGGCCTCACGTCCTGAACCCACCCCACCGCGAGCCGGACGGCGGTCGGCGGCCGGCCCGACGGACCGCGATTCGTCGGCTGGTTTGGTCGCCGTCGCTCTGGGTGGAGATGATGGACACATGGTCATGCTTCCTCCCACGCCCGCCATCGGGCACACCACCGACTCCGATCCTGACGGCCACTCCTACGGCGCGGTGCTGGTGGCGGCCGACCCGTCGCTGCTGCCGCGCGTGCAGGAACTGCTTCAAGAGCTGCGCTTCACCGGCTGGGTGACCGCCCGGGAGAAGTGGATCATCGCCCTCGGCCAACCAGGCGACGGGGTCGTCGCGGCCAAACGGCGAGGCGTGATCGAGGTCGCCGCAGCTCTCGCCGCCGAACTCGGCCAGGTGGTCTTCGCACTGCGCGTGCGCAACGACCGGCAGCTCGCCATCGTGGCCTGGCAGGACGGTGAGGAGATCGGACGCTACTGCAGCAACCCCTCCGTGGAACCCGGGGCCAGCCGGGAGGTGGCCTCCGACCCGGTCGGCAGCGAGTACGCCGAAGCGTTCGCCCAGGCTTGCCGACGCCCCGAAGCAGCCGCGGAGCTGAGCAGCCTGCTGGAGGAGGAACTCGATCCTGACAGCATCTACGAATCGGAGCGCCTGCTCACGGTGCTGAAGCTGCTGGGCATGCCCCGCTGGCTGGTGGGCGCCGGCGAACTTCCGGCCGACATCATGACCGCTCCCCGCACCAAGGAGATGCTCCGCCTGCGCGTGGGACGCAAGAAGATCGCCGGCATCCTGTTCAACATGGCCTTGGTGAAGAAGAAGCGCCGCCGCCGCACCCCACCCCCGGTGATCGCGGACCCACCGACCAACTCGATGTCCGGCTACGAAAGCTGGATGCTCTGATGCTCCCACCCGTCGCCGGCGAGGCCACAACGCCCGCCCGGCAGGTGCGAGCCGTCTTCGACGACCAGACGATCACCGTCTATCAGGCGTACTCCGCGACGATCGCCGTTCCGGCTGCCGCCGCCGGCTCCTTCGCAGGGACGCCGTTCAAACCCGACCGGATGACCTGGATCAAACCGTCCTTCCTCTGGATGATGTACCGCTCCGGATGGGCCACCAAGCCCGACCAGGAGCACGTCCTCGCCATCCGGATCACCCGCACCGGTTTCGAGGAAGCCCTCTCCCAGGCCTGCCTCAGCCATTTCGACCATGACGTCTACGCCGACCATGCCGCCTGGGAGGAACGCAAGCGAACCAGCCCGGTCCGCATCCAATGGGATCCCGAACGCGACCTCGCCCTCAACCCGCTCGCGTGGCGCTCCCTCCAGGTCGGCCTCGGCGGCAAAGCCGCCAACGACTACCTCCATCGCTGGATCGTCCGCATCGACGACATCACGACCCACGTCCGCGACCTTCACGACCACCTCACGGCCGGCCGGACCGATGCCGTCCACGCCGGACTCCCGACCGAGCACCCCTACCCGCTGTCGCCTGACCTCGCCCAGATCATCGGCGCGACAGTAGAGGCGTAGCGCGGACGCATCCCCCGCCAGGCTGTGTACGGCACTCCAACCCAGGGATGGACACAGTGACAGGAGCACCGAATTGGATTCACGCGACCTGAACGGAATCCGTCATTTCGGAGGGGATTTGCTCCGGGAAGGACAAGACGAGGTGACGTCCCAGCGCGGTTGCGACGCGGGCAAGAGTGTCGATGCGATTGCGCGCACCGCCGCCTTCTTCCATGCGTGAGATGACCGACTGAGTCGTTCCCATCCGCTCTGCAAGTTCCCGCTGGCTGAGACCAGCTGCCGTGCGGAGGTCGTAGATCAACTGGCCTAGCGCAAGATCCTGCTCGATCTCCGCACGGCGATCAGGGTCGACGCGAGCACGCGCCTTCTTGACATCCTCCCAGCGGGAATAGTTGCCCATCTCGCCCTCCTTCACAGGTACTCGATCTTGCAGTCCTCTGCGCGCCTCGTGCGCGGCCAACGCAATGTCTGGCTACGAGAGCCGGCTGCTCTGATCGGCCTCACTTCCTGAGGCGGTCAGCGACTGGCTCAGGCAGGTGGCCAGGGCGCAGGCCAGCAGAGCGTTGCCGAGGACGGTGGCGCCGAGGGCGTCTCGCGCGTTGGTGTCGAAGGCTCGGGTCGGATCGGCGAAGAGGGCGGTCAGCACCAGCATCGCCGCGGTCAGCACGAACTGGGAGAGCACCAGCCAGACGCGCGATTCCCGCGGCCATCGGCGACCGCCTGAGTTGGCGAACCCGGAGCCGGTCAGGAAGCCCCACACCAGGCCGAAGATCAGGGCGCCGCTGCCGGTGAAGATCAGCCCGAGCGGCGAGGACAGCACCCCGGTGTGGTGGAAGACCAGGACGAGCAGCCCGCCCACGGCGAGTGCCGACAGTCGGCCGACGGTCACCCGACGCCGGACGATCAGCCAGACGTAGGCGCTGCACAGCGCCAGCCCGGTCAGCACCGGGATCAGTTCCACCAGCGCCTCCTGGAAGTCGGCGCCGAGGGCCACCGGGCTCAGGATGACGGCCGCGCCCAGCAGGAGCTGCGCCGGTCCGCGGCGTCTGCGGCTCGCCCACCAGGCGGCGCCTGCCAGCATCGCCAGCACCACCGGAATGCGGGAGATCGAGGTGTCGAAGAAGACGAAGGCGTCGTTCAGCGGACCCTCCAGTCCCCTGGCCCAGTCGCCGATCTCGGGCCGTCCCAGGGCCAGGGAGATCAGTTGGCCGCCGCTGATGGTCAGCCGGGCGATGGTGGAGACGACCAGGTTCAGCTGGACCAGCAGCCCGACCAGCAGGGCGGTGCCGAAGACCGCCTCGAGTTCGGCGAGCCCGGACGCCGCCGCACCCCGGCGCCACGCCAGCCGGTCGAGCGCCCACCAGCCGGCGGCGAAGACCACCAGCGCCCCGGCTCCCGCGCCGAGCGCGGGTAGATCGTGCCCGGCCTGGGCCAGCCCGGCCACGGCCGCTCCGGCGCCGGCCAGCAGCAGCGCACCGGCGACCACCAGCAACGCGAGGCGTCCCACCCGGGGCGCGGTGGCCGTCACGGTCGACTCGGCCAGGCCCACCGCGACCTGGGCGGCGCCGATCGCCGAGGCGTAGACCACCGGCAGCACGAAGACGCTGATCATCACCAGCGACTCCCACGAGGCGTAGAGCAGCGCGCCGTCGCCGGGCAATCCTGGATGCAGCCGTGGGCTGGTGGTCACCACCAGCACCGCCACGGTGAGCGTCCACATCGCCAGCGGCTCCCACCAGGCCGGAGCCCGGGAGGCGCGCACCGCGAGCAACCCCAACTGCGCCACGAAGAGAGCCGTGACAACGGCGGTCACCCACGTGGCAGCGGGGTCGGCCGTGAGCGCTTTGAGGGTCAGATCGACGAAGTAGACCGCCGCCACGGCCTGGCCTAGCAGCCGTGCCCACCAGGGAGCGTGCAGCGCCGCGGTCAGCACCAAGGAGACGGCGAGCGAGGCGATCGCGAGCGGCAGCCAGATCAGCGCGGCCGGCGCCGAGTCGGCCCGCAGCACACCGGCGTCCAGCTCGAACTGCCCGCGCAGCCACGGGGCCGCGGTGACCACGACCAACGAAGCCACCAGCACTCCCAGCAGCAGCCGGACCAGCACCCGGGTGGGCTCCGGCAGGCCGTGGGTTCGCAGCCGGCCGTCCTCGATGGGGTCGAGCAGACCGCGGCGCACCACCACGCCCAGCCAGCCGCGCGCCCGAGCCGGCCAGGGCTGCGCCACCGGGCGGTCCACAGGTTCCGCGAGGCCGGTCATCGCAGCCTCGTCAGGGTGGTCCCGGTGCTGAACAGCCAGCCGTCGGGGGTCTGCGCGCACATGCAGCGGCCGCGGTTGGGATTCAGCCCGGGGATCGCCCAGGACGCTCTCGTGTCGCGGTCGGCCAGGGCCGCGTCCACCTTGCCCGGACGGAAGGCGAAGAGCACGCTGCCGCGCCCGCGGATCGCGCCGACCGCCTCGCCCGTCCACCACAGATCGCCACCTTGGCCGGGTTCGAAGGCCCAGACTCCGAAGCCGGTCGCGAGACCGACCATGGTGTCGGTCGCCGCCAGGCCCACCGGGGTCGCGCTGGCGAGCGCGACCGCCCACTGCTCGCTGCCATCGGCCACGGCGTGGGCGCGCAGTTGGTCGGAGACGGAGAAGACCTGGCCGGCGGTGGCCGCCAGTCGTTCCACCGCCGGACGGGCGCCGTCCAGCCGGGTCTCCCACAGCCTGGCCCCGTCCGCACCCAGCCGGACGAGGGTGCCGTCGGCTGCCCCGGCCACCACTCCCCCGTTCGCGTCCGGGACGAGCGCCGGCCCGGTCACCTGGTGGGTGCCGATCCGTTCCTGCCAGCGGGGCTTTCCGGTGCGCAGGTCGACCGCGGTCAGGCGGCCGTCCACGGTCGCGGCGTACAGCAGTACGCCGTCGGCGACCAGCGGCGGGACGACCAGATCGGAGAGCCCGAGCCGCCACTGCCGGATGCCGTCCGGGCCGTAGCCGACCAGGGCGCGTTCCGAGGTTGCGGCGACGGTCAGATCGCCGGCCGCGGTCAGGGTGCGGACGATCCCGCCCGGGTGGGCCACCCAGCGGATGCGCGCGAGCCCACCGTCCGCCCAGGCCGGGTCGACAGCGATCAGGTCGTGGCTGCCCAGTCGTGCGACCACCGCCGTTTCGTCGCGCAGCACCACCGGGTCGAGGTAGCTGCTCACGTCCCAGGCGGCCACAGCGCCGAGGGCGGAGTCGGCGGCGACCAGCTTGGCGCTGCTGACCTGCCAGCCTCCCTCGACCGGGCGGGATTCCACACCGGCGACCTCGCCGAGGAACGGGGTGGCGATGCTGTCGGCGGCGGTGTAGACCGAAGCGCTGCCGTTACGGTCAGCGACGCTGAACCGGGCGAACCGTCCGTTGCACAGTTCCAGTTCGAGGTCGAGTTCCAGGCCGTCGAGGTCGGAGTGGAGTTCGGCCTTCCGGCAGCCGTCTGTGGTGCGGGTGACCACCGTGGTGCGGTGGGTGCCAGGGGTGCCGCTGGGCGGGGTGTAGCGTCCGGTAAACTCCTGCTCGCCCGACGCCGGCAGCGGGACGGGGTCGGTGTAGACCCAGCCCGCCCGCTGCAGCGACACCGCGACCAGGCTCAGGTCGTCCGCGTCGCCGCGCAGCAGGACGAACTCGGTGGTCGGCACCAGTTCGCCGGAGGAACCCGCCACCGGTTGCGGATCGGCGAGGGTGAACCCGAGCCGCCACCATTTCGTGCCGGGCAGATCCGCGGCCGGGACGGTCTCGACGGCGAGCAGCCCCATGCCGCCCAGCCCGCGGATCTGGCGTCCCTGCAGGGCTGCCGTCTCCAACTGCCCCGGGAGTCCGTTGATCTCCACCGCCTGTACGGCACCGTCGACGGGCAACAGCGCGTCACGCGGCACTCGCGGCGGCTGCAGGGCCACCGCTGTGGTCACCACCCCCAGACTGAAGACCGCCACCACCGTCGCCGCCGCCCGCCAGCTCCGGCGGGGACGAGGCTCAGCCTCCGAACGCGGTTCGGCGGGCTGCGCGTCCTCGTCCTGCGTCACGCGTCCTCCGTCCACCAACCGCCAAGTCCGACGACTGTACCCACGCCCCAGCTCAACCGGAACCTCCGCTGGATCGGAGGCTCCGCTGTCGAACGTAGCGATCTTTCGGCTTCCTGTCGGTTAAGCCGAAGAATCGCTACGTTCGAGGTCGGGACAGTCCGTCGACAGGTGTTGTCTGAGTGTTGTCGGTTGGTGGAGACGGCATTCCCCATACCGGCCACGGAGTGATCGACTGGGCGAATGCCCCGACGACCTCCGCCCATTCCGAGCGGACTCTCAACGAAGGCCTCCATGCAGGAAGGCTTGGTGTCGCTACGGCAGTGCCTTCAGTTCGGGCTGACCGGTCAGCAGGCCACCGAGGCCGTCAACCGCGGCGGCTGGGGGCGGGTAGCCCGGGGCGTCTATGACCTGTCTCGCGTCGTCCCGTTGATCGACCGACACGAGATCGACCGGAGCCGGCGCCGGACGGCACTCCTGGGAGCGCTGGCCCATCCGGGCGCGGTCATCACTGGAGTGTGCGCGCTGGTCTTGTACGACCTCCAGGGAGCGCCCCCATCCATCAACGCTGAGGTGACATTTCCAGACGGCGCTCCCCGCCGAGCAAGTGCTCGCGTCCGCGTGCGCCGCGTCCCTCTCGAACAGTGGGTGGCCGTCGGAGACATCGCCCTGGCCACGGTGACGGACGCGTTCGCCCAAGCCGTGCCGACACTCGAACGCCGGCACGCGGTCGCCCTAATGGATTCAGCACGTCATCAGGGAAGGCTCTCCGCGACTGAGCTTCAGGAGGCGCATGCTCGCGCTGGCGCCCGTCGGAGAGTTGGCCGCACTCACGCGTGGTGGGACGAATCTGACCCACGCGCCGAGTCACCTGCGGAGACCTGGGCGAGGCTGACCTGCAATGATGCTGGCATCCCACCTGACGCGCTGCAGCTCCGCATCGTCAGCCCGGCCGGGCGTCTGCTCGCGCGCACCGACCTGGCGTGGCGGCTCCCGGACGGCCGGTGGCTGCTCGTGGAGATCGACGGCCGCGAGGCACATGACGCTCCCGCTGCGCTCTTCCGTGATCGGACACGCCAGAACAGGATCATGACCGACCGCACGCTGATCCGCCGCTTCTCTGGCCAGGAAGCCTGGGACGGAACGCTGGCCACCGAGCTGTCGAGTTTGCTCAGCGCCGCCGGCTGGCTCCCGTGTCTCCCCTGTCGCCAACTGCTCCAGCTCTGATCGGCCGGTGCGACTGCCCCGAACGTAGCGATTCTTCGGCTAAACCGACCAGGAAGCCGAAGAATCGCTACGTTCGGCGGTCAACTCGCCCGTCATGTCGTAGCTCGCGGTGCCGAGGCAGCGCACCACGGAAGCCGTCAGACCCGTCTCCTCAAAGACCTCGCGGACGGCCGCGTGCTCTGGTCCTTCGCCAGGTTCGATGCTGCCGGCCGGAACCTGCACACCGGCCAGCTGCAGCGGCACGTCGTCATGAGTGAACACGAGCAGGTGATCGTCGTGCACGACATAGCAGACGACCTTCTGAGTGTGGGTCTTCACGGCGCGAGGGTACCGCGTTGCGCTGTGGGCGTACGGCCGGACGAATCGTGCGGTGGCGCGTATAGATTGGCCGGGCAGACGTACAAGGAGGCATGGTGGAGATCAAGGTCGGGATTCAGCACGTGGCACGCGAGATCGCGGTGGAGACCGAGGAGACCGCGGCGGAGGTCGAAAAGAACCTGCTGAAGGCGCTGGCCGACGACACCATCCTCACGCTCACCGACGCCAAGGGTCGCCGAGTGCTCATCCCGGTCGACAAGATCGCCTATGTCGACCTCGGGCAGGAGCACGTCCGGCCGGTCGGGTTCGGCACGCTGTAGCCGCGTCCACTAGGATGGGCGGGTACGCAACACCTGCGTCCCCGCTGTGGCTGCCTTTCGCGCTGCTGGCGGGTTACCTGAACAGCGCCAACCCGCTGCATGACGAAGAGGCAAGACCCTGAGCAACGACACCATCGATTCCGCACCGGTCGCGGACGAGCAGCACACCTTCGCCGATCTCGGCGTCATCGATCCGATCTCCGCCGCGCTGGCCGAGGTCGGTATCACGCACCCCTTCCCGATCCAGAGCCTGTCGATCCCGATCGCGCTGGCCGGCACCGACATGATCGGCCAGGCCCGCACCGGCACCGGCAAGACGCTGGCCTTCGGCATCAGCCTGTTGCAGCGCATCCTCGTCGCCGGCGACGAGGGCTACGACGACATGCCCGCCAAGGATCTGCCGCAGGCCCTGGTCATGACCCCCACCCGTGAGTTGGCCGTGCAGGTCGCCCGTGACCTCGAGGTCGCCTCGACCGTCCGCAAGGCCCGGGTGCTCACCGTCTACGGCGGCGTCGGCTACGAACCCCAGCTCGAGGCCCTGGCCGAGGGCGTCGATGTGGTCGTCGGCACCCCGGGCCGGCTGCTCGACCTGATGCAGCGCCGCAACCTCAACCTCGCCCACGTCAAGGTGCTGGTGCTCGACGAGGCCGACGAGATGCTCGACCTCGGCTTCCTGCCCGATGTCGAGCGGCTGATCTCCAAGACCCCCAAGTCGCGGCAGACCCTGCTCTTCTCGGCCACCATGCCGTCGGCCATCGTCGCGCTGGCCCGGATGCACCTCAACCAGCCGGTGAACGTCCGCGCCGAGAGCCACGACGCCCAGATGACGGTGCCGGACACCACCCAGTTCGTCTACCAGGCGCACGATCTGGACAAGCCCGAGATCGTCGGACGCGCGCTGCAGGCCGAGGGCCGTGGCCGCACCATGATCTTCACCCGCACCAAGCGGGCCGCTCAGCGGCTCTCCGACGAACTGGTCGACCGGGGCTTCCAGGCGACCTCCATCCACGGCGACCTCAGCCAGGTGATGCGCGAGAAGGCGTTGAAGAAGTTCCGCGAGGGCAAGGTCGACGTGCTGGTCGCCACCGATGTGGCCGCCCGCGGCATCGACATCACCGACGTCACCCACGTGATCAACTACGAGTGCCCCGATTCGGAGATGACCTACGTCCACCGGATCGGGCGGACGGGCCGCGCCGGCGCCAGCGGCATCGCGATCACCCTGGTCGACTGGGCCGACATCACCCGCTGGAAGGTGATCAACAAGGCCCTCGAGTTGCCGTTCTCCGAGATCGAGGAGACCTACTCCACCTCCCCGCACCTTTTCGAGGACCTCGGCATCGCCGCGGGCACCCGGGGACGTCTGAAGGAAGCCGAGCCCAAGCCGCCGCGCGAGCCGCGGGAACGCCGTGACCGCGGCCCCCGTTCGGAGAAGCCGAGCGACGGCGAGCAGCGCGAGGCGCGTCCGCGCCGCAACCGCAGCCGGCAGCGCACCCGCAACGGCCGACCGGTCGAGCGCACCCCTGAGGCAGCCTCCGCCGAGTAGGCCTCCTCCGCATCCAACGCAGCGATTGCTCGGCTTCCTGATCGGGAAGCCGAGCAATCGTCACATTGGACGGCGGCTGGACGCCGCGCCGGTCAGCAAAGGGACGCGACCAGGGCCACCGCTTCGGCGGTGAGTTGCTGGACGGCGGCGAAGTGGCCCGCGCGGATGGACGCCGGGGGCACCATCCACGAGCCGCCGACGGCCGTCACCGCAGGCACCGAGAGGTACTCGGCCAGGTTGTCGACGCTCACCCCGCCGGTGGGGACGAACTTCAGCCCGCCGAACGGGGCCGAAAGCGCCCGCAGCGCGGCCGGGCCGCCGTAGGTGCCGGCCGGGAAGAACTTCACCGTGTCGAGGCCAAGCTCCAGGGCGGCCTGGATCTCGGTCGGCGTGACCGCGCCGGGCAGCACCGCCAGGCCATGCTCCTGCGCGCGCCGGACGACGGCGACGCTGGTGCCTGGGGAGACGATATAGGTGGCACCGGCTTCGGCCGCGAGGTCGACCTGGGTGGGGGTCAGCACCGTCCCGGCGCCGACGATCATGTCGCCGCGAGCGGCCATCGTCCGAATCGACTCCTGGGCGGCAGCCGTCCGGAAGGTGATCTCCGCAACAGGCAGACCGCCGGCCACCAGCGCCTCGGCCAGCGGGGCTGCGTCCGCCGCGTCATCGAGCACCACGACGGGGACGATGCCATGGGTGGAGAGAGTGTCGAGCACGCTCACGGGTGAACCTCCTGGTGACCTCGAACGGCCCCACGACCGCCGGAGCACCAGCTTTTCACATTCAACTCGGCCGCACGCTCGTTCCCGACCGGATGTCGCTGTCGCCGCGGCTACCTCTTCGGTCATTCCCGCGAAGGCGGGAATCTCGAAGCCGCGACTTCTTCCACGTGAGATCCCCGCCTTCGCGGGGATGACGGAGAAAGTGGCGGGATAGCGGAGACGGTCGAGGGGTGGCGGAGAAAGTGGCGGGATAACGGAGAGAAAAGTGGGGTCTCAGTATTTCATGCCCATGGCGGTGCGGACCTCGTCCAGGGTGGCGTCGGCGATCTCGTTGGCGCGGGCGTTGCCGGCGCGCAGGACGTCCAGGAGGTGTCCGGGGTCGGCGACCAGCTCGGCGCGGCGGGCGCGGATCGGGGCGAAATAGGCGTTGATCGCCTCGGTGACGAAGTTCTTCAGGCCGCCGCCGCCGCCGTTGCCGATCTCCTCGGCGATCTCGGCCGGCTCACGGTCGGTGGCCAGGCCGGCCAGCAGCAGCAGATTGGCGACCTCAGGACGCCGGTCGGGCTCGTAGGTGATGAACCGCTCGGCGTCGGTCACCGCCTTCTTGATCAGGCGGGCGGTGGTGTCGGCATCCATCCCGATCTCGATCGTGTTGCCCTTCGACTTGCTCATCTTGGTGCCGTCCAGCCCCAGGATGTTCGGCGCCCGACTGAGCAGTGCCTCCGCCTGCGGGAAGATCGGACGCTCCGGGTTGGCGCGTCCGTACCGCTCGTCGAAGCGGCGGGCGACCACGCGGGTCTGCTCCAGGTGCGGCAGCTGATCCTTGCCGACCGGCACCAGATTGGCCTTGCAGAAGAGGATGTCGGCGGCCTGGTGCACCGGGTAGGTGAGCAGCAGCCCCGACAGCGGACGGTCGCCGGCGGCATCCTGCTCGGCCTTCACCGTCGGGTTGCGGCGCAGTTCGGCGTCGGTCACCAACGAGAGGAAGGGCAGCATCAGCTGGTTCAGCGCAGGCACCGCCGAGTGCGCGTAGATGGTGGTGCGGGCAGGATCCAGCCCGACCGCCAGGTAGTCGGCGATCATGCCCAGGACGCGCTCGCGGATCGGGCCGGTGCCGTCGCGGTCGGTGATCACCTGGTAGTCGGCGATCAGGATCAGCGTCTCCACCCCGGCGTTCTGCAGCCGCACCCGGTTGGCCAGCGAACCGAAGTAGTGGCCCAGGTGCAGGTTCCCGGTCGGCCGGTCGCCGGTCATGATCCGGAAGCCGCTCGGGTCGGTGGCGATCTCACGCTCGATCTCCGCGCTGCGCGCGATGGTCCGCTGCAACGACGCGTCCGAGGTGGACGAGGCGAGCTGCTCGCCGGCGTCGATGGCGAGATCGGTCATGGCTGGATCATCCTCCCGTGGGCTGGCATCGGGGATCGACTTTAGCCCACATCCCGCATCACCCATCACGTCCCGGCGAGGGCCGGGATCTCTCCGCACGGAGATTCCGGCCTGCGCCGGAATGACAAAGACCCGACCTAGCCTCGCGCGGCGATCCGGGCGTCGATCTCAGCGAGTACCTCGGGTGTCGTGGTGTTCACGCCTAGGCCATGGTCGCGCTTGCCGGTGCCGTGGTAGTCGGACGATCCGGTGACGAGCAGGCCGTGCCGGCCGGCCAGCGCACGCAGCTCTTCACGGGTGGGCCGGTCGTGGTCGTTGTGGTCCACCTCGATGCCGTCCAGGCCGCGTTCGGCCAACTCGGCCAGGTAAGCCTCGGGCAGCACGCCACGGCTCACCCGGCCCCAGGGGTGGGCGATGACCGCCACCCCGCCGGCGGCCCGGATCAGCCCGATCGCCGGCGCGAGGGCAGCCGCGTAACGCGGCACGAACGCCGGTCCATCGTCGGCCAGCAGCCGGTCGAAGGCCTCAGTGCGGTCGGCGACGTAGCCCTGGGCCACCAGGGCGTCGGCCAGGTGCGGGCGTCCGATCGAGGTGGCGTTGCCACTCACCCGGGCCAGCACGTCGGCGTCCAGCGGCATGCCGAGGGCGGCCAGCGCCTCCAGCATGGCGGGGATCCGTCCGGAGCGTCCTCGGCGGATCAGCGCCAGTTCGTCGAGCAGTGCCCGATCGTCGGTGCGGCAGCCGTAGCCGAGCAGGTGGACGCTGACGCCGTCCACCTCGGCCGACATCTCGATGCCGGGCACCACCCGGACGCCGGCCGGCCCGGCCGCGGCGAGCGCCTCCGGGAGACCGTCGAAGGTGTCATGGTCGGTCAGCGCGACGACATCGAGCCCGGCCCGCGCCGCCTCGGCGACCAAGGCCGCCGGGGTGTCGGTGCCGTCCGAGATGGCGCTGTGCGCATGCAGGTCGATCCTCACGACTGAAGGGTAGAGCTTCTCGCGCGAACCCGCCCCGGCAAGGGCGAACCGGCCTATCCTGAAGGGGTCCGACAGGAGAGGAATCATGAGCGGTATCGCGAAGATCGAGGAAGCCACCCTCAGCCCCAGCAAGGTCGACCTGCTGCGCGACTGGCTCGCCCAGCAACCCTGGTTCGAGGGGGATCCGGCCGATGTCGAGCGGATCGGTTCCTTCCGGTTCGTCGACCCGGAGGGCGAGGTCGGCATCGAGACCCTGCTGCTGAGCTCCGCCGGCGTCACCTACCAGGTGCCGGTCACCTACCGCTCCGAGGCGCTGGCCGAGGCCAGCTTCGGGTTCATCGGCAACCTGGAGCATTCCGTGCTGGGCACCCGCTGGGTCTACGACGCGGTGGCCGACCCGGTCTACGTCTCCGAACTGCTGCGGGTGATCCACGAGGGCGACACCGAGGCCGATCTCTCCCGCGGCGAGAAGAGCGCCACCGCGCAGGGCAGCGGCATCGTCCGGGTCTCCAACGCGGCCGCCGAGGCGGCCCGCCTGGTGCGCGTGCTGGACGGCAGCCACGTCCCGCACACCATGCCGCTGGGCACCCTCACCGCCACCTGGCACGAAGGGGACGTGGAACGCACCGAGATCCTCGCCGTCCTGCGCTGACCACCCAAGCCATGTCATCCCGGACTTGATCCGGGATCTCCCCGCAACCACGCGCCCGGCGGAGGTCGGGTAGAGATCCCGGGTCGGAGCCCGGGATGGCGTAGAGGGCGTCGTCGGGTGGGTGGTGAAGACGTGCTAGGCCAGCAGCGAACGGACCACCCCTAGCCCCACGCTCATCCGGGCCAGATCCGGCTCACCCTCGCAGACCTCGGCCAGGGTGGCGGCACGACCCTGGGCGGCGGGGTTCTCCCGCAGCCAGGCGTCCACCAGGGCGGCGGCGTCCGAACCCGGGGCGGCGCCCTGCAGGACGGCCGCGGTCAGATCGTCCTGGGTCTCCAGCAGTTCGTCGCGCAGCGCTGCCCGGGCCATCGCGTCCCAGCGGACCTGGCGGGGCAGCACGTCGATCCGCTCCACGAGCTTGTCCAGGCCGAGCCGGTCGCCGAGGGTGAAGAAGACCTCGCTGGCGAGTTCCGGGTCGGCCGAGAGCCTGCGGGCGGTGGCGGCGATGCCGAGGGCGTAGTGGGCGTGGGCGGCGGTGGCCATGCTGGCGGCCAGCGGTTCCGGCGTCCCCCGTTCCAGCCAGGAGTGGTACCAGCGCTGCACCACCTCGGCCTGTCGCGGGTTCAGCCGCTGCCGCAGGCCGGCGCGGATCCGCGCGACCGGTCCGGCGAACTCGTCGATGGCGGCGCGGACGTCCAGGGGTGCCCGCCGGTTGTGCAGCAGCCAGCGGGTGGCGCGCTCGATCATGCGGCGCAACTCCACCCGCAGTTCGGTGACCAGCGCGGCGTCCAGCTCGTTCATGCGCGCCAGCTGCACCTCGGCCAGGCCGACGTTGTAGATCGAGCGGGCGGCGAGCTGGGCGCGGATGACGTCCGCCACCTGGGCGCCGGTCTCGGTGGAGAGCCGGTGGTAGGCGGTGATGCCCTGGGAGTTGACGAATCGGTTGACCGCCACCGTGGTGATGATCTGGCGGCCCAGCGGGTGGGCTGCGATCTCGGCGACGAAGCGCTCCCGCACCGGCTGCGGGAAGTAGCTGGTGAGCCGGTCGGCCAGGTAGGGATCGTCGGGCAGGTCGCCGGCCAGCACCCATTCCTTCAGCGCGATCTTGGTGTACGCCAGCAGCACCGCCAGTTCCGGACGGGTCAGGCCGCGGCCGGCGGCGATTCGCTCAGCCATGGCGGCCGAGTCGGGCAGATCCTCCAACGCCCGGACGAGGAAGCCGTCCTGCGTCAGCACCCGCATCCAGTCCTCGTGCTGGCCGGCCAGCACCAGAGCCCGGGATTCGGCGTTCGACAAGGCCAGGTTCTGGTCGACGTTGTGCCGCAGCACCAGCTGCGCCACCTCGTCCGTCATCGAGGCGAGCAGCGGATCGCGGTCGGCCGGTTCGAGCGAACCGTCCGCCAGTGCGGCGGCCAGCAGGATCTTCAGGTTCACCTCGTGGTCGGAGGTGTCGACCCCGGCGGAGTTGTCGATGAAGTCGGTGTTGATCCGGCCGCCGGCCAGCGCGTACTCGATGCGGCCGCGCTGCGTCCAGCCCAGGTTGCCGCCCTCGGCCGCGCACCGGGCCCGCACCTGGGCGCCGTTCACCCGGATCGCGTCGTTGGCCTTGTCCCCCACCGCCAGGTTCGTCTCGCCGGAGCCCTTCACGTAGGTTCCGATGCCGCCGTTGTACAGCAGGTCCACCGGCGCCTGCAGCAACGCCCGGATCAGCTCCGGCGGCGACAGCCGGGTGACCGAATCGGCCAGCCCGAGCGCCCGGCGCACCGGCGCGGTGATCTCGATCCGCTTGGTGGTGCGGGAATGCACCCCGCCGCCCGCCGAGATCAGGTTCGGGTCGTAGTCGGCCCAGCTCGACCGGGGCAGGCCGAACAGCCGCTGCCGCTCCACGAAGCTCAGTTCCGCATCCGGGTCGGGGTCGAGGAAGATGTGCCGGTGGTCGAAGGCGGCCACCAGCCGAATGTGCTTCGAGGCGAGCATGCCATTGCCGAAGACGTCCCCGGACATGTCGCCGATCCCGACCGCCGTGAAGTCGGTGGTCTGCGGGTCGAGCCCCAGTTCGTGGAAGTGGTGTTTGACCGACTCCCACGCCCCGCGGGCGGTGATGCCCATGCCCTTGTGGTCGTAGCCACTGGAGCCGCCGGACGCGAAGGCGTCGCCCAGCCAGAAGCCGCGCGCCACCGAGATCTCGTTGGCGAGGTCGGAGAAGCTGGCCGTCCCCTTGTCGGCGGCGACCACCAGGTACGGGTCGTCGCCGTCGTAGCGCAGGACGCCGGGCGGCGGCTCGACGACCCCGCCGCGGGAGTTGTCGGTGACGCTGAGCAGCGCGTCGATGAAGATCCGGTAGCAGGCCTGGCCCTCGGCGAGCCAGCCGGCCCGGTCGGTGGCCGGGTCGGGCAGTTGCTGCGGGACGAAGCCGCCCTTGGCGCCCACCGGGACGATCACGGTGTTCTTCACCGTCTGGGCCTTGACCAGGCCGAGCACCTCGGTGCGGAAATCCTCCCGCCGGTCCGACCAGCGCAGCCCGCCGCGGGCCACCTTGCCGAACCGCAGATGGACGCCCTGCACCTTGGGCGAGTAGACGAAGACCTCGTAGGCCGGACGCGGTTGCGGCAGCAGCGCCAGCTCCCGCGGCAGCAGCTTGTAGGCGAGCGCCGTCGGCGTTGGGGGATCCCCGCCTTCGCGAGGATGACGGAAGGAAAGGTCGCGGGGATGACTGATAGTGGTCGAATCACTTCCGTCATTCCCGCGTAGGCGGGAATCTCCAGCGAAGGCGTTCGTACGCACCGTCGCGCGGATCACGGCGGCGAACATCCGCAGGATGCGGTCGTGGTCGAGGCTGGCGACCTGGTCGATGCGGGAGTCGAGGTCGGCCTCAGCGGCCTTGAGCGCCTCCGCGCGCGTCCCTTCGTCGCCGTACAGGGCCGGGTCGAACTTCACCTGGAAGACCCGCACCAGGGCGGCCGCCAGGCCGGCGTTGGCGTGCAGGGTGGCGGCGATGTACTGCTGGCTGTAGCCGACCGCCGCCTGCTGCAGGTAACGCGAGATGCCGCGCAGCCAGTTCACCTGCTGCCAGGTGAGCCCGGCGGTGAGCACCAGCCGGTTGAACAGCCGGGCCTCCAGCCGGCCCCGCCAGGAGGCCTCGAAGGCGTCGATGAACCGCTTCCGCGAGACGGCGTCCCAGTCCTCGACCGCGGGGGCGTCGCCGGGCAGCCGCAGGCCGAAGTCGTAGAGCAGCACCCGCCGTCCACGCAGGTTCCATTCGTAGGGACGCTCGTCGGTCACCGCCACGCCGAGCATGGTGAGATGCGGCATCACCTGGGCGAGCTCGAGCCGGTTCAGCGAGAAGACCGTCAGCCGCACGTCGCAGCTGCCGTCGGTGGGCGGACGCAGGGTGAACCGCAGATCGTCGCCGTCGCTCAGCTGGTTGGCGATCGCCAGGTCGGCCACCGCCTGGTGCGGCGGCGTCGCCTCCTCATAGGCCTCGGAGAATTCCACCCCGCGCTGCTCGCTGGGCACCCCGGCCGCCGCCTCGTAGAAGCCGTCCTCCCAGGTGCGGGTGGCGGCCTCGACCAGCGCGGTGAGCCGGTCGGCGTCCGGCCTGGGGAGATCTCTCGCAGCCGCGGGCAGCTGGATGACGAAGAAGACCCGCGTCAACTGGGATTGACTGACCTGCAGGTGGTAATCCAGCGACTCCCCGCCGAGCTCGGCGAGCAGGATCTCGCTGATCCGCTGCCGGACCGCGGTGTTGTAGCGGTCCCGCGGGACGTAGACCTGGGTGGTGACGAACCGGCCGTGGCGGTCGTAGCGGACGAAGGCCTTCACGCTGCGGCGCTCGCGCAGCCGGGCGAGGGTGGCGACCATCGGCACGAGCTCGTCGACGTCGGCCTGGAAGAGCTCGTCGCGGGGCAGGGTCTCGATCGCCTGGCGCACCGCGTGGCCGCTGTAGGAGTTCGGGTCGAAGCCGAGCCGGGCCGCGATCTCGTCGGCCTTGCCGGCCAGCACCGGCACGTGGTGCACCGATTCGGCGTAGACCGACGCGGCCATCAGCCCCAGGAAGCGTCTCTCGCCGACCGGACGGCCCTGCTCGTCATGGACGCGGACGCCCAGGTAGTCGAGGTAGGCGTTGCGGTGCACCCGAGAGCGCCGCGGATCCTTGGTGACCACCAGCGCCTCGGCGGCACCGTCCGGCACCGCATGGAAGGTGCCGGGTTCGTCGTCGCCGCGCAGGATGCCCAGGCCGGTGCCGGGCACGGCGGTGAAGGCCGGCCCGTCGATGCGGTACTCCCGGTAGCCCAGGAAGACGAAGTGGTCGTCGGCCAGCCAGCGCAGCAGGTCGGCCGCTGCCCCCGCCCGGGCCGGGTCGACCGGCGGCCCGGAGGTCTCCAGCCCGAGGATGGCCGCCCGGGCCTGGGCCAGCATCGGCTGCCAGTCGGCGACCGCCACCGTGGTGTCGTTCAGGGCTGCGGCCAGCCCCTGCCGCAGCTCGTCGGAGACCTCCGCGGCGCTCACGCCCAGTGGCGCCTGGATCTCCATCGCGATCCAGGATTCGCTCCGCTCCAGGCCGTTGGCCGCGATCTCGCCGGTGGTGTCGCGCGGCACCGACAGCACGGGATGGAAGAGCCGGCGCAGGGCCCAGCCCTGGCGGGCGACCTCCGTGGTCAGGCTGTCGACCAGGAACGGACGGTCGTCCGTCACCAGCTGCACCACGGTCGCGCCGGAGGCCTGCCAGCCCTCCGCCTCCAGGGTCGGGGTGAGCACCCGCAGCAGATGCTCTCCGGCGGCCCGCCGCCGTCCGAACTCGAGGTGGGCGGCGATCCGGGCGGCCAGATCCCCCGGCGACAGCCCGGCCAGTTCCTCGGGCGGGAGTTGCTCGGAGTAGAGCTGCTGAAAGGTCGTTCCGGCCCCTGCTGAGCCGGCCCGGCTGTCGGTCATGTAATCCTCGCTGACTACGCCTGTGCGGTCCCTCCACCATAGCCCGGCCAACCCATCCTGGCGTGCAGCGTCAGTACGGAAAGAAGTTGGCCAGGCCGCATCGATCTTGATTCATCCTCCACATTGTGACAGAGTGAATCACTGTTGATACATTCATGGTCAGCTGAGGAGATGGATCGAAAATGATTCAGCCCTGGTTCCGGGTTCGAACCCTCACCGCGCTTGGCGAGGCGCTTGCCGGCGCCCGTCAGAGCGCCGGGCTGAACCAGACCAAGGCAGCTGAACTCACCAACACCTCGCGCCCAACCATCTCACGCGCGGAACGCGGTCATCCCGTCTCGACCGACACGGTCATCTCACTCCTCGCCGGCACCGGCTACGAGGTGCTGGTCGTTCCGCGCGGCTCCCAGGTCACAGTCACCACCCCGGACTCCGGACCATGAGCACAGTGAACCTGCTGCACGTCTGGCTGCACGGCAGCCACATCGGCGAATTGCAGAGACTGCGGAACGGCGCGGTCCGGCTGCGGTACGACGCCGAAGCGCTGCAAAGCTGGGGGACGAGCACGCGACTGCTCTCCTACTCACTGCCGCTGACGTCGAAACGGGTTGAGCGCCCGGAGTTGGACGCCTGGCTCGACAATCTGCTGCCCGAAGGTGCGCTACGGGTACAACTGGAGCAACAGCATCGCGTCCGTCCGGGCGACGCGTTCGGTCTGCTGGCCCACCTTGGCGCCGAGTGCGCCGGAGCCGTGCAGTTCACTGTGACGGACGTACCACCGCAGGGTCGGCTGATCCCACTGTCCGATGATGAGGTGGCGCGGATCGTCGAGGACCTGCCCACCCTGTTGGCTCCGGAAGGTCAAACGGTCAGCGCTTCCCTCGGCGGTGTGCAGAGCAAAGTGCTGCTCACCCGCACCAGCACCGGATGGGCGTGGCCGGCCTCCGGCGCGATGTCCAGCCACATCATCAAGCCCGAACCCATCGACCCCAGCGTGCCGATCCCACGGCTCATCGAGTACGAACACTGGGCGATGATGGTGGCCGTCGCAGCCGGCGTGCCCGCCGCCCACACCGAGCTGCAGAGGTTCGGCGACCGGCTTGCATTGGTCGTCGAACGGTACGACCGGTCGGAGGGTGATCGACTTCACCAGGAAGACTTCGCCCAAGCGCTGGGGATTCGCGCCGGCGCGAAGTACGAACCGGCCGGAGATCGCGGCAGCCGGCTGGCGACCATTGCGAACGGCCCTGGTGCGGAAGCAGTCGATCCGGCACGGTTCCGTGACCATCTCCTCCGGCTCGTCACGTTCAACGCGATCATCGGAAACGGCGATGCCCATGCCAAGAACTACTCGATGATCCTGCGGGACGGAACGTTCGAGCTCGCCCCCGCCTACGACGTCGCACCGGTCTTCTGCATCAACAGCAGGTTCAGCACCTTCGGCATGCGAGCCGCTGGTCAGGGGAATCTGAAGTACTTGACTCCTGCCAACCTGGTCGAGGAGGCAGAGACCTGGGGCGTTCCCGCAGCGCGCGCCCGCGGGACCGTCGTGCGGACAGCGAAGGCCGTCAACGCCGCCGTCCGGGAGATGGACGCGAATCCGCTGACCGACCTGGTGGCGGCCCAGGTTGCAGATCGCGCCGCAGCCTTCGCCAGACTCTGAGCCCGGTCGGACGCGGCGAGTCCATGTCGATCAGAGCGCGCATGCCCCACAATGGCTGCCATGGAGATCTCCGCGACCCATCAGTACCCGAAGCCGCCGGCGGCCACCTTCGCGATGCTCACCGATCCCGCCTTTCTGGAGGCGGTCTGTGTTGCCAGCGAACCGCTGGACTACTCGGTCTACGCCGACGGCCTGCGCACCGGCGCCCGCCGCACCATGAAGAACCACCCCTCGATCGAGAAGTTCACCGGGCCGACCATCACCGTCACCGACGAGGTCGCCTGGGGGGAAGCGGACGGCGACACCCGCACCGGCCGCACCGTGGTCGCGGTGGAGAACATGCCGGTCGTCCTCAACGGGACGGTCGTCCTCGCTCCGGACGGCGAGGGCTCCACCCTCACCTATGCCGGCACCCTGACCGTCAGCATCCCCCTGCTCGGCGCCGCCCTGGAACGCCAGGCCGCCCCGCTGCTGCTGGAGGCGCTGGCCATCCAGTCCCAGGTCGCCCAGACCTGGATCCACTGAACCTCTGGAACCGGCTCAGGATTCCTGCGCCTCCCCCACCGAACGTGCGATGAACTGCTTGGTGCGCTCGTGCTGCGGGTTC
This sequence comes from Propionicimonas sp., assembly GCA_027492575.1. Taxonomy (GTDB): domain Bacteria; phylum Actinomycetota; class Actinomycetes; order Propionibacteriales; family Propionibacteriaceae; genus Propionicimonas. Next base: position 119,891 of record JAPUEM010000017.1, read on the forward strand.
TCGAAGAAGTCCTTCGCGGTGGCGTCCTCGGCGATTCGGCCTTCGTGCATGAACACCACCCGGTCGGCGACGTTGCGCGCGAAGGCCATCTCGTGGGTCACGACCACCATGGTCATGCCGCCGGCCGCCAGGTCGGTCATGACCTTGAGCACCTCCCCCACCAGTTCAGGATCCAGCGCGGAGGTCGGCTCGTCGAAGAGCATCACCTTGGGATCCATGGCCAGCGCCCGGGCGATCGCCACCCGTTGCTGCTGACCGCCGGAGAGCTGTGCGGGGTACTGCTCGACCTTCTCGGCAAGGCCGACGTCCGCAAGCAGTTGCAGCGCCCGCTCGGTCGCCTCGGTCTTCGACTGCCGCAGCACCTGCTGCGGCGCCTCCCGGACGTTGTCGAGAACGGTCATGTGACCGAACAGGTTGAACCGCTGGAAGACCATGCCGATGTGGGTCCGCTGGCTTGCCAAGCGGGCACGACTGAGTTCCCGGTAGCCGTCGCGATAGGGCTCGTAGCCCATCCGGTCGCCGTCAACCCAGATGGCGCCTTTGTCGATCCCCTCCAACTGGTTCATCGCCCGCAGCAGCGTGCTCTTCCCGGCACCGGAGGAGCCGACCAGGCAGACCACGCTGCCCTTGTCGATCTGCAAGTCGATGCCGCGTAGCACCTCGTTGCGCCCGTACCGCTTGTGGACGTCGACGACTTCGACGAAGGCCCGTTCCGGGCCAGACGGCTGGCTGGTCACTTCGGGCTCCTGACTGTTGGTGGGGTCTTGAGCTGCTGGCGGATCTTTGTCCACAGGCCTGTCCGCTGTTCGCGGCTCGTCGAGGCATCGAAGCGCCGCTCGATGTAGTACTGGGCGATGCTCGCCAGGCTGACGATGATCATGTACCAGATGGACGTGGTGAAGAGGCTCTCCATGATCGCCAGGTTGCGGCTGGCAATGTTGTTGGCCGCCTTCAGCAGTTCGAGATAGGTCACGGTCGAGGCCAGCGAGGTGGTCTTCAGCATGTTGATGAAGTTGTTGCCGGTCGGCGGAATGATGATCCGCATCGCCTGCGGTAGGACCACCCGGTGCAGCGTCCGCATGGGTGACATGCCCAGCGCCCCGGCAGCCTCGGCCTGGCCTGGATCGATGCCCTTGATGCCGCCGCGGATGATCTCCGCCATGTAGGCGCTCTCGTTCAGCGCCAGGCCGAGCAGGGCTGCCACGAAGGCCGTCATCACCGCATTGGTCGACTCGTCGAAGAGCACGATCCCGGTGAACGGGATGCTGATCGTGATCCGGTCGGTCACCAACGCGAGGTTGTACCACAGCAGGATCTGGACGAGCACCGGCACCCCGCGGAAGATCCAGATGTAGCCGGTGGCCACCCAACTGGCCACCGGGTTGTGGGAGATCTTCATAACGGCGACGATCACGCCGATGACGACCGCGCTGACCTGGGCTGTGAGAGCCAGGATCACGGTGTTGACTGCGCCCTCGAGCATGACGTCGTAGGTCATGAACGAGATGACGTCCGGCCACGAGATCCGGGCGCCGGCCATCGTCACGATGATGGAGATGACCAGAGCGAGGACGATCGTGCCGCCGATCCAGCGGCCGACGTGGGAGCGCTTGTACAGCCGGGCGTGTGCTTCCGCGCGGGTGCTCTCTGCGATGAGACTCATAGCTGTGTCCTGGGATGAGAGTGGCGGGCCGTCACCGGCCCGCCACGGTCTCATTTGCCCTGGTTGATGGTCGCCTCATCGACCGCGCCGCTGGAGACACCCCAGGCATCGAGAATCTTGCCGTAGGAGCCGTCGGCGATGAGCGAGTTGAGCGCCGCCGCGATGGCGTCCCGCAGCCCGGCATTCTCCTTGTTGACGCCGATCCCGTAGAGCGCGGCCTCCAGCGGGGGCAGGTCCACGACCTCGAAGTCATTGCCGCCACCGGAGGTGCGGGCGATCCAGACCAGGTTCGCCAGGTCGTTGAGTTCAGCGGTCTGGCGCCCGGTCTTGACGCTGTTCAGGCGCTGCTGATCGTTGTTGCTCGGCACCACCTCGATCGGTTCCTTGCCAGCGGCGACGCATTCGCCGCTGAGGCCCTCTGCCCAGGCCTCCTGAGATGACCCCACGCCGACGCCGACGGTATGACCACAGAGGTCCTCGGGCGCGGCGATGCCATCCGGGTTCCCCTTGGCCACCAGGATCGCAATACCGGTGCGGAAGTAGTTGACGAAGTCGATCTTCTCCTGCCGATCCGGCCGGTCGTTCATGGCCGCGATGGTCATGTCCACCCGGTTCGCCTGCAGGCTGGTGATCAGGTTCTCGAACGGCGAATCCTGCCAACTGGCTGTCAGGCCGAGCTTCTTGGCGATGGAGGCCGACAGATCGACCTCGAAACCGATCGGTGTCTTGCCGTCGGCGGCATAGAAGTTGTGGGGCGGGAACTGCAGGTTCGTCCCGACCTTCAGCGCGCCCGATTGAGCGTAGCTTTCGGGTAGCAGCGCGGCTGCGGCGTCGTCCTTGGCGACCGCTGCGACGATGGCGGCGGCGGGCTGTTCCTCAGTGGCCGCGCCACCGCCGGTCGGCGAAACGGACGGCGACGACGTTGTCCCGCCGCCACCACAACCGGCGAGCGCGAACAGCGCGGCCACCGATATCACACTCAGTTTCTTCGTGAGCTTCATAGGGGTTTCCTCTCTAGTGATTACGGCATTGAGCCCTTTTCTTGCAGACGAATATTTCTTTTGCCACTCAGCCCCTCCTGCACTTGTTCGGATGGGCGGCACGAGTGGTTCTTGCGGTCAGGACGTGATATCGGACAGCGCCCAGAGGAGTCTGTCGACATCTTCGACGGAGGTGTATGGCGCAACCCCGGCGCGCACCGCCCCGTCATTGCCGAGATCGGCCCATTCTTCCGCCTCAATCGAGTAGAAGGTGCCGTGCATGCACGCAACATCGCGGTCTCCCAGGGCAGCGGCGACCTCACCGGGGCGCAGGCCTTCGACATTGAACAGCGCCGTGGGTATGTGCTTGCGAGGAGCCCCGACACGTGTCACCGCGGGCAGTTGCGAAAACCCTTCGATCATGCGGTCGAACAGCATCATCTCGTGTTGGCGAAGCGCGGCATAGGATTCGCGGATTTGCGCGCGTCGAGTACCTTCGGTGGGGATCAGCCCGGCCAGGAAGTTCACGGCCTCCGTGATACCTGAAAGCACTTCATACGGCAGCGTTCCGAGTTCGAATCGCTCAGGCACCCGCATCGTGGACGGACGCAGCTTGTACGGCTGAAGGCCCTCGAGCTTCTCAACGTTCGAGGCGAGGACGCCGATATGCGGCCCACAGAACTTGTAGGGCGAGCAAACGATATAGTCCGCGCCGAGGGCCTCCAGGTCGATGAACTCGTGTGCGGCGTAGGCAACCGCGTCGACGTAGAGTTCGGCGCCGACGCCGTGGACGAGTTCGGCGATGCCGGGGATGTCCGGGGCTGTGCCGAAGAGATTCGAGGCTGCCGTGACAGCGACGATCCGGGTTCGGTCGGTCAGGACCTTCTCGACGTCGGCAGGGGTGAGGTCGCCCGTCGTCGGATCGAAGTCGATCCAGCGCAGCGCCGCACCGGAGGCCGCCGCGGCGTCCACCCAGGGACGTACATTCGCGTCGTGGTCCAGGCGACTCACCACGATTTCGTCGTGGGCACTGAGCTGCCGTGCGAAGGCGCGTGCCATGTCGAAGTTGATCTGCGTGGCGCTGCGTCCGAAAAAGACAGCACTGGGGTCAGCACCCAACAGGTCTGCCATGGCCTCCCGGGCGCCGACCACGATCCGATCCGCGTTCGCCTCACTGAAGTTGCCGCGTCCTCGCTGTGAGACGGGGCTGACCATCGCGTGGTGGATGGCGTCGGCCACCCTGGTGGGGGTCTGGGTTCCGCCCGGCGAGTCGAAGAACGCGTTGCCGTTGCGCAACGCAGGAAATTGCCGCCGAATGTCGGCGATTGGGTAAACAAAGGACATAGATGTACTCCAGATGTGGCAGGCTTCGGCCCGACGTCCGAATATCCGGATCTGTCGTCGGCCGAAAGACTGGAAACCAGCCGCAGTTCCCGCGAATAGGCGCGGCAGTGTGTCGTTAGCTCTTGTCTATGAAGAGGCGATGCGTTGCTAAGCCGGCAGCGAGTATCGCTGGCTTCCTAGCAGGGCGTGGGTACGGACATAGCTATCGCGCAGTCCGACGCAATCATATGCCGCCGACGCGACCGTTACGGCGTTGGGGCTGGTTGCCGAGACCACCGTACGTGTCATCGCTGACGTACGAATAAGGGGTCATCGCTGGCTACCTTAGGTTGCGGATCCGAATCACTTCTGCGCTTCGGATTGAGCTAGGTTAGCACGCGCCTCGGCGTCTGCAAAGAGTATTTGCCAGATCAGTGACGATGGAGTTGTGAGCGTCACGGCGTCGAGCGACCACGCCCCCGCGTCGTCCCCGGCTCCGCCGAAACACCACCGCCGGCGATTGCGAACGATCCTCGGGAATGCTCGAAGACGAGGTGGGTCTCCGTACCGGCAACCACCGGCTGGGAGTTCAGTTCCACGAGCACGAAGTCCCGTAGTGCGCCACTGTCCGCCGCCGCGACATGAATGAGGAAGTCGTAGGCCCCGGTGACGAAGTAGATGTTCAGCACTGAACGCGACGCTGCCATGCGGGAGGCAAAGGCCGCCAGCTGCGAGCGGGCATCGGCTCGCAGCCGCACCGAGACCATCGCCTGCAGGGGCGCGCCGAACCACGCCGGATCGATCTCGGCACTCACGCTCCGGAGAGCACCAAGGCGTCGCAGGTTCCGAAGGCGGGTCAGGCAGGTCGAGGGCGCGATCCCCACCGCCTCGGCCAGCGCACGGTTGGACATACGACCGTCAACGACAAGCAGGGTGAGCAGGCGAAGATCGGTCGCGTCCAAGCGCTGAACATCATTCGCTGCCGGCATCGTCACCATGCCCCTCTCCGAATGACTGCGCGAATCTGTACCAGTTTTGCGAATTATACGCCGCCAAGGCGGTACTCCGTCGACGTATCCGTTGAGTATTTTCCTCAGCCCGACTTAGCACTGGACGGACCACCCATGAAGATGGCTCTGGCCAGCGGTCTCCCTCCCCGCCGTGCCAGAAGTCATCCCGTTACGCCAAGACAAGGAGTACAACCGTGCGGATCGGTGTTCCCAAGGAGATCAAGGATCATGAGTACCGGGTGGCGATCACGCCGGCGGGAGTGTATGAGGCAGTCCGGCATGGTCACCAGGTACTGGTCGAGACCGGCGCCGGGGTCGGTTCGTCGCTCACCGACGATGACTACCGGGCGGTTGGCGCCACCATCGTCGATCAGGCTGATGATGTCTGGGCCCAGGCGGACCTGCTGCTGAAGGTCAAAGAACCCATCGCGGCGGAGTACCACCGGTTGCGCAGGGACCAGGTTCTCTTCACCTACCTCCACCTGGCGGCGGACCCAGCGGGCGCCCGGGCGATACTCGACTCCGGCACCACAGCGATCGCCTACGAGACCGTTCAACTCCGGGACGGCTCCTTGCCCCTGCTGGCGCCGATGTCCGAGGTCGCCGGGCGGCTCGCTCCCCAGGTCGGAGCCGCCGCCCTGATGCGTCAGGCCGGCGGACGAGGTGTCCTGCCCGGCGGGGTGCCAGGCGTGCCGGCGGCCAGTGTGGTCGTGCTCGGCGGCGGGGTCGCCGGCACCAGCGCCGCCCGCATCGCCCTCGGCATGGGTGCCGACGTGGTCGTGCTGGACAAGAGCGTTCCCCGACTCCGCGAGCTGGACACGATCTTCGGCGGCCAGGTCCGGACTCGCGCCTCCAATGCGCTTGCCATCGAAGAACTGGTACGCCAAGCCGATCTGGTCATCGGCTCCGTCCTCATCCCTGGCGCCAAGGCACCCAAACTGGTCACAAACGCCATGGTTGCTGAGATGAAGCCCGGCGGCGTGCTGGTGGACATCGCCATTGACCAGGGCGGCTG
>JAPUEM010000018.1 GCA_027492575.1 Propionicimonas sp.
TCTTCTCCCGCTGAGCACCTCGAGATCCGCCCTTCCGCGACCCGCGTGTCTTCCCTTGACCGCGGGTCGCGGGCTCGCTTAGCATGGGCGACGTCTCGGCGACGAGACACCGAGCATTGGGCATGTCACTCGCTCCAGCGAGGCAAGGACTCAGGCTTCACCGCAACGATGGTTGCGTTGGATCCGGGGTCCTTTTTCTTTTGCCCAGTCGCCCGAATTCTGTAGCTGACAGCGATCAAGGAGGACACATGGCAGCGGTGGATTAAGCAGCCCTGGCCAAGGACATCCTGGCCAAGGTGGGCGGGGAGCAGAACGTGACGGGTGTGGTGCACTGCGCCACCCGCCTGCGGTTCAACCTCGCCGACGTCTCGAAGGCGGACAAGGCGGCGATCGAGACCCTCGACGGGGTCATCACGGTCGTCGAGAGCGGCGGCCAGTTCCAGGTCGTCATCGGCAACAACGTGCCCAAGGTCTACGCGGGCCTGCCGGCGGCGCTGACGGCCGACAAGACCGGGTCGAGCGACGCCCCGGCCGGCCCCAAGGGCAACCTGCTGGGCCGGGCGGTCGACCTGCTCTCCGGCATCTTCGCGCCCATCCTGGGCCCGATGTGTGCCGTCGGCATCCTCAAGGGCCTGCTGATCATGGCCAGCACCTTCGGCTGGATCTCCGCCGGCTCGACCACCTACATGATCCTGTTCTCGGCCTCGGACGGCTTCTTCCTCTTCCTGCCGATGTTCCTGGCCGTCACCGCGGCCCGCAAGTTCGGCACCAACCCGATGACCGGCGTCGCGATCGCGGCCGGCATCCTGTACACCCAGCTGGCCAACTTCAACTTCAAGATCGACGGCGAGACGGTGTCGATGCCGCTGCTGGCCTACATGCGCGGCGGCCAGAACGTCGACTTCTTCGGCCTGCCGGTGGTGCTGCAGTCGTACACCTCGACGGTCATCCCGATCATCCTCGCGGTCTGGCTGTCGAGCTACATCGAGAAGGTCGGCAACAAGTACATCCACGAATCGCTGCGCAACTTCATCACCCCGCTGCTCGTGCTCGTCATCATGGTTCCGCTGACCCTGCTGACCATCGGCCCGCTCGGCGTCTGGATCGGCCGCGCGATCGCCGACGGCCTGCTCGTCATGCAGAACGCCGCCCCCTGGCTCGCCGGCGCCTTCCTGGGTGCCATCTGGCAGGTGCTGGTCATCTTCGGCGTCCACTGGGGCATCGTCCCGATCTTCATCAACAACATCGCCGAGTTCGGCTACGACGCCGTCAAGGCGCCGCTCTTCCCGGCCGTGCTGGGCCAGGCCGGCGCCGCGCTGGGCGTCTTCCTGAAGGTCAAGTCGCGCAAGACCAAGGCGATCGCCGGTTCGGCCTCGCTGTCGGGCATCTTCGGCATCACCGAGCCCGCCATCTACGGTGTCAACCTGCCGCGCAAGCGGCCCTTCGTCATCGGCTGCATCGGCGGTGCGATGGGCGGCATGATCACCGGCATCACCGGCGTCAAGGTGTACGCCAGCGGCGCCTCCAGCCTGCTCACCCTGCCGGCCGGCTTCGGCGACCCGATGGGCTTCGGCTCCACCTTCCACTGGCTGGTGCTCGCCACCGCGGTCGGCTTCTTCACCGGCATGCTCGGCACCTACTTCTTCGGCTTCAAGAAGGAGGACCTGATCAAGGACCGTGAGACCGCCGCCGCCGAGGCGCACCACGCCGCCGGCGCGACGGCTGTCGCCGGCGCCGCCTCCGCGATCCGTTCCGCCACCCACGAGGAGGCCGGCGCGGTCGCCACGCTGACCAGCGTCGACACCGAGGTGGGCGTGCCGATGACCGGCACCGCCATCCCGCTGTCCGACGTCAAGGACAAGGTCTTCTCCTCGGGCGCCATGGGCGTCGGCTTCGGCGTCGTCCCGGACAAGGGCACCGTGGTCTCGCCGGTCACCGGCACGGTCGTGGTCTCGATGGCACACGCCTTCGGCCTGCGCACCGAATCCGGCGTCGAGGTGCTGGTGCACGTCGGCCTGGACACCGTGACCCTGAACGGCGCGCCGTTCAGCAATGTGATCGAGAAGGGCACCCAGGTGAAGGCCGGGGACGTCCTGACCGTCGCGGATCTGGACGCCATCGAAGCGGCCGGGCTGGATTCCACCACCGTGGTGCTGGTCACCAACTCGGGCAGCTTCGCGAAGGTGGATGTCCTGGCCGTCGGTGAGGTCGCCGCGGGCGATCCTGGCCTGATCGTCATCCCGTAGGGTCAGACCTCACCGAGACAGGAGTAACCATGGATTACAAGGTTCTGCCCACCTTCCCGGAGGGCTTCCTCTGGGGGGCGTCGACCTCGGCGTACCAGGTCGAGGGCGCCTGGGACGAGGACGGGAAGGGTCCGTCCGTCCAGGACGCCCGCGACCACTTCCCGGAGGGCACCACCGACTACAAGGTCGCCGCGGATCACTACCACCGCTACGCCGAGGATGTCGCCCTGATGGGCGAGATCGGGCTGAAGGCCTACCGGTTCTCGATCGCCTGGACGCGGATCATCCCCGACGGAAGCGGCGAGGAGAACCCGGCCGGCATCGCCTTCTACCACCGGCTGATCGATGCGATCCTCGAGCAGGGCATCACGCCGATCATCACGATGTTCCACTTCGACCTGCCGCAGGCCCTGGCCGAGCAGGGCGGGTGGGCGAATCCGCTGACGGTGGATTCGTTCGTCCGGTTCGCGGACATCCTGTTCCGCGAGTACGGCTCGAAGGTGAAGTACTGGCTCACCATCAACGAGCAGAACATGATGATCATGTACGGCAAGATGCTCGGCACCACCACCCTGGAGGGCGACGAGGCGCAGGTGGATCTGTTCCAGCAGAACCACGGCATGTTCCTCGCCCAGGCCCGAGTGATGGCCCGCTGCCACGAGCTGCTGCCGGAGGCGAAGATCGGCCCCGCGCCGAACATCGCCTACGTCTACGCGAACTCGTACAAGCCCGAGGACATGGTCGCCGCCGACGACTGGAACGCCATCCGCAACTGGCTGTACACCGACCTTGCGGTCTTCGGCCGGTACAACAACCTCGCCTGGGCGTACCTGGTCGAGCGCGGCTGGGCGCCCACGATCGCCGAGGGCGACATGGAGATCCTGGCGTCGGGCAAGCCCGACTTCATCGCGTTCAACTACTACGCCACGCAGACGGTGGCGGCGCCCAGCGGCGACGCGTCCGATCTGCGGCAGCGTGGCAGCGACCAGCAGATGATCCGCGGCGAGATCGGGCTGTACAAGGCGGTCGACAACCCGGACCTTCCGAAGAACGCCTTCGGCTGGGAGATCGACCCGGTCGGGTTCCGGACGGTCTTCCGGCACCTGTGGGATCGCTACCAGTTGCCGCTGCTCGTCACCGAGAACGGCCTCGGCGCGTTCGACGAGCTCGGCGAGGACGGCATGGTCCACGACGACTACCGGATCGACTACCTGCAGCGCCACATCGAGCAGATCCGGCTCGCCGTGGCGGACGGGGTGGACGTCCTGGGCTACTGCCCGTGGTCGGCGATCGACCTGATCTCGACCCATCAGGGCATCTCCAAGCGGTACGGCTTCATCCACGTCAACCGCGGCGAGTTCGACCTGATGGATCTGGCACGCAGCCGGAAGAAGAGTTCCTACTGGTACCAGCAGATCATTGAAACCCGGGGCGCCAGCCTCGACAATTGATGCATCCGGGTCGGGTGGGGTCGTCAGCGGCCCCACCCGATCGGGGAACAGAAGGGATCCCTGCGCAGGTCATGCGCGTCACACGAGTTCTCAACAACAACGCCGTCATGGTCGACCTGGGCGGCCACGAGGTGGCGGTCGTGTTGGGCCGGGCCATCGGCTACGGCAAACGGCCCGGTGACTCGATCGACCCGGATTCCGTCACCGAGCGGTTCATCCCGGACGCGATCAACTCCCTGGACCGGCTGACCGCCTTCCTGAGCGAGACCCCGCTGGAGGTCGTCCGGCTGGCCCGCGAGGTCGCCGAACTGGCCCACGCCCGGCTCGGCATCCGGGTCACCCAGGCCCTCGTCCTGCCCATCGCCGACCACCTGGCCTTCGCCATCCAGCGCAGCCGGGCGGGCAGCGAGTTCATCTACCCGCTGCGCTGGGAGGTCGCCCAGCTGTACCCCAGGAACTGGCCCTGGGACGGGACGCGGTCGACCTGATCCGGCGCCGGCTCGGCATCGAACTGGTCGAGGACGAGGCCGTCGCGATCGCGATGCACATCGTCAACGCCCAGTTCGCCAGCGCGGGGCTCGGCCCCACCCTGGAGATGACCACCAAGCTCAACCGCATCGTCGGGGTCGTCGAGGCCACCATCGGCATCCCGATCGACCGGGATTCGATGAGCACCACCCGGTTCATCACCCACCTGCGCTACCTCTTCGTCCGGCTGCGCACCCGCAAGCAGTTCGAGGGCGAGGCCACCGGCGTCCGGGCGGCCGTGGCCGAATCGCACCCCGAGGCCTTCCAGTGCGCCGAGCGACTGCGCTACCTGCTGACCGTCGGCGACGAGACCCTCTCCGACGACGAGATCACCTACCTCGCCCTGCACATCTCCCGCCTGATGCAGTCCGCCCGCGAGGGTGCCTGAAACCGGGACAGGGAACCGTCCCCTATCCCAGAGTTAGACCGGACTAGACTCTGTGGCATGTCTGAGCAGCGCGACGAACTCGTTCACCTGATCGACGCCTTGCCCGACGACCAAGTTGAGCAGGTGCTCGCCGACGTTCGACGTCGGGCGAAGCTTCGTCCAACGCCTTCCGAGCGCGCTTTCGCCTGGATTGGAGCGGGACCTGCCAGGAATGGCCGAACAGACAATGCCCAGCGAGTCGATGACCTTCTGGCCAACGGGTTCGGACGCAACTGACCGTGATCCTCTTCGACACCGGCCCCATCGTCGCGGCGGCGTTCACGACGGAGCATCACCATCGGGCGTGCTCGGACTTGTTTGCCGGGCTACGGCTGGCGAGACGCAGGCTCATTCTGCCTGCGACCGTGGCTGCCGAGGCTGGCTACTTGTTGGACCAACTTGGTGGCCCTCAGCACGAGTCGTGGTTTCTTGCCGGCGTTGCCGAAGGCGGGTTTGAGCTGGTTGATCTGACCTACTCCGACTACGCGCGCATGGGAGAGCTTGTCGAGCAGTATGCCGACATGCACCTCGGCACGACTGATGCCTCCGTGATCGCGCTGGCCGAGCGGCTGAACATCACAGAGATAGCAACCCTCGACCGCCGTCATTTCACAGCTGTTCGGCCGTCACACACCGCCGCGTTCAGTCTTCTGCCAGAGCAGCTATAGCCCCTCACCCGACGATCGCTAAAGTTCCAGCCCCGGGTAGAGCGGGTGGTTGTCGAGCAGTTCGGCGGCGGCGGACTTCGTCCGGTCGGCGACGCCGTCGGCGAGCAGGTACTTGGCCTTGCCGGGGGCGCCGGCGGCGGTCGGGGCCGGGGTGGTCGAGCGCAGGACGCCGGCGATGAGCTCGGCGACCTGGTCGAACTCGGCGGCGCCGAAGCCGCGGGAGGTCAGCGCGGGCGTCCCGACCCGGACGCCGGAGGTGTACCAGGCGCCGTTCGGATCGGCGGGCACCGAGTTGCGGTTGGTGACGATGCCGGATTCCAGCAGGGCCGATTCGGCCTGCCGGCCGGTGAGCCCGAAGCCGCTGACGTCCATCAGCACGATGTGGTTGTCGGTGCCGTCGGTGACCAGCTTCACACCCCGCTTCATCAGGCCCTCGGCGAGGGTCCTGGCGTTGTCGGCGACCGCCTGGGCGTAGGTCTGGAAGCTCGGCTGCCGGGCCTCGGCGAAGGCGATCGCCTTGGCGGCCATCACATGGCTGAGCGGGCCGCCCAGCACCATCGGGCAGCCGCGATCGACGGCCGGGGCGTACTCCGGGGTGGCCAGGACGAAACCACCGCGCGGGCCGCGCAGCGACTTGTGGGTGGTGGAGGCGACGACGTGGGCGTAGGGGATCGGATCCTCCTCGCCGGTGAAGACCTTGCCGGCCACCAGGCCCGCGAAGTGGGCCATGTCGACGAACAGGGTGGCGCCCACCTCGTCCGCGATCTCGCGCATCTTCGCGAAGTTGATCCGTCGCGGGTAGGCCGAGTAGCCGGCCACGATGATCAGCGGCTGGAACTCCCGGGCGTCCGCGCGCAGCTTGTCGTAGTCGATCAGACCGGTCTCGGGGTTCGTCCCGTAGGCGTGCTGGCGGAACATCTTGCCCGAGATGTTGTGCCGGAAGCCATGGGTGAGGTGACCGCCGGCGTCCAGGCTCATGCCCATCACCCGCTGGGAGTTGAAGGTGGCGCGCAGCGCCTCCCAATCGGATTCCGAGAGGTCGTTGACGGTCTTCGCGCCGAGCCGCTCCAGGGTGGGGGATTCCACCCGGTGGGAGAGGATCGCCCAGTAGGCGACCAGGTTGGCGTCGATGCCCGAATGCGGCTGGACGTAGGCGTACTCGGCGCCGAAGAGCGCCCGGGCGTGCTCGGCGGCGACCGACTCGACGGTGTCGACGTTCTGGCAGCCGGCGTAGAAGCGGTGCCCGACAGTCCCTTCGGCGTACTTGTCGGAGAGCCACGTCCCCATCGTCATCAGCACCGGCAGCGAGGCGTAGTTCTCGCTCGCGATCAGCTTCAGCGAACCTCGCTGGTCGCGCAGTTCGGCGCGGGTCGCGTCGGCGATCCGGGGATCGATCGACCCGATCACCTCGAGGGTCTGCGAGTAGATGCTGGTGGCCGTGGCGGCGAGGTCACTCACGTGACTGGCTCCTTCGTGCTGGGATGTGCCCCAATCTATCGGTTCGGGGCGGCGTGCCGAACGGGTGACCGCCAGCCCGTAGGGTTGAGGGACATCCCCGACCAGGTGAGGAACCGATGAGTACCCAGAACCCCGCCGACCACACCACCCAGGACGCGACGCAGCCCGGTGCCGTCTCCGGAGCGCGGCCGCAGCCCTACGGCTACCCGGCGCCCTACTATCCGGCCCCGCTGCCCTACCCGGCGCCGTCCGCCCCCGCCCAGCCCGCCAAGGGCGGCTTCGGACGTGGCTTCGGCATCGGCTCCGGCGTGGGCGTCGGGCTGGGGGCCACCATCGCCATCGGCCTGATCGTCAGCGCCATGATCCTGGGCGTCTTCGCCGGCGGAGCCGGCGCGGCCGCCGCCACCCCCGGCGTCCAGACCATCTGGGGCAGCCCGCTCGCCGGCAAGACCGTCCACGCCTTCTCGATCAGCGGGCCGATCATGGCCAGCGGCTCGGACGGCTCCACCCTCACCGGCGGCACCTACGGCTACGAGATCGCCGCCGCCATCGACAGCCTGGGGGACGAGACCGACGGCATCCTGCTGCTGATGAACACCCCGGGCGGCAGCATCAACGGCTCCAAGGCGATCGCGGACGCGGTCACCGCCTACCAGCAGCGCACCGGCAACAAGGTGGTCGCCTTCGTCGAGGGCATGTCCGCCTCCGGCGGCATGTACGCCATGGCCGGCGCCGACGAGATCATCGCCGACCACGGCACCCTGGTGGGCAGCATCGGCGTCATCTTCGGCCCGCTCAGCCACTTCAAGGACGTCACCGCCATCACCGGCACCCTCTTCGAGCCCGGCGTGGTCACCACCGGCGGCATCACCCAGGAATACCTGACCATGGGCCGCGGCAAGGATTTCGGCAACCCCTTCCGCGACATGACCGAGGACGAGCGCACGGTCTACACCGCCACCATCCAGAACATGTACGACGACTTCGTGGGCTGGGTCGCCGAGGCCCGCGACCTGAAGCCGGAGTTCATCGTCGACACCCTCGGAGCGCACGTCTACGACCCGAAGACCGCGCTCAAGCACGGCCTGATCGACGCCGAACTGGGCGTCGCGGAGGCCTACTTCCACGCCGTGGAGACCATGGGGCTCGACCCCATGGACACCAAGATCGTGACCGACGCGCCACCGAGCATGCTCGACCAGTTGCTGGGCATGGAGGCCCGGGTGCGTGGGCAGGCGCTGCCCGAGGCCGTCGAACTCGGTCAGCGGGCCACCGCCTCGATCTGCTCGGCCAGCCCGTCGGTGCTGGTGTACCACGGCGACCTGGCGACGGTCTGCACCGCGGGCCGCTGAGCCCGATCAGCTGTCGTCGTCCTCCGGATCCTGGTAGGCCTCGGTGACGTCGATCGGCGGCGGATCGGTGAGCAGGGTGGCGGCGTGGTCGGGCACCTCGTGCTGCAGCGACCGCGCGGTCCGCTCGTAGCCGGTGGAGGCCGGCCGCTTGGGCAGCTTCAGTTCGGAGCGCGGCACGTGCTGGTAGGGGATGGACGAGAGCAGGTGGGCGATCATGTTCAGCCTGGCCCGCTTCTTGTCCTCGGCCTCGACCACGTTCCAGCGAGCCTCGGGGATGTCGGTGTGAACGAACATCTCGTCCTTGGCGCGGGAGTAGGCCTCCCACCGGGTGAGCGACTCCAGATCGGTGGGGGAGAGCTTCCAGCGCCGCATCGGATCGGTCAGCCGTGACTTGAACCGCTTCTCCTGCTGCTTGTCGGAGACCGAGAACCAGTACTTGCGCAGCAGCACGCCGTCCTCGATCAGCAGTCGCTCGAAGACCGGGCACTGCCGCAGGAAGCGCTGGTGCTCGGTCGGGGTGCAGTACCCCATCACCCGCTCGACGCCGGCCCGGTTGTACCAGGAGCGGTCGAGCAGCCGGATCTCGCCGGCGGCCGGCAGATGCTGGGTGTAGCGCTGGAAGTACCACTGCGACCGCTCCCGCTCGGTGGGGGCGGGCAGCGCCACGACCTGGGCGATCCGGGGGTTGAGGTACTCGGTGATCCGCTTGATCGCGCCGCCCTTCCCGGCGGCGTCGCGTCCCTCGAAGATCACGACCAGGCGGGTTCCGGTCGTCCGGATCCACTCCTGCATCTCCACGAGTTCGGACTGCAGGCGCAGCAGTTCGGCCTCGTACACATCCTTGGGCAGCTTGGGCAACTTGGGGTTCATGGCCACATACTGGCGCAGCCGCGCGCTTCACGCGATGGGTTGAGCGAAAACCGTCCAGGAATTGATGAATTTTCCCGCTGCCCGGGGTCAGGCGTCGATGTCGTGCAGGTGATGCACCACGTCGTGCAGGAAGTACCTGCCGAAGCTCGCCACCGTGAAGCGGGCGCCGTCCGAACGCCGTCCGGTTCGTTCCAGCTGGTCGGGCGAGACCTGGTCGAAGCTGCTCGCGACCCGTTCGCCGGCCGCGGTCAGTTCGTCGGCCACGGTCGCCGGATCCTGTTCGCCGTACCGCTCGGCCACCGCGGTGGCGTCCTGATCCCAGTTGTCGAAGGGCGGATCGTCCTGGGTGAGCATCAACGCCAGCCGGCGGTCGAACAACCGGAAGACGTCGCGGACGTGGGCGCTGTACTCCAGCGTCGACCACACCCCGGGAGCGGGACGCCGGCGGACGTCCGGACGGGCGAGCGCCGCCCGCCAGCGCGGCAGGCCGGCTCGCACCGCCGCGCCGACCGCCAGCGGATCCAGCGTGGCCGCCACGAACCCGCACTCCGGGCAGGGGCGCTCCAGCACCCACGTCCAGTCCTTGGTGTCGGGGATGATCTCCGGCTGTGTCATGACTCGACCGTAGCAACCCGCACCGACACCCGGTCGACTGCCCGGCTCCCGTCCCACCGCTGAACTCCGTCCACTGTCGGTGAAGGCGCCGGCGGCATAGGCTCGGGATCATGCAGATCACGCACCTGGGGCATGCGGCCGTCCTCGTGGAGGTGGCCGATCGGCGGATCCTGTTCGATCCGGGCAACTTCTCCGACGGCTGGCACGGGCTGACCGATCTGGACGCCATCCTGGTCACCCACCAGCACCCCGACCACCTTGATCCGGCCCACGTGCCGGCCCTGGTCGCGGCCAATCCGCAGGCGGCGGTGCACGTCGAGCCGCAGGTGCTGGGGGTGGTCGACCTGCCCGGTGCGCGGCCGCTGGCCGCCGACACCACAATCGACCTCGGTGCGGGCATCCAGGTGGCGGCGGTGGGCGGGCTGCACGCGGTGATCCATGCCGACATCCCGCGCATCGGGAACGTCGGGCTGGTGCTGACCGCGGCCGGCGAGCCGACCTTCTTCCACCCCGGCGACAGCCTGGCGTCGGTCCCCTCCGGGGTGGACGTGGTGGCGGTGCCGGCCTACGGGCCGTGGGCCGCGATGAAGGAGACCATCGACTTCGTCCGCGCCGTGGGAGCGCCGCAGGGCTTCCTGATCCACGACGGCCTGCTCGGCCCGCGGGGCTGGGCGCTGGCCTTCAACCGGCTGGGCGAGATGGGGCCGGCCGAGCTGGTCGACCTGCGCGAGGGAACCCCCTGGCAGCCCGCCTGACCGGCCGGCTCAGCCCACGAAGATGGTGACGGTGGAGCCCTCGGGCGCCTGCGCGCCGGCCGCCGGATCGGTCCGGTAGATCAGCCCGAGCAGTTGGCGGCTCTTGTCGACCTTCACCTTGAAGCCGGCCTCCTTCAGGATCTCGGTGGCCTTCTCGACGTTCTTGTACATCACGGAGGGCACGGTGACCAGCACCGGGCCCTTGGAGACCACGAAGCTGATGGTCTCGCCTCGCTCGAGTTCGCCCTTGGCCGGGTCGGAGGAGATCACCGAGCCCTCCGGGATCTTCTTGTCGTTCTTCTCCTCGGAGATCTCGACTGTCAGCCCGGCCTTCTCGTAGTGGGCCTTGGCGTCCTCGAAGGGTTTGCCCTTGAAGCTGACGATCTTCACCGGGGCGGGGCCCTTCGACACGGTCACCCCGATCGGGGTATCCCGCTTCACCCGTTCACCGGGTTCGATCGCCATGCCGGTGATCGTGCCGATCTCGGCGGTCTCGTGGTAGGCGTTCTCGACCTTGCCCAGCGTGAGGTTCTTCTCCGCCAGCTCGGCCTGAGCCTCCTCGATGGTCAGCCCCATCAAAGTGGGCACGTCGAAGCGCTCCGGGCCCTTCGACAGGTAGGCGGTCACCGAGCCGCCACGCAGCACCGGCGAGCCTTCCACCGGGTTGGTGCGGATCACCTGGCCGGCCTTGACGGTCTCGCTGAACTCGTTCTCGAAGTCGATCTGCAGGCCGTTCTTCTCCGCCAGTTGCACGGCCGCCTTCTGGGTCATCGACGCGAACGCGGGGGTGTCGATGAACCGGCCCGAGAACATCCACCAGGCGCCGACCCCGAGGGCGGCGGTCAGCAGCAGGATGACGATGAACCAGGCCAGGCCGCGCCGGCGGCGCTTGGCCTGCCGGGTGCGCAGCAGATGGACCGACGGCGACGGCGGGTCGGCCGGCAGGTCGTAGTACGGCATCCCGTCGGTCACCGGCGGATGGCCGGGGCTCACCGGGGTGGACGGCGTGAACCGCAGCGTGGCCGTCCGGTTCACCACGGCGGTCTGCGCGTTCGCGGCGGACGCGGACGCCGACGCGGCGGCGCCGATCAGCGCCGGTACCTGCTCGGTGGGCGCGTCGGCGCCCTCCAGGACGGTCGCCCGCATGGCGTGGCTGAGCGCGGGATCGTCCATGATGCGATCGGCCAGGGCGCGCCGGGCACGCCTGGCGTGGTCGAGCAGGACGGTGGCGTCGGCGGGACGGGCCGTCTTGTCACGGGTGGTGGCCGCCGTCACCAGCGCGTCCAGGTAGGGCGGGATCGGGGTGGCCGGGTTGGCCAGCTGGGTGCTGGGCGCCGGGATCTCGTTGTGGACGTGGGCGTAGGCCACCTGGATGGGGGTCTCGCCGGTGTGCGGCTTGCGTCCGGTCAGCATCTCGAAGAGCACCACGCCGAGGGCGTAGACGTCGGCCCGGGTGTCGCCCTTCCCGCTGGTCACCAGTTCGGGGGCGATGTACGAGACGGTGCCGATCAGGGTGCCGGTGGCGGTCGCGGTGTGCGCGGTGACCGCCCGGGCCAGGCCGAAATCGGCGACCTTGATCTGCCCGCGTTCGGCGATCAGGACGTTCTCGGGCTTGATGTCGCGGTGGATGATGCCGGCCTCGTGCGCCGCGGCGACCGCGGTGATCACCGGCAGCAGCAGGTCGAGCGCCCGCTCGGGGGACATCGGGGCCTCGCGAGTGATCAGGTGGCGCAGGGTGCAGCCCTCGACGTACTCCATCACCATGTACGGACGCCCGGCGTCGATGCCCTGGTCGAAGACCGCCACCACGTTCGGGTGGGAGAGCCGGGCGGCGGCGCGGGCCTCGCGATCGAAGCGGGTGACGAACTCGGGATCGCCGCCCAGGCTGTCGTGCATCACCTTGACCGCGACGGTACGGGTGAGGCGGCGGTCGGAGGCCAGGTAGACGGTGGCCATGCCGCCCCGGGCCAGTTTGCGGAGGATTTCGTAGCGACCGTCCAGCACGTGGCCCACGAGGGGGTCGCCACTGCTCATGATCGTCACATCGGCTCCGGACCAGTCGGGGAAGTAGGCCGTCCAGACCTGTCGGCCATTGTAGGAGCCGCGTTCAAGGATCGCGCGACGGACGCGCCGAAGAATAAGGTGACCCCGTGACTGTACTGATGGGCATCGCCACCCGGCTGCGGCTCGCCCGGCTGCTGTTGATCACCGACCTGCGCTCCGGCGACTTCGCGGACTTCGTCGCCGCGACCACCTCGGCGGGGGTGGACATCCTGCAACTGCGGGATCCGAAGGCCGATCCGGCGGGGCTGGCGGACGGCTTCACCACCGCCCGTGCCAACCTCGGCAACCGCGACGCGCTGCTCGGCCTCTACGACGCGGTCGAGCTGGCCCACGAGGCGAAGGCCGATCTGCTGCAGCTCTCCGAACGCGGGGTGCCCGCCGCGGAGGCCCGGGCGCAGGTGCACCCCTGGGCGGTGCTGGGACGAAGCTGCCACTCGCGCCGCCAGGTGGACGCCGCACTGGCCGACCCCGAGGTGAACTTCCTCACCGTCGGGCCGGTGGAGGGCGGTCTGTTCGGGGTCGGCGGGCTCGACTTGATCGAACACGCCGCCGCGCGGGCGCCGCAGAACGATCCGGCCGCCAAGCCGTGGTTCGCGGTCGGCGGTGTCACCGCCGACAACCTGGAGGCCGTGCTGGCCGCCGGCGCCCGCCGGATCGCCGTCTCCCGTGCGATCACCGCCGCGGAACAGCCCGCCGAGGCGGCCAGAGCCCTGAAGGCCCGCCTGGTGCAGGCCTGGAACGACGACCCCGGCATGGAGCAGGTGACCTTCGCGGCCTTCCGTCCGTAACCGCGGAAGAGTTCAGCCGGTCAGGCCGTCCAGCTGGTGCAGCAGGGCGAACTGGTCGGATTGCGGCGCGACCAGCAGCTTGCGCAGCGGATCGGCCTCGTTGCGGGCGCGGAACTGCGTGGTCGCCGCCAGCCGCCCCGGGGCGTCGATCGGCTTGACGATCCGGTAGCGCGGACGCAGCGACTCGGTCGGGTTGACGACCAGGGTCGCCCCGCCCATCCGGTTGCCCCGCCTCTGGGTCAGCGAGATGATCAGCTCGGGGTCGATCCGGCCGTTCGGACGGGCGCGCATGGCCCGGCGCAGGGTGTGGACCTCGATGCTTCCGCCGGCCAGCCCGAGCCCTTCCCGGATCGCGGGCGAGGCGTCCGCGGCGGCCTTGATGTAGCCGTTGAGATCCCGCCGGAAGCCGCGGGTCACCCGGAACAGCTCCTCGCGATCCCGGATGTACACGCACCGCTCGGCGAACTCGCGCAGCACCCGCTCGATCTCGGCGACCGGCCCCGCGGCGGCGCCCGCGCCGCCGAGTTCGAAGCCGGGCCAGCGCATCGCGTCCGGATCCAGCGAGGCGGCTCCGCCGGCGTCCGCGTCGTTGGCGCCCGGGGCGATGCCGCGCTTGCTGAACGCCTCGACGACGGCCACCCGGTAGCCGTACTGGTCGTCCGGGACGTACTCGGCGTCGGCGGTGATCATGGCCCGCAGGAAGTCGAAGAAGGTGATGTCCACCGGCGGCAGATAGTCGATCGCCCGGATGCACATCTGCAGCACCTGCCGGGCCGCCTTCCCGGCCTCGGCGGCCAGCCGCCGGGTGAGGTCGGGCTGGATGGCGCCGTCGGGCAGCCGTCCGGTGCCGCTGGTCGCCAGCCGGAAGAGGTCGGAGGTGCGCGACTCGTAGATCGCGATCAGGGCGTCGAAGACGGCGGCGACCAGGATCGCGCCCCGCTCGTGCGGGGTGTCGGTCCGGGCGAGCAGGCTGGGATCGGGGACGGACGGCACCCAGACGCCGTTCACGGACTGGCCGATCGCGCTGCGCAGCGACTCCCGTCCGCGGGCGGCGGCGCCCAGTTCGATCGCCAGCTTGCCGAGCACGGTGTCGGCCCGCAGGCTGCCGCGGCTGGCGCCGATCTCGTGCTCGAGCAGTTCGTTGAGGTCGAACCCCTGCAGGAGGGCCACGATGTCGGCGAAGGCCTCGTGGAAGGCCAGCACGTCGGGGTTGGACGGCCCGGTGAACCGGGGGTACATGCCGTCCAGGATCGCGTGGGTGGTCTCGTGGGCGATGATGTCGTAGGAGAGGCAGGTGTAGACCGGGAAGCCGGGCAGCATGGTGCCGGGCAGGTTGCCGGTGAAGGAGCCCAGCAGCAGCGCGCTCTGGCTGGGTTCGTAGAAGGCGTTCGCGGTCACCAGCGCATGCGGACGGACGGTCAGCCGCTGCACGTAGCCGCCGTCGCGCCGTCCGTTCTGCTGCCGCTTCGGGGCCCACAGCACCGGCCGGCCGAGTGCGATCTCGAAGTGCTCGATCGTCTTGGAGGCCACCCCGTAGACCATCTGCTGGTGGAACTGGAGGTTCCCCGGGGTGGGCGTCCAGCCGCTCTGGGCGAGCAGGTACGGATGATCCAGCCCGGGCGAGGCGGGGTCGGCCGGGGCGAGCGCGTCGTCCACCACGTCGAGGTACTCGCCGCGGAACCCGGTGGGGGTCGCCGTGATCGGCTCCCACGGAATCCGGAGCGTCACCTGGGAGACCGAACTCGTCGCGAAGGCGCTGGCCAGGGTGGGATCCTTCGCGAAGACCCGGACCTGCCGGCTCGGCGGCACCGGGGGTTCGGCGTAGGCCGGCGCCTCGGTCGGCTGGACGGGGGACGCGGCCGGTCCCGCCGGCGGCGGGGGCGGTGAGCCGGTGATCAGGTGGTAGCGCCCGCGAAGCGACTGCCGCAGCGCCGTGGAGACGGCCGGATCCTCGATGAGCGCGTCGAGGATCGACCGCTGCCGGGCCTCGGTGAGGCTCCGCGTGCCGGCCGGGTCGGACAGGATGTCGTGCAGCCGGTCGCTGGTCAGCCACAACTGGGCCAGCTCCAGGTTGAACATCTCCTCGCGGGCCGATTCGCCCTGCAGGCCGAGGCCGGTCAGCATCCGGAAGAGCGCCCAGCTGTGGGTGGACGCCCCGCTCCTCGGACGGCGCAGGTCCGGACCCACCGCGAGCGCGTCCCGGGCCCGCAGGATGCCGTGGCCGAACCTGGCGTCCGTCCGCTTCGCCGTGCTGAACAGGGCGTGGCGCACGGCCTCGACGCGACGCCAGTCGTCGGGCAGTACCGCCTTGTAGCGTTCGATCCACAGCGCCGCCGCCGCGGCGACCTGCGGCGTCGCCGACGAGGTCCCCTCGCCGTCCAGCCGGCAGACGGTGGGGCAGCCGTAGACCGCCCACGGGATGTTGGGCGTGTAGGCCGCCATGGTGGTCGGGTAGGTGCTCTCCGGGCCGAAGCAGCCCTCCATGGCGCCGGCCAGGCCCGCGTACGGTTTGTGGTCGGCCATCGCCCCGGCCACGGCGATCACCCGCTCGTACCGGGCCGGCCAGACCTGGGCCCGGGGCAGGCCGACGATCCGATTGCCGGCGGCGGCGACCAGGCAGAGCCCGCCCTCGTAGGCGTCGTCGATGGCGTCCGCCCAGGCCTTGGAGGGCAGCCCGCCCATGCTCATGGAGGCGACCTCGCAGTCGATGTCGCTGGCGTACATGATCGCCCGGGCCAGCGCGCTGGTCTGCCACAGCACCACCTGATCGGCGATCCGCAGCGGCACCACCCTGGCCTCCGGGGCGCCGCCGAGGATCTGGCCGGAGGCGCTCACCCGGCCGCCGGCCAGGATGCTGATCGTGCCGGTGCCGTGGCCGGAGTTGTCGAGCGGGAAGGCCCAGTTGTCGGGATCCTGGGCGTCGGACGGATTCGCGTCGACGTAATTGCGCTGGCGCTGCTCGTCCAACTGCCGGGGCTTGGTCTCGTGCTTGGACCAGCCGGTGTCGATGTGGGCGATGGTGGTGCGCGGCTCGCTGAACCGCACCTCGTCGCGGGCCTGGCCGAGCTGGCTGTAGGCGGGGCCGAGGTGCCAGGCGAAGCCGTCGCCGACCGCCTTGTTGCGGGTGGCGTCCTGCTCCTTGGGTTCGCACTTGTCGTCGACTCCCAGGCCGCCGCGGACCCCTTCCGGGGTGTCGTCGAGGTAGAGGGTCTGGGCTAGGTCGGGCTCGACGAAGAGCACATCGCTCTCGTCGATGCCGAGTTGCCCGGCCAGGCGGGCGTGCGCCTCGTCCCACGGGCTGGCGTCCGGTTCGGTCTGGACGCGGAACCACTGCGGGCTGCCGTCGAGGGCGAATCCGCGGGTGCCCGGGACGGGTTCGCGCAGCGGCTCGAGGTCGGCCCGGCTCGCCGCGCCCAGGCGCTCGGTCGCCTTCAGCTTCGCCAGCAGCACCCCGGTGCCCGTCACGTGGTGGTCGGCCATCGCTGCCTCCTTCGGTCGAGACAGGTCGGTCACGAGGCGTCCCTCGGTGGTCGCGGGAGCGGACGCGATCTACCGTCGGTTCATCTTCGTCCCTGACCGATCGCCGCGTCGATGGGGAGCATTGAGCATTCGTAGGCCCGGGATCTCCTGGCCTGAGATTCCGGCCTACGCCGGAATGACAAGAACCTAGGCCCACCGCGACGCACGCCAGGCGCCGGGATGACAAGCCTCAGGCGGAGCGGTTCACCGCCGCGTGGGCCAGGTTGGCCAGCGCCTCCCCGGCCTGCGGGGTGACCGGTGCGGCGCTCAGGCCGTCCAGGGCGGTGGTGGTGGCCTCGGCGATCTCGGCCTCGACGGCGTCCAGGGCTCCGGAGCCGGTGATGATCCGGCGGGCGTCCGCGATCTCGGCGTCGGTGAGGTCGGGGCGTCCGGCCAGGCCGGCGAGGGCGGCTGCGTCATCGTCGGAGGCGAGGCGCAGGGCGTGGGCGAGCAGGGCGGTCAGCTTGCCTTCGCGTAGGTCGTCGCCGGCGGGTTTGCCGGTCACCTCGGCGTCGCCGAAGACGCCCAGCACGTCGTCGCGCAACTGGAAGGCGCGGCCCACCGCCGAGCCGTAGCGGCCCAGGGCGTCCAGCGTGGCGGGGGAGCCGCCGGCGAGCGCGGCGCCGATCTGCAGCGGCCGGATCACCGTGTAGCGGGCGGTCTTGTACTCCAGCACCTGACGCACCTGGGCGGCGACGGCCTCGGGGGCGGTGCGGGCGTCCAGCGCCGGACGGGCCTGGGCGAGGATGTCGAGGAACTGACCGGTGGTCACCTCGGTGAGCACCGATTCCATGACCGGCATCGCCCGCTCGATCGCCGCGGCCGGCAGCCCGGAGCGCCGGAACATCTCCTGCGACCACACCAGCAGCAGGTCGCCCAGCAGGATGGCGCCGCCGCGTCCGAAAGCGTCCGGGTCGCCGCGCAGCCCGCGCTCGGCGTGCAGGCCGGCGAGCTGCCGGTGGGCGGCGGGCTGGCCGCGGCGGGTGTCCGAGGCGTCCATCACGTCGTCATGCACCAGCGCGCTGACGTGCAGCACGTCCAGGGCGGCCGCGGCCCGGACGAGCGCCGCCGGATCCTCGGGGAGGCCGGCGACCGCGATCCACCCCCAGGCGCAGAAGGCCGGCCGCAGCCGCTTCCCGCCCGCGGTGAACCGTTCGGCCAGGTCGGCCAGCGGCGCGGCGTCCGCGCCGATCCCGTCCAGTACCTTCCGCTGCCCGGCCAGGAAGCCCGTGATGGCGTCGGAGACGGCGATCACGAAGTCGTCGGAGACAGGCTGGGCTGCGGAGAACATGCCTTGAGCCTACGGCCAGAAGCTGGTGCGGACGACCTGGCGATGGTTCTGTCCACGCCCGGCTCAACCACGTCATCCCGGGCCCCGACCCGGGATCTCAGACTTGCGCACAGGGCGACTTGAGGGATCCCGTGTCGTAGCCCGGGATGACGGTGGTTGGGACCCGCTGCACCGTGACGCCGGTCTGAACTCCCGCGATCAGCATGGGCCGTGGCCCCGGGATGACGGTGGTGGCGACCCACTGGTGGAAAGCGCTCAGCCGGCCAGCGGATGCGGCGGGATAGTGCGCAGGCTGGCCAGGATCTCGGCGGTGGCCTTGGAGCGGTTCAGGGTGAAGAAGTGCAGGCCCGGGGCGCCGCCGGCTAGCAGCCGGTCGCAGAACTGGGTGGCGAAGTCGAGCCCGACGGCGCGGACGGCGGCGGGGTCGTCGGCGACTGCGTGCAGCGACCTCACCAGCGGCTCGGGCAGCGGTGCGCCGGAGAAGGTGGCGAAGCGCTCGATCTGGGCGAGGTTGGTCACTGGCTGGATGCCCGCGAGGATCGGCAGTTCACAGCCTGCCGTCCGCACCCGCTCGACCAGCCGGAAGTAGGCGTCGGCGGAGAAGAAGAGCTGGGTGATCGCGAAGGCGGCGCCGGCGGCCTCCTTTTCGGCCAGGATGCGGGCGTCCAGGTCGAAATCCTTGCGGTCGGCGTGGGCGTCCGGGAAGGCCGCCACACCGACGCAGAAGTCGCCGGATTCCTTCACCAGGCGGACCAGTTCGGTGGCGTTGCCCAGCCCCTCGGGGTGCTGCTGCCACGGGGCGGTGGGCCCGCCGGGCGGATCCCCCCGCACCGCGAGGACGTGCCGGATCCCCGCCTCGGCATAGGACGCGATCGCGCCCTCGACCTCGGCCCGGGATTGGCTCACGCAGGTGAGGTGCCCCATGGTGCGGAAGCCGGCCTGGGCGGTGATCATGCGGGTGGCGTCCAGGGTGCGGCTGCGGGTGGAGCCGCTGGCCCCGTAGGTGACCGAGACGAAGTCCGGACGCAGCGGCTCGAGTTCGCCGACCGCCCGCGCGAGCTGTTCCTGGCCGGCGTCGTCCTTCGGCGGGAAGAACTCGAAGGACATGGTCGGACGGTCGCCGGCGGCCAGCAGATCGGCGATGGTGGGCGTGAGGGGCACGACGGACACCTTATTCCCCGCCCCGCGGCCGGAGATCCAGTCCGTCGCGCCAGCGGGAGGTCCCGAGATCGGCGGTCACCAGGCGCTGGGTGGGCCGGGTCAGCGCCACGTAGAGGACGCGCTCGCCGCCGGGGGATTCGGCGACGATCTCGTCGGGCGCCACCACCACCACGGCGTCGTACTCCAGGCCCTTGGCGGCCAGGGGCTCGATCACGATGAGCCGCTCGCCGGCGGCGACGGCGCCCGGGCGCCCGATCAGGCCGGTGGTGATCTCGGTCATCCGGGAGGGCGGCGCGATCACGCCGATGGTTCCCTCCACCTGCCCGGTGAGGCCGGCGACGCGGGCGTCCAGCCAGTCGATCAGCCCGGTCTCGGCGATCTCGGCCAGCTCGGGCTCGATCCCGGTGCGGCGGACGGCCTCGGGCAGGTCGGCGTCCGGGTAGGCGCGGCGCACCACCGCCGCGGCCAGGTCGAAGACCTCTGCCGGGCTGCGGTAGTTGGTCGACAGCCGGAACCGGCGGCTCGGCCCGGTGCCGGCCAGTTCGGCCATCGCACGCTGTGATTCGGCCACGTCCGGCCAGCTGCTCTGCGCGGGGTCGCCGACGATCGTCCAGCTGGCGTGGGCGCCGCGGCGGCGCAGCATCCGCCACTGCAGGGGGCTAAGATCCTGTGCCTCGTCCACCAGCAGGTGGGCGAAGGTGTCGTGCGGGTCGTCCTGCGGGTCGCGTTCCCGGACGGTTGCCAGCCGGTCGGCGGTGGTGACCACCTCGGCGATCTCGCTGCCGTTGGTCAGGAAGAGCGGTTCGTCCTCCTCCGGTTCCGGCAGGCCGATCATGGTGACCAGTTCGTCGAGCAGGGCGATGTCGGCGACCGTCCAGCCCTCCCCGGTGAAGCTGGCTGCCAGCGCGGCCTGCTCGGCCTCGTCCAGCACCCCGGTGGCGACCGTGGCGACCACCTGCGGGTCGGCGAGCCGGCGCAGCACCTGGGTGGGCTCGAGTTCCGGCCACCACGCCTGCCAGAACATACGGTAGGCCGCCGAGCCGGTCACCAGCTCGGTCATGGTTTCGAGGTCGAGGCCCAGCTCCTCCGGCAACCGCTCGTGCAGGGCTGCCAGCGCGGCGGCCTCGGCGGCCTCCCGTCCGGCGTTCGCCCTGAAGCGGCCCAGCACCTCGCGGCGGATCCGCGCCAGCTCACCGGCCTCGAGGGTGAGCACCTCGCCCTTGACGGTGACCCGCAGTCGCGGCTCGCCCGCCACCAGCGGCAGATCCACCAGCCGGCGCAGGATGGGCAGCATCCGGGGGCTGCCCTTGACGGCGGCCGCGGCCCCGGGATCGAGGACGTCGCTGCCGAAGCCGAGGACGTCGACCGCGACCTGCCCGATGGCGCGCAGGGTGACCGAATCCTCGCCGAGCGAGGGCAGCACCCGCTCGATGTAGTTCATGAACAGGGCGCTGGGCCCGATCACCAGGATGCCGCCGCGCTCGTAGCGGCGCCGGTTGGAATACAGCAGGTAGGCCGCCCGGTGCAGCGCCACCACCGTCTTGCCGGTGCCCGGGCCGCCGGCGATCACGGTGACGCCGTCGTGCTCGGCGCGGATCGCCTCGTCCTGCTCGGCCTGAATGGTGGCGACGATGTCGCGCATCCGGTGCCCGCGGGCCCGCTTCAGCGCCGCCATCAGCGCGCCCTCGCCGATGACCACCAGATCGTGACGGGCGGTGTCGTCCAGCAGGTCGTCCTCGATGCCGATCACCTTGTCGTTGCGGCAGCGCAGCACCCGGCGGCGGACCACCCCCATCGGGTCGGTGGCGGTGGCCCGGTAGAACGGCTCGGCGGCGCGGGCCCGCCAGTCGATCACCAGCGGCTCGTATTCCTCGTCGCGGACGCCGATGCGTCCGATGTAGTTGGTGTCGCCCTCGGTGGAATCCAGCCTTCCGAAGACCAGGCCCTCGTGCTCCGCGTCCAGGATCGCGAGCCGGCGGGCGGCCTGGAAGGCGAAGGCGTCGCGCTCGAACAGGGCGGTGCCGTCCTCCTCGCGCATCCAGGTCTGCCGATCGGAGGTGTAGCGGCGACGGCCTTCCTTGGCGACCCGGCGAGCCGACTTGGTCGCCCGGTTGAGCTGGCGGTACACCAGATCGACATGCGCCTGCTCGATGGCGAGCTCGCGCTCTTGGGTCGAGGAGGGAGCCTCGGCTGAATCCACGGTCGTCCTTCGCAGGAGTTGTTAGCGACCGTCCAGTTTACGCTGCTTTGTCCCGGCGCCGAGCCTGATCTCGTCCGCGATCCGCTGGTCGCCGGACGAGCTTCCGGCGACCCGGTCCGGTCAGGATTTTGGCGGGCCCGCGCAGGTGGCGTAGGATCGTCCCTTGCATGACCTGCGTCGGCAGGCGCATGCGTCCGATCAACTCATGTTAGGGAGTAATGGCGAAGAAGACTGACGCCCTCGAAATGGAGGGAACTGTCGTCGAAGCCCTGCCCAATGCCATGTTCCGGGTGGAACTGACCAACGGGCACAAGGTTCTGGCGACCATCAGCGGCAAGATGCGGCAGCACTACATCCGCATCATCCCCGCTGACCGGGTCGTCGTCGAACTGTCCCCCTACGACCTGAGCCGCGGACGCATCGTCTTCCGGCACCGGTAGGCCACAGATAACCACCACCAGTCCGATCACGGGGCACCCGTGCGCTCGGCGATGAGTCAGAAAGTTGCTCGATGAAGGTTCAGCCGAGCGTCAAGAAGATCTGCGACAAGTGCAAGGTGATCCGCCGGCACGGTCGCGTGATGGTGATCTGCGACAACCCGCGCCACAAGCAGCGCCAGGGCTGAGTAATCAGCGGCCCGCGCGGGTCGCGGAACACCAACCGGATGACAACTGAATACCCACAGAACGTGATCGCAACGTCAGCCAGCAGTAACGGTTGACGACCACCTCCGGACGAAGGCCGGAGCCCATGCCAGGCGGCAAGGGGACGCATCACGACAGACACCTTCGCGGGGCCGGGGAACCGGCCCACGAATACTCGAAAGGTAACCCGCCTGATGGCACGCCTCATCGGGGTCGATCTGCCGCGCGAGAAGCGGCTGGAGATCGCCCTCACCTACATTTTCGGCATCGGCCGTACCCGAGCCAAGGAGACCTTGGCCGCCACCGGCATCAGTGGCGACATCCGTGTCCACCAACTCACCGACGACCAGTTGGTCGCCCTGCGTGACCACATCGAAGCGAACTACGAGACCGAGGGTGACCTGCGCCGCAGCGTCGCCGCGGACATCCGTCGCAAGATCGAGATCGGCTCCTACCAGGGCCGTCGTCACCGCATGGGCCTGCCCGTCCGTGGTCAGCGCACCCGGACGAACGCTCGCACCCGCAAGGGCAAGAAGAAGGCCGTCGCCGGGAAGAAGAAGGCCCGCTGATAGCGGCCGGTAGGACATAGGAGAAACTGAGACATATGGCTACTGCAGGCCGCACGGCAGCCCAGAAGGCTGCCAAGACCAAGCTCCGCCGCAAGGAGAAGAAGAACGTCGCCGCCGGTCAGGCGCACATCAAGAGCACGTTCAACAACACGATCATCACGATCACCGACCCCACGGGCGCCGTGATCGCATGGGCCTCCGCCGGCACCGTCGGCTTCAAGGGCTCCCGCAAGTCCACCCCGTTCGCGGCCGGCATGGCCGCCGAGGCCGCCGGACGGCGTGCCATGGAGCACGGGATGAAGCGCGTGGACGTTTTCGTGAAGGGCCCCGGCTCCGGCCGGGAGACCGCCATCCGTTCGCTGGGCGGCGTCGGGCTGGAGATCGGCCCGATCTCCGACGTGACCCCCGTCCCGCACAACGGCTGCCGTCCGCCCAAGCGTCGTCGCGTCTAATCCCGAGCTGAGAGAGGAATTCAACCATGGCCCGTTACACCGGACCCATCACCAAGAAGTCCCGCCGGCTCGGCACCGACCTGGTGGGCAACGACAAGGCCTTCGAGCGCCGCGCGTACCCCCCGGGCATGCACGGCCGCGGCCGCACCAAGGAGAGCGAGTACCTGCTGCAGCTTCGTGAGAAGCAGAAGGCCCGCTTCGCCTACGGCGTGCTGGAGAAGCAGTTCCGTCGCTACTACGAAGAGGCCAACCGGCTCTCGGGCAAGACCGGCGACAACCTGCTGATCATCCTGGAATCCCGGCTGGACAACGTGGTGTACCGCGCCGGCCTGGCCGGCACCCGGCGGCAGGCCCGCCAGCTGGTGGTGCACGGCCACTTCCTGGTCAACGGCAAGAAGGTCAACGTCCCGAGCTACCGGGTCAGCGCCTACGACGTCATCGACATCAAGCCGAAGTCGCTGAACCTGACCCCGTTCGTGATCGCCCGGGAGACCCACCACGAGCGTGTCGTGCCGGCCTGGCTGACCGTTCGTCCGAACCGCGGCCGCATCCTGGTGCACCAGCTGCCGGTTCGCGAGCAGATCACCATCGACGTCAGCGAGCAGCTGATCGTCGAGCTCTACTCCAAGTAACACCACCCTGCCGCCCGGGCGCCACGTGCGTCCGGGCGGTGCACTCGACACCGTCAAATAGCGGGCGGTTGGAAGGAAGAACATGCTCATCGCACAGCGTCCGATCCTGAACGAAGAGATCGTCGGCGACTACCGCTCCCGGTTCGTCATCGAACCGCTGGAGCCCGGCTTCGGCTACACCCTGGGCAATTCGCTGCGTCGCACCCTGCTGTCGTCCATCCCGGGCGCGGCCGTGACCAGCATCAAGATCGAGGGCAACCAGCACGAGTTCTCCACCGTGGAGGGCGTCGTCGAGGATGTCACCGAGATCGTGCTCAACCTCAAGCAGCTGGTGCTCTCCTCCGAGGAGGACGAGCCGGTCGTCATGTACCTGCGCAAGGCCGGTGCCGGCGCGGTGACCGCGGCCGACATCGCCCCGCCGGCGGGTGTGGAGATCCACAACCCCGACCTGCACATCGCCACCCTGAACGACACCGGCAAGATCGAGATGGAACTGGTCGTCGAGCGGGGCCGCGGCTACGTCTCCGCCGTCCAGAACAAGAACCCGGACGCCGAGATCGGCCGCATCCCGGTCGACTCGATCTACTCGCCGGTGCTGAAGGTCACCTACAAGGTGGAGGCCACCCGCGTCGAGCAGCGCACCGACTTCGACAAGCTGATCGTGGACGTGGAGACCAAGCCCTCCATCCTGCCGCGCGACGCCGTCGCCTCGGCCGGCCGGACCCTGGTCGAGCTCTTCGGCCTGGCCCGCGAGCTGAACGTGGACGCCGAGGGCATCGAGATCGGCCCGTCCCCGGTGGACGAGCAGCTGGCCGCCGATCTGGCGCTGCCGGTGGAGGAGCTCAAGCTCACCATGCGCAGCTACAACTGCCTCAAGCGCGAGGGCATCCACACCGTTTCCGAGCTCGTCTCGCGCTCGGAGCAGGATCTGCTCGACATCCGCAACTTCGGCTCCAAGTCGATCGAGGAGGTCAAGCTGCGGCTGCACGAGATGGGGCTGTCGCTGAAGGACAGCGCCCCCGGCTTCGATCCGCTGGCCGCCCTCAGCCAGTACGACGCCGCCGACGACTTCGACGATCAGTACTGATCACCGCCACACAGGAGAACTGAACCATGCCAAAGCCCACCAAGGGCCCCCGTTTCGGCGGCAGCCCGGCCCACCAGCGGATCATCCTGGCCAACCTGGCCACCCAGCTGTTCGAGCACGGGAAGATCACCACCACCGAGGCCAAGGCCAAGCGGGTCCAGCCGCTCGCCGAGCGGCTGATCAGCAAGGCCAAGCGGGGTGACCTGCACAACCGTCGCCTGGTGCTGCAGACCGTGACCGACAAGGGTGTGGTGCACATCCTGTTCACCGAGATCGCCCCGAAGCTGGCCGACCGCGAGGGTGGCTACACCCGGATCACCAAGATCGGCCCGCGCAAGGGCGACAACGCCCCGATGGCCGTGATCGAGATCGTGACCGAGTCGGTCGAGGAATCCCGCAAGGCCAAGAGCAAGGGCGCCGCCAAGAAGGCGGAGCCGGCGAAGAAGGCCGAGCCGAAGAAGGCCAAGAAGGCCGAGGCGGCTGTCGAGGCCGCCCCGGTCGAGGAGGCCGCCGAGGTCGTCGAGGACGCCCCGGAAGCCGCCGAGGAGGCCGTTGAGGCCGCCGCCGAGGTCGAGGCCGCCGCCGAGGTCGAGGCGGTTGCCGACGCCGCTGAGGCCGTTGAGCCGGCCGAGGACGCCAAGGCCTGATCGAGTCCCTGCGAGCGCCGTCCACCTTCGGGTGGGCGGCGCTTCGCCGTCCCACAGCCCGGAAGCCGCGTCTCGTGACGTGATTGTTCGGCTTCTCGTCGAGGATGCCGAACAACGGTGACGACAGGCTCTGGTGAAGCGGCCCCGGGTGCGCAAAGATCGGCCCATGGCAGATGAGGAACGTTTGACGCTGTCGCTGGACGGCGAACTCTCCCAGGCGCTGCGGCGCGCGGCGCTGGTCGCGGGAGTCTCCACCGACGAGTGGGCGGCCCAGGTGTTGGCGGAACGGCTGGGCATCGAGCTCCCGGGGATCGTGGAGGTAGAGGCCGCCGAACCGGAGATCTCGGAGCCGGAGCCGGAGCCGGAACCGGTCGTGGAGGTCGAGAACGCGGACGCGCTGGCCGACAGCGAGCCGATCGAGGACGGGATCAGCTCTGCTTCGTCCTGGCTGACGGAAGCCTCCTCGCCCGAGCCTGAAGCCATCGAGGCGGAGCCGGTTGTCGAGCACGAGGCTGTCGTGGAGTCGGCGTCCGCCTTTGAGGTCGACCCGGAGCCGGTTGTCGAGCCCGGGCCTGTCGTGGAGTTCGAAGCGGTGGTCGACCCGGAGCCGGTGGTCGAGCCCGAGTCTGTCGTGGAGTCCGAGTCCGTCGTGGAGCCCGAGCCTGTCGTGGAGCCCGAAGCGGTGGTCGAGCCGATCGCGGATCTGGAGGTCATCGAACCGCTTGCCCCCCTGGCGGAGGAGCAGGTCGAGATCTCGGCACCGATCCCGCCGGTGCCCGCGATGCCCCTCTCGCAGCTTCCGCCGGCGCAGCCGCCTTATCAGCAGGCCCCGTCCGCCGCCTACCCGCCGCCGGTGCCGCCGATGGGGCAACCGCCGTATCAGCCGGCGGGTCCCGGCCCCTACCAGCCGGCAGGCCCGGTTCCATACCCGGCGGGTGGGCCGATCGGGCAGCCACCCGGTGGTCCGGCCGGACAGCCGCCGTACCAGCAGCCCATCCCGGTCCCGTACCCATCGGCCGGCCCGGTCGGCCAGCCGCCCTACCAGCCGGCAGGCCCGGGCTACTCCCCGGGCGGACCGGTGGGGCAGCCGCCGTACCAGGCGCCGCAGTACCAGCAGGCCCCTGCGAACTACCCACCTCAGCAGTATTCGCAGGTTCCGCCGCCACCTCCGCCCCCGCCACCACCGCCGGCCCCAGCGCCCCCGACGCGTTCAGCGGCCGAGGGCCTGGCCGACCTTTCCGCCTGGCAGCAGGTGACCGACGACACCCAGACCTTCCTGATCTCGCTGCCGGTCGGCTGGCGCTCCCGGGCGTGGGTGGAACCGACCCCGGCGATGGCCTACCCGATGGCCCAGACCGTCAGCCCGGACGGCGGCACCACGCTGTTCAGCGGGGACAGCGGCAT
Source organism: Propionicimonas sp. (assembly GCA_027492575.1). Lineage (GTDB taxonomy): Bacteria > Actinomycetota > Actinomycetes > Propionibacteriales > Propionibacteriaceae > Propionicimonas. The sequence continues at coordinate 26,829 of JAPUEM010000018.1, forward strand.
CCCGATGTTCCTCGACCCCTCCACGTCGATGTTCGCCCCGCCCGGGATGGCCTTGCGTCCCCCGACCCCGGCGGTCAACTTCCTGCCCGAGTGGGTGCAGTTCCGGTACGGTTCCCGGCCCGGCTTCCAGCAACTCGACCTGCGCGAGGATCCGCAGTTGCGCGAGGTCGCGACGCAGACCGTCCAGCGGCTGGGTTCACCGCTCACCTGGCTGCATGCGGCCAGGCTCACCGCCACCTACCAGGGCGAGGACGGACGCCCCGTCCGGGCGGTCTTCCTGGCCACCACCCGCGGGGTGGGGCCGGGCTGGATCGCCCAGGTCTACGGGGTGACGACGGTGGAAGATCCGGAGGCCTACGTGTCGGCCGTCCTGAAGCTGGTCGCGACCGCTCAGGCGACCACCGCGCAGGCCCTGCGCAACCAGCAGGAGCAGGCCCGGATCGCCGCCAGCCACGCCAGCGCGATGGAATCCATCAACGCCACCACCCGGGAGAACGAGCGCGCTCACCAACAGCGGATGAGCGGCATCGAGCAGCAGGGACGCGAGTTCCAGAACCGGATGGCCGAGCAGCGGGGGGCCAACGAGGCGGCAGCCACCGCCTGGAGCGCTCAGCAGGCGAGCAGCGATGCCGGCCACGAGCAGTACCTGGACGGCCTGCGGACGGGCGCGGCTACGCCCGGCGCCGGTGGTGGCAACGAGCAGCAGGGCTTCATCAACGCGCTCCGCGAGGAGACCACCGTCCTGGACGCGCAGGGCTACGCGCACCAGGTCGAGGCCGGCGCCGACCGGTACTACCACCACGAGGCGACCAATACCTGGGTGGGCCTGGAGGAGCATCAGGACATCGTCGAGGTCACCGGCAACGACGACTTCCGGGAAGGCACCATCCAGAACTGAGCCCGGAATTGGCCGGTGGCGCCGCCAGGGGGGAGAAGGCGACGCCACCGGGTTGGACGAAGGATGACCGGGCAGGTGTGGGGGAAGCTCCGGATCCTCCGAGTCTTCGGGCTCAGGCCGCGTGCCGGCAGCCCCAGGGCTTCAGGCCGGCCTTGGCGTAGTAGCGGTTCGCCACGGTGATCTGCTCGGCGCGGCTGGCCTGGTGGGGGAGGGCGGCGAAGTCGCGGCCGCCGTTGGCGTTCCACGAGGCACGGTTGAACTGCAGGCCGCCGTAGTAGCCGTTGCCGGTGTTGATGTTCCAGCGGTTGCCGGATTCGCACTTGGCGATCCTGTCCCACATGGCGGCGCGGGCCAGGTTCAGGCCGACGCCGTTGGCGGTGGTCTTGGTGCCGACGGCGGTGACCGCGTCCACCGGCTTCTTGAGGACGGTCTCGATGACCAGCTTCTTCTCGGTCTGCTCGCCGTTCACCGTGGTGATCTGGTAGGTGCGCCGGGCCTTGCCGTGCTTGCCGGTGCTGACCAGCCGGGATTCGCCCTTCCACAGCGACGAGTCCTTCTTGCTGACCGTCTTGAACTTGACCTTCTCGGCCTTGGTCAGGGTCGTCACCTCGACGCGGTCGACGACCACCTTGAGCGCTTCGGTGACCTCGGTGGTGGCGGCCGGCTTCAGTTTGTCGTCCGAATCCACGGTGATGCCCTGCTCGGCCAGCAGGTCGGCGACCGTGTCGGCGGTGGTGGTGACCTTGCTGGACTTGCCGGCCACCTTGAGGCTGATCTCCTTGGGAGTGGTGACCTCGACGGACAGGCCGGCCCGGGGCAGTGCCGCCGAGCGCGAGACAGAGAGCTTCGAGCCGTCCAGTTCGTGCTGCTGGAAGCCCGCCAAGGCGTCGCTCAGCACGGCGGCCGTGGTGTAGAAGCTGACCGGTTCGCCGTCCACGGTCAAGGTGACCTGCTTGGAGTACGCGACGGTGATGGTGTCGCCGTCCTTCACCGGATCGGAGGGGGCCGGGTAGACCAGATCGCGGTCACCCAGGGTGATGTCGTTGTTCGCGAGCACGTCGGCGACGGTGAGGGCGAAGCCGCCGGCCGGCAGGGTCTGCCCGTCCACTTCCAGGGTGACGTCCTTGTGAAGCGCCGTGGCGGCGGTGGCGCCGCCGGTCAGCAGGGCGAGGCTCAGCACGCCCGCGACGACAGCGGTGGACTTGGATGGCACTCGATTCCTCACGCCGACAACAGTTTCCTGAGAAATACTCCCTCATCCTGAGAGAGTTGGCAAGTTTTTCTCAGAAACTGATGGACGGGGGATGCGGAAACGCCCGGCCACCGTGGGTGACCGGGCGCAAACCGGGGACGGACCGCCGTCCCGTCAAAGGCTCAGAACAGGGAGGTGGCGCGGGCCTTCTCCAGGCGGGCGGCGACGTCGGCCCAGTTGACCACGTTCCACCACGCCTTGACGTAGTCGCCCTTCACGTTCTTGTACTGCAGGTAGAAGGCGTGCTCCCACATGTCGAGCTGCAGCACGGGCAGCTGG
>JAPUEM010000019.1 GCA_027492575.1 Propionicimonas sp.
CTAGGGAACCTAGCACGTCCTCCCGATTTGCGGTAGATGTTGACAACGGGCCCGAAAGCACTTGGTGGCTTTGCGTCCTCCACCACCGTGTGCAGGACCGCGCCGAGGGGCAGAAACCACTCACCGGCTTGGCGGGGATCCATCTCGACCGGCTCTGACCCCGCCGCTAGGCTGACGCCATGACCGCACCCGTCGATGCCACCACCACCGCCGCCTGGACCAAGCTGACGGCGCTGCACGCCGACCTCACCCCTGACCTGCGCGGCTGGTTCGCCGATGATCCAGCCCGGGCCGAACGATTCTCCCGCACCGCCGGCGATCTCTTCGTCGACCTCTCCAAGAACCTGATCACCGACGAGGTGCTGGCCGCCCTGGTCGCCCTCGGTCACGAGGTGGGCCTGGAGGCCCGCCGCGACGCCATGTACGCCGGCGAGCGGATCAACACCACCGAGAACCGGTCGGTGCTGCACACCGCGCTGCGCCGGCCGCGTGCCGACTCCCTGGTGGTGGACGGCGCCGACGTCGTCCCGGGCGTCCACGAGGTGCTCGACCAGGTCTACGCCTTCGCCGAGAAGGTCCGCTCCGGAGAGTGGAAGGGGGTCACCGGCAAGCGGATCGAGACCGTGGTCAACATCGGCATCGGCGGCTCCGACCTCGGCCCGGTGATGGTCTACGAGGCCCTCAAGCCGTACGTGCAGCCCTGCCTGAGCTGCCGCTTCGTCTCCAACATCGACCCGGCCGACGTCGCCGAGAAGACCGCCGATCTCGACCCGGAGACCACCCTGTTCATCGTGGCCTCCAAGACCTTCACCACCCTGGAGACCCTCACCAACGCCCGGTTGGCCCGCGCCTGGCTGCTGGCCAAGCTCGCCGAGCAGGGCGCCATCGACGGCTCGGACGAGGCCCGCGCCGACGCCATCGCCAAGCACTTCGTCGCCGTCTCCACCGCCCTGGACAAGGTGGCCGCCTTCGGCATCGACCCGGCCAACGCCTTCGGCTTCTGGGATTGGGTCGGCGGACGCTACTCGGTCGACTCCGCGGTCGGAACCTCGCTGGCCGTGGCGCTCGGCCCGGACGCCTTCGCCGACTTCCTGGCCGGCTTCCACGCCATCGACAGCCACTTCGCCAGCGAGCCGCTGGAGCGTAACGTCCCGGCGCTGATGGGCCTGCTGAACGTCTGGTACGTCAACTTCTTCGGCGCCACCAGCCACGCCGTGCTGCCCTACGCCCAGTACCTGCACCGCTTCGCCGCCTACCTGCAGCAGCTCACCATGGAATCCAACGGCAAGGGCGTCCGCTGGGACGGGACGCCGGTCACCACCGCCACCGGCGAGGTCTTCTGGGGCGAGCCCGGCACCAACGGCCAGCACGCCTTCTACCAGCTGATCCACCAGGGGACGCAGCTGATCCCGGCCGACTTCATCGCGGTCGCCACCCCGGCCCATCCGCTGAAGGACGGGGACGCGGACGTCCACGAGCTCTTCCTGGCGAACTTCTTCGCCCAGACCAAGGCGCTGGCCTTCGGCAAGACCGCCGAGGAGGTCCGCGCCGAGGGCACCGCGGAGCCGATCGTCCCGGCCCGGGTCTTCCCCGGCAACCGGCCCACCACCTCGATCATGGCCCCGGCGCTCACCCCGTCCGTGGTCGGCCAGCTGATCGCCCTCTACGAGCACATCACCTTCACCCAGGGCGTCGTCTGGGGGATCAACTCCTTCGACCAGTGGGGTGTCGAGCTCGGCAAGCAGCTCGCCCTGCAGATCGCCCCCGCGGTCGCCGGCGACGCCGAGGCCCTGGCCGCGCAGGATCCGTCCACCCAGGCCCTGGTCGGCTACTACCTGACCAACCGCCGCTGAACCCCGCGATCCAGCGCGGACGTCGGGGAATGCCCCGCCTTCAGAGGGACGCCGGCGGCGATGGTCCTGTGCGCGTCCTGGCCCTTTCACGAAGCCGGGGGTCTCTCGGGCCCGGTAACGTGCCTGTCGACGCCAGGGCGGATAGACTCGCCAGGAATCCAGGCCGGGCGACGGCCGTACCGAGCATGATAGGGATCCGAGGCTGATGAGTCTGGCCGAACTGGCTGCCCAGCACGGGCTGCATAGGGTGGGCGCTCGGCCGCCGCTGTGGTCCTATCTGAGACAGACCTGGGCCCGGCGTCAGTTCGTCGTCACGATGGCCGAGTTCCGGCTCCGGGCATCGATGGAAGCCAACCGGCTGGGCATCGTCTGGCTGGTGATCCGGCCGCTGCTCAACGCTGTGATCTACGGCACCATCTTCGGTGTCCTGCAGCAGGACAATCGAGCGCCGGATTACGCCGCCCGCGTCATGGTCGGCGTCTTCCTATGGCACTTCTTCGCCAGCTGCCTCACCGACGGCGCAAAGTCGATCACGGGCAACCAGTCGCTGGTCCAGTCGCTGGCCTTTCCCCGGATGACGTTGCCGCTGGCCGAGGTGATCGAGCAGTTCCTGGCCCTCCTGCCGGCCTTGGCGATGCTGGCGGTCCTGCTACCGCTCATGGGGGATCCTCCCACGTGGAACTGGCTGCTGATGATCCCGCTGCTCGGGCTCTACACCCTTTTCAACACCGGAGTGGCCCTGATCGCCGCTCGCCTGACCGTCCACCTGCGCGACCTCACCCAGCTCTTGCCGTTCATCTCCCGGATCCTCTTCTACACCTCTGGGGTGCTGTTCGACGTCAGCCGGCTCTTCAAGGCACACCCCTGGATCGTCCAGGTGTACGACTTCCACCCCTTGTACCAGGTGCTCCAGCTCGCCCGGAGCACCCTGATGGGGGTGGAGGGCGTCGACCCGAACTACTGGGGCTACTTCTCGATCTGGGCCGTCCTCACCTTTGTCGCCGGGCTGCTCTTCTTCTGGGTGGCTGAGGAGCGTTACGGCCGTGACTGACTCCACTGGCTCGCACCCGACTCTGCTGAGCGGCCGCCGCCCGGTCGTCATGGTGAACGAACTGCACGTGAAATACCGGGTGTTCGCCTCCGGCAAGGCGGTCGGCGGCAATCAGGCGGGCCTCGCCAGCCGCACCAAGCGGGGCATCCGGGAGGTCCACGCGCTGAAGGGCGTCTCCTTCGTCGCCTACGAGAACGAGTCGATCGGCGTGATCGGCTCCAACGGCTCAGGCAAATCGACCCTCATGCGAGCGATCACCGGCCTGACCCCGCCCGCCTCCGGCGCCGTCTACGCTTCATCGCGTCCGAACCTGCTGGGCGTCGGCGCAGCGCTGATCCCCAGCCTCTCGGGAGAGCGGAACATCCTCCTGGGCGGCTTGGCCCTGGGCTTCTCCCGCAAGGAGGTCCAGACCATCCGTGACCAGATCGTCGACTTCGCCGAACTCGAGGAGTTCATCGATCTGCCGATGCGCACCTACTCCTCGGGCATGCAGGCCCGGCTGAAGTTCGCGATCGCCACCGTCCGTGAGCACGAGATTCTCATCGTGGACGAAGCGCTGTCGGTGGGCGACCGCCGTTTCCGGGAGCGCAGCGAATCCCGTATCCGCAGCATCCGTGACAACGCGGGCACGGTCTTCCTGGTTTCGCACAGTATGAACTCGATCCGGGACACCTGCGAGCGGGCGATCTGGCTCAACCGGGGCGAACTGATGATGGACGGCCCGGTGGACGAGGTGGTTCAGGCCTACGAGGAGTCCCGCCCGCCGCGCGGGCGTTGATCGCGGGCGTTGACGTCACAAAGCAGCGGCGGGCGGGCCCCCGGGGCGGGGGCGCGGCGGGTGTGGCCCGGCCGCGGCGGGTGGGGGGGGTGGGGGGGGCCCGCGGGGGGGCCCCGCGCCCTAAGAAAACCGGG
>JAPUEM010000020.1 GCA_027492575.1 Propionicimonas sp.
ATTCGCTCCGTGGTCGCTCACCCGCCGAGGAGTCCGTCAGGCTCTGCTGCGCTGCAGGTTGGTGGTTATGCGAGCTGCACTCCAGCCCAACCCGCCGCCACGCTACGAATTGGCGGTTGTGAGGTGGCTCGCGGCCCCCAGAGCGACCAACCCGTAGCGCAGCGGCGCAGCGTGCTGCGGCACCGCCGCCATATCGACTATCTGACGCACCGCCGACCCCTCGGGAGGCGGGCTCGCCGCGACCCGGACAGCGGAGCCAGGCCCGATCCGCCAGCCATCTCCGCCAGTCAGACGGCCAGCTGCTCCCCATCGCCAGCAGGGGTGGCCTCGATCAAGTCCGGAACCTAGGCACGGCCACGCGGGCTGTCAGCCTGTGGATAACTCGCCGGCCGTCTGAGGAGGTTCTCCACCGACGGGGGAAGTCGGTGGCACATTCACGGCCAATCCGACCAAGAATGCGATCATGAGAGTTCCCCGCCCCTGGGCCCTGCCACAGCAGCCGGCCACTCGTCAGCAGTTGCTGTCGCCCACCGTCACCCAAGCGATGCTGCGCACTGCAGTGCGCTCCGGCGCCCTGCGACGCCTGCGCCCGTCGGTCTATCTCGCGGCTGAGCGATGGCCCGAGGATCCTGCCGGACAGCACCTGTTGCTCGCCCGCGCCGAACTCGCCACCCACCCCGGCGCCACCATCAGCCATGAGTCGGCAGCTCTGGTGTGGGGGCTGCCCTCACCAGGGCAGGACTGGCACGAGTATCCCCCCACGATCTCGCTGCCCCGTCGATCGGGCTATCCGCGTCAGACGCTCGCGACCTACCGTGCGGCTCAGCTTCCGCCCCATCACATCACCACAGACTCGAGTGGATACGAGGTCACCACCATCTCCCGCACCGCTGTCGACCTCGCCAGGGGCGAGTCGCTGCCGCAGTCGCTGCTGTTGCTGGACGCGGCCGCCCGGCTTCTGGTCGAAGCCCTCATCACCAATCCCCGACGGGAGCACTACGCGAACTCACGCCTTGTGCGCACGACTCGCGAGTCACTCGCCGAAGCCGTGCGCGGCGCCGGAGCGGCCGCGCTCCGCAAGGCGGTCGAGTTGACGGACCCCCGGCGCGAGAGCCCGATCGAGTCTCTCAGCGCCGGGCACTTCCACCTTGCCGGTCTGCCGACACCCGAGTTCCAATACCCCATTCGCACCTCGACGGGCTGGTACTACGCGGATTGCTACTGGAAGGAAGCCGGGCTGATCGGCGAGGCAGACGGCCGCGGCAAGTACCGCGACCCGAACGAGATCCTGCGCGAGAAGGACCGCCAGCAGGAACTGGAGGATCTCGAACACAGCTTCGTCCGCTGGAGCGGCCGAGAGATCTGGTGGACTCCAGCGGTGGTCGTCGATCGGGTTGCCCGCAAGCTCGGGCTGTAGTCGCCACTCCCTTGAAAGCTGATGTCGGCGACGTTCGAAAACTGGACAGTTTCGTCGAAACCGACCAGAGCTCGAGCGTCGTCGTCAGCTGACGCGTCCGCGCTTGTCGTCACCGGGCGGCACACGGTCGCTGGAGCTCCCGACGCCGCGCGTGAGGGAGCCGGCGCGCTACGGCCTAGCGGTTTTGGGCTGGAGAGACAGGCCAACTAAGCCCGTGCGCTACGAAGTGGCTGCTCTGAGCTCGCTAGGAGGCCCCACAACCACCAACTCGTCGCGCAGCGGACGCTCGTGCCGCGCTACCGAGGGCATATCCACCATCTGACGCACCGGCGGCCTGACTGCGAGGGGCGGCACCCCGGTCTCCCGCCGTCCGGCTCGCCAGAGACACGGGAGGCCGCCCGCCCTGAGCAATGCAGCTGTCGTCAATTCCCTCCCCGGTCCCGGTAGACTCGCCAGGCAATATCAGCCGGAGTGGTGGAATTGGCAGACACGCAGGATTTAGGTTCCTGTGCCTTCGGGCGTGAGGGTTCAAGTCCCTTCTCCGGTACCAGTGGCTCACTCGGTCAGGTCGGGCCAGTCCTCGCGCGGCGCGATGGGATCGCCGGGGTGGATGATCGCCGACCAGTGCGGACGGTCGAACTTCTCCTCAATGCCGGTGTAGCGGAAGCCGGTGCGTTGCGCGATCACGGCCGACGGCAGGTTGCCGATGAAGGCATGCCAGTGGACGGCGGTGGCCCGGAACGGCGCCTGTGCTGAGAACGCCACCTCGATCAGCCGGGCGACAGCCGCACGCATCACCCCGTGCCCGCGGGCCTCGGCCCCCAACCACCAGCCGATCTCGACGGCGCCGCCGTCGGCGGGACGCAGACCGATGCTGCCGTGCAGGCCGGCCAGCGGTGATCCCTCGGCGATCCGGACCCCCCAGACCACTTCCGGCCCGCCTCGATCGGTCGTGAAGGTTCCGTCGGCGATCTGGCGCCAGGCGACGGCATTGAAGTCGGTGACGAAGCTCTCCGCGTCCGCCCTCGAGTACGGGCTGGGGACGGTCGTCCAGCGCGGGATCTCCGGATCCTGAACCAGGTCGTGGACGCGTTCGATGTCGGCGGCAGTGAGCGGCGAAAGGACGACCGGGAGCCCCGCGCGGGTCGCGGTGGTCAGGTGCCGGAGATCCATGATCCTGACCGGCTGTTCAGAAGCCGAGTTCGCGGCGCAGCTTGGCGACGTGCCCGGTGGCGCGGACGTTGTACTGCGCGACCGCGACCTTCCCGACGCCCGCGGCGTCCACGTCCACCACGAAGGTGGAGCGGATGACTCCCTCGATCTGCTTGCCGTAGAGCATCTTGGTGCCGAAGGCGCCGTACTCCTTGAGCAGGGTCTTGTCGGGGTCGGCCAGCAGCGGGAAGCCGAGGCTGGACTGCTCGCGGAACTGGGCGAGCTTGGCCGTGGAGTCGGGAGAGATCCCGACCACCTGGTAGCCGGCCTTGGCCAGGTCGCTCAGCGCGCCGTCGAAGTCGACCGCCTGGACGGTGCAGCCCGGGGTCATGGCGGCCGGGAAGAAGTACACGATCACCCGCCCGCCGGCGTAGTCGGCGAGCGAGACCGGGTGCCCGTCGGCATCCGGCAGGGTGAAGGCGGGCGCGATGTCTCCAGGTGTCAGCTTGGCCATGGGTTCACCTTAGTGCTTGTCGCCGGGCGAATCCGGGCCGGCTCGGCTCCGATTGCGGTCAGGGGCAGCGATCGGGGCGGTTGGGGGAATAGGGTTGCCGCAGGCACCCGGATTGGAGGATCCCATGGCTGAGGCGACCCGCACTCGGGCCGAGATCGAGGCCGAACTCGACGCGGCCCGGGATCGACTGGCGCAGAACATCGCGAGCCTGGTCAACCAGGTGCATCCGCGGGCGATCGCGCATCGCGCGGTGGCCGACGTCCGCAGTGTCGTCTCCGAGCAGGTGGACGAGGTGAAGGCCCAGTTCATCGCCAAGGACGGCTCGCTGAACGTCACCCGGCTGGCCCTGGTGGGCGCGGCGGTGGTCGGTGCGCTGGCCTTCTTCGCGGTGGTGCGCTCGATCACAAGGCGCTGATCGCGGGCCGGAATTGTTACGGGCCTCTCGCTGAATATCCTCGCGAGAGGCCCGCCGTGCGCCGCCAGGGACTCGAACCCCGAACCCGCTAGTTAAGAGCCAGCTGCTCTGCCAGTTGAGCTAGCGGCGCGCGAGGAAAAACTCTAGCGCACCATCCCGCCAGGGCAAAAATCGGCAGCGCAACCACTCCCACGACACCACTCCCGCACCCCCATATCCGTCACTCCTGCACCCACATCCGTCATTCCCGCGAAGGCGGGAATCTCCCAACGCGAGGTGGGCGACCGTGAGATCCAGCC
>JAPUEM010000021.1:0-15268 GCA_027492575.1 Propionicimonas sp.
CTGGCCGCCGAACTGCGGCAGTACTGGAACATCGAGTTCGACGACGCCCAGTCGATCGGACGCCGGTACCGCCGCCAGGACGAGATCGGCACCCCGTACTGCATCACCGTCGACTTCGACACCCTGGAGGATCAGGCCGTCACGATCCGCGATCGCGACACCATGAGCCAGCAGCGGGTCGCCCTCGACCAGGTCCGCGGCTACCTGGCGGAGCGCCTTGTCGGTTGCTGAGGCCCCTCCGCTGCAGCTGGGCGACCTCACGGTCGCCACGCCGGTGGTGCTCGCCCCGATGGCGGGCATCACCAATGCGGCCTACCGGCAGCTCTGCCGTGAGCAGGGGGCGGGGCTCTACGTCTGCGAGATGATCACCTCCCGCGGCATCGTCGAGCGGATCCCGAAGACCTTCGGAATGCTCGCCTTCGATCCGGGGGAGACGGTGCGTTCCGTCCAGCTCTACGGGGTCGATCCCCAGGTGATGGCGAAGGCGGCGGCCATCCTGTGCGAGGAGTTCGGGGTCGGCCACATCGACCTCAACTTCGGCTGCCCGGTGCCCAAGGTCACCCGCAAGGGCGGCGGGGGAGCGCTGCCCTGGAAGCGGGATCGGCTGGCCGCGATCCTGCGCGCCACCGTCCGCGCCGCGGAGCCCTATGGCGTCCCGGTCACCATGAAGACCCGGCTCGGCATCGACGAGCACCACCTCACCTACCTGGACGCCGGACGGATCGCGCAGGAGGCCGGTTGCGCCGCCATCGCGCTGCACGCCCGGACGGTGAAGCAGGCGTACTCCGGCGAGGCCGACTGGGAGACCATCGCCTCGCTGGTGGACGCGGTGGACATCCCGGTGCTCGGCAACGGCGACATCTGGGAGGCCTCCGACGCCCTCGAGATGGTGCGCCGGACCGGCTGCGCGGGAGTGGTGATCGGACGCGGCTGCCTGGGCCGTCCGTGGCTCTTCCGCGATCTGGCCGACGCCTTCGCCGGACGCACCACGCAGACCCTGCCGACCCTCGGCGAGGTGGCGGCCATGGTCCGCCGCCATGCCGAACTGCTGGCCGACCTGCATGGCGAGAAGTACGGCCTGACCGACCTGCGCAAGCACATGGCCTGGTACTTCAAGGGCTTCGGAGTCGGCGGCGAACTGCGCCGCGGCCTGGCCATGGTCTCGTCCCTGGCCGAACTGGACGACCTGCTGGCCCGGCTCGAGCCCGACCAGCCCTACCCAGTGGGCGAACTGGCCAGCCCCCGCGGCCGGCAGGGCACCGCGCGCGACAAGGTCGTCCTGCCCTACGGCTGGCTGGAGAGCACCGAACTCGGCGACGCCGACCTCAGCGCCGCCGAATCGGACGTCTCCGGGGGCTAGATTCCCGTCCCCAGCTTGGCGAGGATCGCCGCCGAGAAGGCCAGGTAGGCGGCCACCGGGGCGAGGACGCCCAGCACGATGCCGATGATCGCCACCGGACGGGCGGAGCCGATGATGGCCGCCACGATGCAGGCGATCCACCCGACGATGCCGATCAGGGCCGCGACGAGGGCGGGCATGAAGGTGATGCCGAGGGCGGAAAGGTCGGAATCCGGGATCATGGAGGGATCCAGCGTGGCCCACTGCTCCCGGGGAATGCCCAGACTCAGGATCAGGTCGCTGAAGGCGTGACCCGCCATCCAGCTGCCCCAGGCGGCCACGGCCCCGCCGATCAGCACCAGTGCGAAGGCGGCGATGCCGAGCCCCTTGCCCCGCTTCGGCTTGGCGGGCGCGGGCTGGTACTGCGTCTGGTAGCCGTAGGGCGGCTGCCCGGGAGCACCCTGATAGGGCGGCTGTCCGGGCGCGCCCGGGTAGGGCTGCTGGGGCTGCCCGTAGGGTTGCTGGTACGGATTCGGACCCTGCGGTGGCTGCGACATGCACACAGCGTAGCGAGTGACAGGATGGGGGCCATGGCAGATCTGACACCGCGTGCGGCCGCCTGGGCCGAGACGATGGCCGGCCATGCCGCGGCGGGGGTCGTCCGCGCTCACGCCGACAGTTCGGCCCGGCTGCGGATCGACCCGCCGGTGGGCCGGCAGGCCCGCGAGGAGGCCGAGGCCGCGCGGCTGCGTCCGGGCGCGACGCTGGCCCACGGCGCCGGGAACCGCGCCGCCCCGGAGCAACCCGATGCCGAGCGCACCTGCTTCGAACGCGACCGGGACCGGATCGTCCATTCCACCGCCTTCCGGCGGCTGGCCGGCAAGACGCAGGTGGTGGTCTTCCCCACCGACCACCAGCGCACCCGGCTCACCCACGCCCTCGAGGTGGCCCAGGTGGCCACCTCGATCGCTCGCGGTATCGGTGCCAACGCGACCCTGGCGGAGGCGATCGCGCTCGGCCACGACTGCGGGCACGGCCCGGGCGGCCACGCCAGCGAGGACGCCTTCGACCCGTTCGTCCCCGGCGGCTACGACCACGGCCCCTGGGGCGCGGACGTGGTGCTGACCTCGCTCAACCTGTGCGCCGAAACCCTGGACGGCATCCGCAACCACTCCTGGTCGCGGCCCGCGCCGGCCACCATCGAGGGTGAGATCGTCAGCTGGGCGGACCGGATCGCCTACTGCGCCCACGATCTGGAGGACGCGGTCAGCGCCGGCATCGTCGCCCTCGACGACCTGCCGCGGGAGGTCGCCCTGGTCGCCGGACGGACGCGGCGCGAGCAGCTCTCCGCCTTCGTGCGGGCAGCGGTCTCGGCCACCTGTGCCACGGGGCAGGTCTCGATGGCGCCGGAATCCGCCGCCGCGCTGGCCGCGCTGCGGGCCTTCAACTACGAGCGCATCTACACCCGGCCCGAGTCGCTGGCGCAGTCGCAGGCGGTGATCGCCGTGCTCACCGCGCTGGTGGAGTACTACGCCGACCACCCCGGCGCGCTGCCCGCCGATCTCGACCGGGCCGATCCCGTCCGCGCGGCCGTGACCTACGTCGGCGGGATGACCGACCGGTTCGCCTTCGACGCCGCCCTGCACCTGCTCGGCTGGGATCCGGCCCGTCTCCCCAAGGGTCAGTAGGATGCAGCCGTGGCAGGGCTGATCAACGACGAGGATCTCGCGACGGTCCGGGAACGCTCCCGGATCGACGAGGTCGTCGGCTCGTATGTCACCCTGCGCAACGCCGGCGGTGGCTCGCTGACCGGGCTGTGCCCCTTCCACGACGAGAAGACCCCGAGTTTCCGGGTGACCCCGTCGCGCGGCTTCTACCACTGCTTCGGCTGTGGTGAGGGCGGGGACGTGATCAGCTTCGTCCAGAAGATCAACAACGTGACCTTCGTCGAGGCGGTCGAGTGGCTTGCCGACCGGGCCGGCATCCAGCTGCGCTACACCGAGGGCGGTGGCCGGGATCGTCCCGAACCGGGGTTGCGGCTGCGGATCATGGAGGCCAACCGCGAGGCGGCCGACTTCTACGCCGGTCAGCTCGGCACCCCGGATGCCATCGCCGGACGGCAGTTCCTCGACCAGCGCGGCTTCGACCGGGACGCCGCGGAGCATTTCGGCATCGGCTTCGCCCCGCTGGGCGGCAAGGCGCTCGGCAGCCACCTGCGCGCGCGGGGGTTCAGCGACGCCGAACTGGTCAAGGCGGGGCTGATCCGCGAATCCGGCTGGGATTTCTTCCAGGCCCGCCTGCTCTGGCCGATCCGCGACGCCGGACGATCGGTGCTCGGCTTCGGCGCCCGCCGGCTCTTCGACGACGACCGGATGCCCGCCAAATACCTCAACACCCCCGAGACCCCGGTCTACCGCAAGTCCCAGGTGCTCTACGGGCTCGACCTGGCCCGCACCAGCATCGCGAAGAAGAACCAGGCGGTCATCGTCGAGGGCTACACCGACGTGATGGCCGCCCACCTGGCCGGCGTCGACACCGCGGTCGCCTCCTGCGGGACGGCCTTCGGCGACGACCACGCCCGGCTGCTGCAGCGGCTGATCGGCACCTCGGACGTGCAGGCGGGCGAGGTGATCTTCACCTTCGACGGCGATGCGGCCGGGCAGGCGGCCGCGTTGAAGGTCTTCAAGGGCGACCAGAACTTCGTCTCGCAGACCTACGTGGCGATCGAGCCGACCGGCCTGGATCCCTGCGATCTGCGGCTGCAGTCCGGCGATGCCGCGGTGCGCGAACTCGTCGGACGCCGCGAGCCGCTGTACCGCTTCGTGATGCGCAATACCGTCGCCGGTTTCGACCTCGACCGGGTGGACGGGCGGATCGCCGCGTTGCGGGCCGCCGCGCCCCTGGTGAGCAGCATCCGGGATGCGGCGATGGTGCCCGGCTACGTCCGCGAGCTCTCCCAGTTGCTGGGGCTGGATCCCGAAGAGGTGCGCGCCGAGGTGAAGCGGGCCCGCGGACGGCGTCCGCAGGCCGAACCGGCCCACGAGCCGGAGCGTGCCCCGGAGCCGGCCGAGGTTCCCACCCTGGAGCTGCCCAACCCGCGGGATCGTCGCTGGGAGGCCGAGCGGGGGACTCTGCGGTTGCTGCTGCGCGCCCCGCAGACCTTCACCGAGACCCTCAACGACCTGGTGCCGGAGGATTTCGCCCAGCCCGCCTACCGCGCCCTGTTCGAGCGGATCCTCGCCGCCGCCGACCGCACCGGCGACTGGGCCCGGACGATGCTGGAGGGAGCCGATCCTGCCCTGGCGCAGCTGGCCATCACCTTGTCGGTCGAGCCGGTGCTCCGGGAGCCCTCGCCGGAGTACTCCGCCGAGTACGCCGCCGGGGTGCGGCTGGCTGCGACCGCCCGCACGATCGGCGACCTGAAGTCACGACTGCAGCGCACCAACCCCGTCGAGAACCAGCGCGACTACAACCGTATGTTCGCCACCCTGGTGGAGCTGGAAGCCCGCCGCAAGGAACTCTTCACCCGCGCCACCGGACCGTAGGGACGATCCCCGAGCCTGTCGAAGGGTTGTCATGCGGGGTGTGGCCACGGCCCTTCGACAAGCTTGGGGACCCTTCGACAAGCTCAGGGATCGTTTGGGGGCGCACTGATCAGCGCTTCTTCAGGGCAGGCTCAGAAGCGCAAGCTGCGGGTCGTGGTGTTGTCCGGATGTTGTCCGGTTCTGCCGAACCCTGGCGGCGGACCCGGCGATCCGAAGATGCTGGGCGACATGCTCAACACAGCCACTCTGCCGGACCTGCTCGACCCGGCCCGCGAGCTTGTCCTCGCCCGTCGTATCGAGGCCGGTCTGGTCGCCGCCCACGCCCTCGCGCACCCGTGGCGCACCGACGCCAGCCGAGCTGAGCTGCGCCGTATCCGCCAGGAGGGCAGTGAGGCCTGGCACGAGTTCCTGGCGGCCAACCTGCGGCTGGCCGCCATGCTGGCGCGCGGCGCCGCCCGGCGCAGCGGCGTTGAGTTCGACGATCTGGTGCAGGAGGCGGCCTGGGCGCTCGGTCACGCTCTGCAGCGGTTCGACCTGGGCCGCGGCTCCAAGTTCAGCACCT
Organism: Propionicimonas sp.; assembly: GCA_027492575.1. Taxonomy (GTDB): domain Bacteria; phylum Actinomycetota; class Actinomycetes; order Propionibacteriales; family Propionibacteriaceae; genus Propionicimonas. The sequence continues at coordinate 5,447 of JAPUEM010000021.1, forward strand.
ACGCCTTTCCGATCATCAGCCGGCACCTGGTGCGGATCAGCAGTTCGCAGGACGGGCAGCTGGGGCTGCCGCCGAGCCGGGCGGTGGTCCTGCGCCGGGCGCAGGGGCTCGCGCAGGAACTCACCCAGGAGCTGGCCCGCAGGCCGCAGCTCGCGGAGATCTCCGAGGCGCTGGGTCGCGACCCGGAATGGACGGCCAGGCTGATGGGTCATCAGGCGCCGGAATCGCTGGACGACTTCCTTCAGCTGCCGGCGGATCCCCGCTCGTCCCACGAGCACCGCGAGGAACGGCTGCTGCACGAACGGTTGCGCGCGGAGATCGACCGGCTGCCGGGCGATCAGCGGGAGGTGATCAGGCTCCGGTTCGGGCTGGTGGACGGACGCCGCCACGGCTACCGCGACATCGCCGCCCGCCAGGAGTTGTCGTGCAGTTCCATCCGCCGCATCGAGCAGCGCGGCCTGGCCGTGCTACGAAGCCGTCACCTCGCCGGTGGCCTGGCCGCCTAGCGAACGTCGAACGATCCCTGAGCTTGTCGAAGGGTCGCTCTAGCGAGTTCCGCCGACCAGGCCCACCAGTGTGGGATCGTCATGGCCGGCGCAACGCTGCTCGTCCGGGACACCGGCGAGAGCCTGCTCGATGTGCTGGCCGCAGCCGGCCCAGGTGGTCTTGCCGCAGGTGGGGCAGGTGATCGGGGAACACATGGTGGCGAGGTCCTCTCCGCGCGTCGATACCGTCACAGAGTAGCGCTGCCGCTACTGGACGCCCTGGACCTGCTCGATGTACTCCCGGATGCTCGGCCGGCTCACCAGCTTGTCGTGGAAGAAGGTGTTCACGACGTTGATCACCCGGGTGCGGGCGCCCTCCACGGCCAGGTCGCGCACCTCACCGGGCTCGTGGTCCTCCAGGGCCTGGCGCAGCCCCAGCAGGGCGCTCACGATCTCGACCTCCTCGGTGCCCTCCATGGTGGCGACCACGTCCAGCAGCAGCCGATCGGACTGCTGGGCGACCGCCGACCAGGGGATGCCGGAGCCGGGCCGGGTGGCGTTGTCGAGGGTGCCGATCAGCGACCACACCTGGTACAGCAGGCTGGCGGGCTGGTCGAACAGCTCCCGGATGAAGGCCGCGTCCAGGTAGCGTCCGGAAAGCCGGAACAGGTTGTACATCCGCTTGGCGGCCTTGCCGTAGTTGAGATGCCGGGTGAGGTACTTGCGGGCCTCGCCCTCCAGCTGCTCCACGTACTCGGCGATGGCGTCGGTCGACACATGGGCGATGATCCGGTTGAAGGCCGGCAGGTCGTCCGCCTCCAGGTAGACCTCCTGGAAGTAGGAGTCGAGGTAGCCGTCGAGTGCGATGATCGTGCCGTCGGGCGCCTCCCAGGTGACGTCGACGACGTTGCTGGCGTTCGACAATTGCTTGCGGACGGGATCGGTCACCACCCAGTCGAGCTTCACCCAGCCGGGGTCGAGGGCGGCCTCCAGCCAGCTGATCGAGGTGACCTCGCCCTCGGCGTCGGTGAGTTCCCAGACCCCGCGGCGCACCTCGTCGATCGACCAGGTGATCGCATTGCCGGCCTTCACCGCCTTGCCGGCGTGCCAGCCGTCGTGCGGCACCGAGCCGAGCTTGGCTTCGAGGAACTGGTAGGTGGCGCCCCGGTTGAAGGCGAAGATCTTGTCGCGCATCGTGCTGGCGAGCACCTCGCACGCCTGTTCGCGGGTGGCGGCGCGGATGTTGTACCGCTCGAAGTAGTCGCAGTCGCCCGGGTAGCTCTGGATCTTCGACTGGGCGGCCGAGCCGGAGAGGGCGAGGGCGGCGTCGGTGATGCCGGGCGGACCGGTCAGCTCCACGATCGCGCCGATGGTGCGGAAGCGCTCCAGATCCCGGTCGCTGAAGTCGAGCATCGAGGCACGATGCCCAAAGGTGCCGGTCTCGGCGTCGGCGACGATGTTCTCGACCTGATCGGCGGCGATGGCGACCAGCCAGTCGTGGATCTCCTGTTCGTCCACCGTCAGGCCCAGTCGCTGGGCGGATTCGGTCAGGCTGGCGATCTCAGCGGCGTCTGTCATGCCTCATTCTGATCCAGAATCAGCGCCCGCAACAGGGCTGCCTGGTCGCGAGCGTCCTGCAGCGCGTCATGGCTGAGGCTGCGGCCGTCCAGCACCAGGGCGCTGAGCCGCTGCAGGCTGGTCTCGGGCCAGCTGATGCCGAGCGCGCCCAGCGCCACCGACTTGATGTCGAGGCAGGCGTGACCGAACGGGTTGTGCCCCAGGTAGCGGTGGAAGTAGTCGCAGACGAACATCCAGTCGAAGCCGGCGTTGAAGCCCACGAAGACCGGACGGCGGCCCGCCGGTGCGACCTTCGCCACCCAGTCGGCGAAGGCCTGCATGGCCGCTTCGGGCTGGGTGCCGGTGCGGGTGAGCTCGTCCAATTGCAGCCCGGAGATCGCCATCGCGGACGGCACCGCGCGGTCGCCGACCGGGACGAGTTCGATGTAGAAGCCCTGCTCGGGGTCGTCGTAGCGGCAGGCGCCGATGGAGAGCAGCGAGTAGCCGCCCGGGTTGGGGCCGGAGGTCTCGACATCGACCGAGATCCAGCACTCCGAAGCGGTGGGGCCGAGGCGAGGTCCGGACGGGGCAGGGGGCACGAGGGTTCCTTTCGGACAGGTGGGAAAGTCATATCATCCGCCGGCCCGCGGACGCATCAGCCAGCGGGTTTGGATCGGTGTGCTTAACATGGGGCATGCGCCTGTGGCGGCGACTGTGGTCGCTGGCGGTCTTCCTGGTGGTCGCAGTGCTGGGCGGGGCCCTCACAGCCGGCCTGGTCATCCCTGCCACGACGATCCTGACCGGCACCGGACGCGAGATCGCCGGAAGCCTGCGGATTCTGCCGATCGAACTGGAGACGCCGCCGCTGCCGGAACGTTCCCGGCTGCTCAACTCCGACGGCTCCGTGCTCACCTATTTCTATGACGAGAACCGCTACTCGGTGACCCTCGACCAGGTCTCCGAGATCATGCGCAAGGCCCAGGTGGCGATCGAGGATCACCGCTTCTACGAGCATGGCCCGATCGATCTGCAGGCGACCCTCCGCGCCCTGGTCAGCACCTCCCGCGGGGTCACCCAGGGCGCCTCGAGCATCACCCAGCAGTACGTCCGGCTCGTCCTGGTCTCCAGCGCGGAACGCTCCGGTGATCCGATGGCCCGCGCGAAGGCGACCGAGAACACGCTGGCCCGCAAGATCCGTGAGATGCGCTTCGCCGCCGCCCTGGAGGAGCGGTTCACCAAGGACGAGATCCTGGAGCGCTACCTCAACATCTCCTACTACGGCGACGGCGCCTATGGGATCGAGGCGGCCGCCCGGCACTTCTTCGGGGTCTCGGCCAAGGACCTCGATCTGCCCCAGGCCGCCCTGCTGGCCGGGCTGGTCCGCAACCCGGTGACCACCAACCCGGTCAAGTTCCCGACGATGGCGATCGAGCGCCGCAACGACGTCCTGGACCGGATGGCGGAGCTGAAGATCATCACCGCCGAGGAGGCGGCCGCGGCCAAGGCCGTGAAGTTCGACAAGAAGAAGGTGCGCAAGTACAAGCTCGGTTGCGCCAACGCCGAGTTCCCGTTCATCTGCGACTTCGCCTGGCGCACCCTGATGAAGACCAAGAGCCTGGGCGCCACCCCCGAGGAGCGGGAGGACCGGGTGCTGCGCGGCGGGCTCACCATCAAGACCCAGATCGACCCGAAGGCGCAGCGCAAGGCGGAGAAGACCATCAAGAAGCTGATCAGCGCCAAGGATCCGGTGGTCTCGGTGATCGTGATGCTCGAGCCGAAGACCGGGCAGATCGTCGCCATGGCGCAGAACCGCACCAAGATGGGTAAGAAGAAGGGCCAGACCTTCTACAACTACGCCGTCTCGCACGCCATGGGTGGCGCCGAGGGCTACCAGGGCGGTTCCACCTTCAAGGCCTTCGTCGCCGCCGCCGCGCTTGAGAACGAGATGGGCGCCTACGGGGTCTTCGACGCCAAGCCTCGGATGAGCTTCCAGGGGGAGACCTTCAAGTCCTGCGACGGACCGTTCAGGCAGGGGGGCAAGTGGAACGTGGTCAACGCGAGCCCGTCGGGCCGGATGAACATGTTCCGCGGCGTGCAGAGTTCGGTGAATACCTACTTCGCCCAGTTGATCCAGGCCGTCGGCGTGTGTGCGTCGGTGAAGATGGCCAAGCGGCTCGGCCTGGAGATGTCGATGGGCGGTGACCTCGTCAAGAAGTACCACGACAAGCCCTCCTTCACCCTGGGCGCGGTGGAGATCACTCCGCTGTCGCTGATCGAGGCCTACGGCACCCTCGCCAATCGCGGCGTCCATTGCGAGCCGCTGATCCTGAAGTCGATCACCGACCGGGCTGGCAAGAAGTACGAAGCGCCCGGCGCGAACTGCAAGCGGGTGCTCGACAAGGGCGTCGCGGACGCGATGAACAAGATCTTCCAGGGGCCGTACACCGGCGGCACCGCGCGCTCCGCGAAGGTGCCCGGGGTCCAGATGGCCGGCAAGACCGGCACGGTGCCCGACAACCGCGCGATCTGGACGGTGGGCTACACCCCCGAACTGGTGGCGGCGGCGATGATCTCCTACGACAGCCATCCCGACTACAAGAAGTTCTGGAAGCGTCGGCCGAGCTACCTGCGCAATACCCGGCTGCCGGCCTCGGGCACCTATCTGAGCGGCTTCTCCGGTGGGGACGCCGGCAACCGGCTGCTCCGTCCCGCCTTCGCCGCCGCGATCAAGGCCTACCCGAAGACGAAGTTCAAGAACCCGCCGCAGTCGGTGCTGAAGGGCAAGTGGCTGACCGTCCCCAGTTGCGAGGGCATGACTGTCTCCGGCTGCCGCCGCGCCCTGGACCGGGCCGGCTTCAGCAGTCACCTGGACGAGGTGGAGTCGTACGAGCCGAAGGGCACCGTGCTGGGCACCGATCCCTCCGGGAAGGCCCCCAAGCTGAGTTCGGTCGCGATCCGGGTTTCCGACGGCAAAGGCAAACCGCCCGAACCCGAACCCGACGAGGACCTGGAAGGCGAGCTCGGCGGCTGAGCTCCCCTGGATGATCCTGGGGCCAGAACTCGTCGAAGGCTCAGCCGTGGCTGTAGAGGCGACCCGGCTTGGTCTTGCCCAGCAGCTGGCTCACGGTGACGAAGACATAACCCTTGCGCCGCAGGCCGTCGATGATGTCGGGGACGGCCGCGACGCTGGTCTTGTGGATGTCGTGGAGCAGCAGGATCGAACCCCGCTTGGTCTGCTTCAGCGCCGCCTTGACGGTCTTCTTGGTGCTGCGGGTCTTCCAATCCAGGGTGTCGACGCTCCACAGGATCTGCGCGACCTTGGCCCGCTTGGCCTGGATCGCGACGGTCACATTGGTCTCGCCGTACGGTGGCCGCAGGAGTTTGGGCGTCTTGCCGGTGGTCTTCTTGATCACCTTGATCGTGGTGGCGATCTCACGCCACACCTGCTCGGCGGTCAGCTTCGTCAGGATGGGGTGATCCCAGGTGTGCACGGCGATCTCGTGCCCGCCGGCGACGATGGCGCGGGCGACCTTGGGTGAGGCCTTCACCTTCTGGCCGAGGACGAAGAAGGTCGCCGGCACGTTCGCCCGCTCCAGATGCTTGAGCAGCTTCGCGGTGTACGGGCCCGGGCCGTCGTCGAAGGTGATCGCGATGCACTTCACCTTGCGGCAGTCGACCTTGCCGTCCGGTTGTGGGGCGAGCGGCTTCGGTGTGCTCGCGGAGGCGGTGGGAGCGGGCTCCGCCGGGAGCGTCGGTTCGGGTTCCGGCGGCTCGGCCGGCGCGGGAAAGGTGGGCTCGGGTTCGTCGGGCATGATCAGCTGGCTCGGTGTCGTCGAAGGGCTGGGCGAGGTCGTGGGAGCGGCGACGGTGGGGGAGACCTGATAGGGCGGTGTCACCCCGCAGCCCGCCAGCACCGCGCCCGCGAGGAGGGCGGCGATCGCCCACCCGCCGCGTCCGCGGTTCCGCTCCTCGTTCACCATGCGACGATAGCTCGCCGTCCCTCGTCCGGTCGGCAGCCCGCGCCGCTATGCTTCCCCAACACGCAGCGAAGGAGGACGGATGGCCGAGGCCCCGATTCTCGCACGGCTGTGGGAGGGCCTGCGGGATCGCTCCTCCTGGCTGACCTGGTCGATCATCGCCAATGACGGCATCATCGCCACCGCGGGCCTGCTGGAGGGCTTCGCCGGTGCGGGCGCGGACGACCGTGTGCTGCTGCTCGCCGCCAGCGCCGCGACCGTTGCCGGCATGCTCGCGGTGGGCGGGGTGGAGTGGATGGAGGCCTCCGTCGAGCGTGAATCCCAGCTGGCTCTGGTGGCCGAGGAGCAGCGGGAGATCGACACCGACCCGGAGCAGGAGCTGGCCGATCTGGCCGCCTACTACGAGGGACGTGGGGTCAGCCCGGAACTGGCCACGCAGGTGGCCGAGCAGTTGATGGCCCACGACCCGCTGGCCGCCCAGCTCGACAGCGAGCACGGGATCCGCGAGGTGACCTCGGTGGCCGACACGGTGCTGGCCGGCGTCGGGGGCGCGATGGCCTTCGGCCTGGGTGCGCTGATCCCGCTGCTGATGACCTGGATCTTCCCGGTCGGCATCGAGGCGACCGCCATTCTGGTGGCCGTGGTGATCTCGCTCAGCCTGACCTCGGTGGCGACGGCGAAACTGGGGGAGACCCCGCTGTGGCGGACGCTGCTGCGTTCGCTGCTGGTCGGTGTCGGGACGCTGCTGGTCAGCTACGCCGTCGGATCGCTGGTCTTCTGATCCTCATACCGAAGGCTCACCCAGGCGGCCTGGGTGGTCTCCTGCGACGGCTTCGCCGCGGGATGCCCGGCCGGCTCGCCCGGGGTCACCGGACGCACCGGCTCGCCCATCGCCTCGCGCAGCGCCTGCGCGATGGCGTTGCCGGCCGCCGGATCGAACTTGCGAATCTCCGCCATGGGCCGATCCTATGCCGCTGCCAACAGCGGAACCAGTGGATCCGAGGCGGCGAGACCCGGATCAGGTCCAGGGTGATGGTGGGCTCCGGCGGAGATCTGATCGCGGGCCGTCCGGGCGTTGGTATCGTCCGGCGCGGCCCAGCCAGTAGAGTCCGGTTTCATGTCCCCCGTGACCATCGAAATCATCGGCTATGTCGCCTCGATCCTGATCGTCGCCTCGCTGGCGATGACCTCCGTGGTGCGGCTGCGCATCCTCTCGCTGCTGGGCTCGATCGCGTACATCGTCTACGGCGTCGCGCTGAACGCCTGGCCGATCGTGATCGCGAACGCCGTCATCGCGGGCCTCAACATCTGGAACATCTACCGCGTGCTCACCTCGAAGCAGGGGCTCGGCGTCTCGCCGATCGCGCTGGACGCCCCCTATCTGGCCGACTTCCTGGACGCCCATCGCGCCGACATCGCCAAGTTCCAGCCCGGCGTGACGCTGGAGGAGGGCGATCAGGCGTGGTTGTTCCTGCGCGACGGCCTGCCCGTCGGCGCCCTGCTGGGACGGGTGGAGGGCTCCGACTTCCACGTGAAGCTCGACTACGTCCGTCCGCCCTTCCGGGACGTCAAGCTGGGCGCCTGGCTGTTCAACGACGGCTTCGGCAAGCTCGGCCTGTCGGGCATCAAGGCGATCGTCGCCAACCCCGGCACCCCCGAGCACCGCAAGTACCTCGGGAGCATCGGCTTCACCGGCGACGGAGGGGTGCTGACCCGCGCCCTCGGCTGAGGGACCTACAGCCCGAGGACCTGGCGGAGTTCGTCCTTGATGCGGTCGAGGCGAGCGGCTGCCGCTTCCCTGACCTGGGGGAGATCCTCGACCGATCCGACCGGGGCGACCACCTCCAGGTAGCACTTCAGCTTGGGCTCGGTGCCGGAGGGGCGGACGATCACGCGGTCGCCGGCGTCGGTGGCGATGCGGACGCCGTCGGTGGGCGGCAGGCCCTGGTAGCCCTCGGTCAGGTCGTCGTAGGCGACCACCGGGGCGCCGGCCAGGCTGGTCGGCGGCTGATCGCGCAGCCGCTGCAGGGCCCGGCCGATGACCGAGAGATCCTCCACCCGGAAGGTCAGCGGGCTGGTGGCGTGCAGACCGTGGCGCACGGCGAGATCGGCGAGCTGATCGGCCAGGGTGCGTCCCTCGGCCTTCAGGCGGGCGGCCAGTTCGCAGGCTTTGACGGCGGCGCTGATGCCGTCCTTGTCGCGGACGACCGTGGGGTTCACGCAGTACCCGATTGCCTCCTCGTAGCCGAAGACCAGGCCGGGTGCACGGGAGATCCACTTGAAACCGGTCAGGGTTTCGGCTCCGGCGAGCCCGTGCGCGGTGGCGATCTGCCCCAGCAGCGAGGACGAGACCAGCGACCGGGCCAGCGTGGCCCCCGCATCGCCCGCGTGGGCGACGGCGGCCTGCTCGCCCAGCAGGGCGCCGAGTTCGTCCCCGCTCAGCTGCCGCCAGCCGCCCGCCTCCGGGATCGCGACCGAGCAGCGGTCGGCGTCCGGATCCAGGGCGACGATCAGGTCGGCCCCCACCCGGACGGCGGTGGCGATGGCGAGGTCGAGGGCGCCCGGCTCCTCCGGGTTCGGGAAGGCGACGGTGGGGAAGTCGGGGTCGGGTTCGATCTGCTCGGCGACCGGGGTCACATCGTCGAAGCTGGACGCGGCCAGGGCGCGGAAGGCGGTGGCCGCGCCGACCCCGTGCATGGCGGTCAGCACGATCTTCAGGGGCCCGGCGTCCGGGGCGACCAGGGCGGCGGCAGCGGCGACGTAGTCGTCGACGATGCTCTCCGGCACCAGCTCCCAGCCCGCCTCGGCGAGCGGGACGCCGGCGGCCGGCCCGGTGGCGAGGATGGCGTCGAAGATGCGGGTGTCCATCGGCGGGACGATCTGCGCGCCGGCCGCTCCCGGCTCGGACATCCGCGCCCCGAGATAGACCTTGTAGCCGTTGTCGGCCGGCGGGTTGTGCGAGGCGGTGACCATGACGCCGGCGTCGGCGTCCAGGGCGTTCAGGGTGAAGGCCAGCACCGGGGTCGGCAGGGTGGTGGGCATCAGCGAGACCCGTCCGCCGGCGGCCACGGCCACGGCGGCGACGGTGCGGGCGAAGTCGCCCGACCGGTGGCGGGCGTCGTAGCCGACCACCACGTGGAAGCCCTCGCCCAGATCCTCGCGCAGCACCTGGCACAGGCCGGCGGTGGCGGTGGTGACCACGGCGGTGTTCATCCGGTTCGGGCCGGCGCCGATCGCGCCGCGCAGTCCGGCCGTCCCGAAGGTCAGCTGACCACTCAGCCGATCCGCCAGATCCTCCCCGGCCGCGGCGTCACCCGACTCGGCGGCCTCGATCAGCGCGGTGAGTTCCGCGCGGTCGCGGTTGTCGGGATCGGATGCGGCCCAGGCCCGGGCACGCTCCAGCAGATCGGTCATCGTCGCCTCCAGCGTCGTCGTTGAGCACCGGTTACGTTACACGTCCGGCGCCGGCGATCGGGGGTCGCTCGCCACCATGGGGACAGCCGTGGGAAACTTGCCCGGTCGATACCGGCCGAGCCGCCGGATCAAGGAGTTCTTCCGGCAACGGAGCCTACGAAAGGAGCCCTCGTGCCCACACCTCACATCAGCGCAGCCCTCGGTGACATCGCGCCGGCCGTCATCATGCCCGGCGACCCGAAGCGCGCCCAGCGGATCGCCGACCTGGTGCTCACCGACGCTCGCCAGGTCACCGACGTCCGCGGCATTCTCGGCTTCACCGGAACGGCGAACGGCAAGCCGCTGACGGTGATGGCCTCCGGCATGGGTATGCCGTCGGCGGTGATCTA
>JAPUEM010000021.1:15368-28524 GCA_027492575.1 Propionicimonas sp.
GCAAGCCGCTGACGGTGATGGCCTCCGGCATGGGTATGCCGTCGGCGGTGATCTATGCCACCGAGCTGTACCAGCACTACGGGGTGCAGCGGATCGTCCGGGTCGGCACCGCGGGCGCCATCCCGCCGCACGTGAAGGTCGGCGACGTCGTCGTCGCGGTGGGCGCCCACACCCAGTCGAACATGAATCAGTTCCGGCTGCCGGGCCTGTTCTTCTCGGCGGTCGCCAGCCACAACCTGGCCTCGGCGGCGGTCGCCGCCGCGTCCAGCCTGGAGGTCGAGGGCACCGTCCACGCCGGCATGATCGTCTGCAAGGACCACTTCTACCTGCCCGGCGCACCCGGTGAACTCGAGCAGCTGGCGAAGTACAACGTCCTCGCCGTCGAGATGGAATCGGCCGGCATCTACGGCGCCGCCAACGAGTTCGGACGCGAGGCGCTCACCGTCCTCACGGTCAGCGACCACCTGCTCGACCACTCCCAGGACATGAGCGCCGAAGACCGCGAAACCCGCTTCCAGGGGGCCCTGAAATTGGCTGTAGCGGCCGCCCTGTCCTGAGCGGCATACTCACGCACATGGGTCGTGAACTGGAGTCGGCCACCTTCACCCGGGAGCAACGGCAGCTGTACCGGGACAAGGTGAAGGCCTGCCTGGATGTCTTCGAGCAGATGCTCGCCACAAGGTCCTTCGATTTCGACGAGCCGATGATCGGCATGGAGATCGAACTCAACCTGGTGGACGCCGACTACCAGCCGAAGATGGACAACGCCGAGGTGCTGGACGCGATCGCCGACCCGGAGTACCAGACCGAGCTGGCCCAGTTCAACATCGAGTTCAACGTCGCCCCGCGTCCGATCGGCGGCGACAGCGTGGTCGAGATGGAGACCAGCCTGCGGGAGTCGCTGAACGAGGCGGAGCGGCGCTGCGCGGAGGTCGGCTCGCACATCGTGATGATCGGCATCCTGCCGACCGTCATGCCGGAGACCTTCGAGGGCGACTGGATGAGCGCCAACGCCCGCTACCAGGCGCTCAACGACGCCTTCCTGGCGGCGCGGGGGGAGAACATCCACCTCGACATCGCCGGACGGAAGGGGGAGCGGCTGCTGCGGTACGCCGACTCCCTCGCGCCGGAGTCGGCCTGCACCTCGATGCAGCTGCACCTGCAGGTGCGTCCCAACCAGTTCGCCGCCTACTGGAACGCGGCCCAGGTGCTGGCCGGGGCGCAGCTGGCGCTGGGCGCCAACAGCCCGTACTTCATGGGCCACGAGCTGTGGGCGGAGACCCGGATCGAGCTGTTCACCCAGGCGGCGGACACCCGTCCGGAGGAGTTGCGCAACCAGGGCGTGCGGCCGCGGGTCTTCTTCGGCGATCGCTGGATCACGTCGATCTTCGACCTCTTCGAGGAGAACACGCTCTACTTCCAGGCGCTGCTTCCGGAACTGGACGATGAGGATCCGCAGGAGGCGTTCCGGGCCGGACGGGCGCCCAAGCTGGCCGAAATGCGGCTGCACAACGGCACGATCTACCGGTGGAATCGTCCGATCTACGACATCGTGGCCGGACGCCCCCACCTGCGGGTGGAGAACCGGGTGCTGCCGGCCGGCCCGACCATCGTTGACACGCTCGCCAACGCGGCCTTCTACTACGGCGCCGTCCGGGCGCTGGTGACCGACGACCGTCCGGTGTGGAGCCGGATGGCGTTCGGTACCGCCGAGGAGAATTTCCTCGCCGGAGCCCGCGACGGCATCGACGCCCGGCAGTTCTGGCCCGGCCGTGGCGAGATCCCGGCCAGTGAACTGGTGCTGCGTGAGCTGCTGCCGATGGCCCACGAGGGCCTCGCCGCCTGGGGCGTGGACACCGCGGTGAGCGATCGGCTGCTCGGCATCATCGAGGCCCGCTGCCTTTCCGGGCAGAACGGCGCCCACTGGCAGGTGGACACCGTCCGGGCCTTCGAGGCGCGCGGCCTCAGCCGGGTCGACGCCCTGCGGGAGATGGTCGCCCGCTACACCGAGAACATGCACAGCAACGAGCCGGTGCACACCTGGGAAGTTCCCGCCTGAGGCGTCCGTCTCTCGCGTCTGACGAATCCGGCACAGCTGAGCCCGAGCGACGCACGAGGGAATGCGGATCCGGCGGGTGGCGTTGGGTGGGCATGACGACGATCGGTTTCATCGGCTCCGGCCACATTGGTTCGCAACTCGCCCGGCTCGCGGTGGCGCGGGGGTACGAGGTGGTGATGAGCAACTCGCGCGGCCCCGAGACCCTGGCGGACTTGGTGGACGAACTTGGCTCGCAGGCCCGGGCGGCGACGCCGGCCGAGGCTGCTGCGGCGGCCGACATCGCCGTGGTGACGATCCCGCTGAAGGCGATCGGTAGCGTCCCGGTCGAGCCGCTGGCCGGCAAGGTCGTGATCGACACCAACAACTACTACCCGCAACGCGATGGCCAGATCGACGAACTCGACGACGAGTCGACGACCACCTCCGAGTTGCTGCAGCGCCAGCTGCCGACCTCCAAGGTGGTCAAGGCGTTCAACCACATCGGGTCCGCCGAGCTGACCGTCGATGGTCAGCCCGCGGGGACGCCCGGACGCCGTGCCCTGGTGGTCGCAGGGAACGACGCGGACGCGCGGGCCACGGTCGTGGCGCTGCTGGATTCCTTCGGGTTCGACGCCGTCGAACTCTCACCACTCTCCGAGGGCTGGCGGATCCAGCGCGACACTCCGGGATATGTCACCCGCCACACAGCCGAATCGCTCCGCGAGGCACTCGCTCAGGCGAAGCGCTACCGGGACCTGTGAGCAGCCGCTCTTAACCGGTTGCCGCGGGATGGGCCCTGTTCAGAGCTGCCTGATCAGCGACCGGGCCTGGAGGTCGCGAGCTGAGTGGTGAGGGTCGTGGCTGCGTGGAGGAGGCACAGCAAGAGGGTGGTGGCCACGGCGCCGGCGATCGAGGCGGTCGCTATGGCGAAGGCCGCATCGCGCAGGCCGGTGTAGCCCACGACCGAGAAGCGCTGGACGACGGCGACCAGGGCGCCCAGCGGGATCAGCCAGACGGCTGCCCGGGCGAGGCCGGGACGCCGCCGCGGCGGATCCCAGCTCATCGGCTGACGCAGGCCCACCCAGGCGATGGCGACCAGACCGAGGACGCCGCTGAGGTACTGCAGCCAGCGATAGGCCGGCAGCGTCCGGAACGGCGTCTCGATGAGGGTGTTCAGGATCGGGAAGCGCTGGGTGCCGAACCGTCCGGCGTGGGTGAACGAATCCCACAGGACGTGGGTGCCGGCGCCGATCAGCAGGGCGAGGATCACCATGGCCGCCGCCCCGATCGTGGTCGGCCAGCCGGTGGGACGCCACCGCCGCCGGATCGCATCCGGCGCGAGATCGTGCAGCGGAGCAGCGCCCAGGCGCCACGCCGCCCACATGGTCAGGCCGAAGAGGAGATCCCAGGTAAGGATGCCCATCAGGCTGTGCGGCTGCGGGGAGACCACCCGCCAGTCGGGGATCGGCAGGAAGTAGGGCAGATCAGGGCTCATGCTGCCCGCGGCCAGAGCCGCGAGCGGCAACCCCGCGCCCGCCCGGCCGCGAAGCGGAAGGATGGCCGCCACATGGCTCGGGGTGAAAGGCATGCCCCGAGACTAGAGGGTTCCGCAAGGACGGCGGCCCGACATCGGGGAGGGGTAGCGGAGCGATCAGGACACGGGGCAGGTGACCAACGGGGAGCCGTCGAAGACCCGGTAACTGAACGGCCAGGTTTCGTCTTCGTAGTTGGTGGCCGAAACGGAAACGAAGAGCGTGCCAGTGCGGGGAATGCCCGGTGCGGCGCAGGTTGCCTGACTGTAGGTGGCGGTCGGAATCTTGACCTTGAACAACCCGGTGCCATCCGTCAGGCCACTGGCTGAGCGTGCGACGGGCGACTCCGGCAAGGCGCCGGTGACGTCCATTCCGACGGCACCGATCATGTAGTTCCCTTCACCGTCCTTGACGTCATCTCCGTACACCTGCACCGTGGCATCCGAGACGGGCAAGCCGGTCAGCTCGTCGACGACACGGAAGGTCGTGACGACCGCGATCGTGTTGGCGGGGTCGGTGTTCGTGCTGTTGTTATTGAACTTGCCGTCGCGAAGACTGAAGTCGTGGCCATTCGCGCCGAGCCCGGTCGTTACCAGTTCGATTCGCAGTCGACCGTGTTGCGAGGCGGCCGCCAGCGGAGCCGACACGGCGGCCACCACAACGGGCGTCGCCCAGGCAGCTGTCTGCAGCAGCATTCGCCGCGTAAGTTCAGATCGGACCCCCACGACGGCGAAGTATAGGTGAGGGCTCCGTGGTGCGGAATCTTCCCGTTCTTGCCTGTAGGTCAGTGCCAGGAGAGCTGGCCTGGTCTGGTGCGGCTCCCACTGCTGTGCGATCCTCGGTGCCGAGGGGGTACCGGATGGCGAAGGTGGCGGACGGCGCGCGCGGGGGTCGGCTCGCGCGGCTGGCGTCCTGGCTGGTCTCGTTCGCCTTCGGCCTGTACGGCGTGGGGTCGATCTCCGTGCTCTTCGCGATCTTCTTCGGCAGTTGGATGGTCTCGTTGGCCGACCTGGCGGAGACTGCGGAGCGGCTGCACGAGGCCGGGACGGACGCGGTCGCGGTCAGCTGTGAGGCGCGGATGCTGCGCAGCAGTGAGATCGACGTCCGGGTGGCGATCCCCGGGGACCGCCGGCCGGTCGCACTGATGGACGCCGGCCTCGCCCTGCCGCTTCGCTGGTGGCCGGGCGATTGGGAGCCGTGCCCCGACCACTCAGGCTACAACCCGCCGCTTCCGGTGCGGTTCGCGGAAGCCTCCGACGGAACCCTGGTGGGGGTTCCCAGCCGCGACCTTGCGGACTTGCTTGATCGCTCCTGGGTTCGCACGATCGGCTGGCTGACCGTGATCTGCGCGGCTGTCGCGGTCGGCTGGGCGATCCTCTCCTGGCGTGTCACGCGGCCGCCGTCCGGACCTGTTCACGATCTGATCGGGCAGGTGTCGCGGCTCATGGAGCACTGGCCGGAAGTGGATTGGCAGTACGACACGATCGTCGGCGACGCCTTCGAGGTGGAGGTCCTGATGGCGCAGGAGCCCGGCCGGGTCGCCCGCGTCACGGCCGGGGCCGGCTACCCGGTGACGCTGGAACTGTCTTTCGCGGGCCACCGGGTCAGCCGGAACGCCTGGAGCCAAGCGCAGGAGGTGGCCGTCCTCGAGGAGTTCCTGGAGTTGGCCGCACTGGCCGTCTCGGGGCCGACCGAGGTTCACGCCGGCTGGGCCGGCGATCGCCAGGTCCGCTCCGAACTCGTGGTGGACAGCGTCCGTCACGAGCAGTTCGGGGCGTGTGTCACCCAGCGTCATCCCCTGCGACGAGCCTGGTGGTGGGCTACCGGCCGGTCCCTGCGCTGGGAGAGTCAGGCTTTCGACCGGCTGTGACCCGGTTGCCGCTCGGCTGGCGCGGGTGTTGACCGAGGATCAGGCGGTTTCGGGGCTGGAGACGTTGAACATCCACTCGACGCCGAACTTGTCCTTGACCAGGCCGTAGCTGTCGCCCCAGACCTGCTTCTCCAGCGGTACGCCCACCTCGCCGTCGGCGGCCAGTGCGTCGAACCAGCCCCGCATGGTCGCCTCGTCGTCCCCGAAGAGGGCGCAGTAGACCCGGGTACCGCCCCAGCTCTCCTCGGCTCCCGGCATGGCGTCGGAGGCCATGATCGTGAGGTTCTCGTTGACGTCGACGTGGCCGTGCATCACACCGTCCGCGGGCATGTCCTCGATGCCGTACTCGCCGAAGCCCCAGATCTGAAGCTCGCCGCCGAGAATGCCGTGGTAATAGGTCAGCGCCTCACGGGCGTTCCCGGCGAAGTTGATATACGGGCTCAGGGTGACAGTCATGACGAACTCCTCTCGTCCCGGGGCGTGGCATCGTCCCTCGTCGTCACGGTAAAGGAGCGCGAGGGGAGAGGCAAGGGCACCCCGGGGGGATCCTCCGTCGGGGATTTTCCAACGCCGTGCCGATCGCTCCTTGATCTGCTGCCGTACGTCCAGCGACCGAGCTACTTCCGGCAGAGAACCACTCCGTCGTTGTTGGTGTCGCGCCAGTCCGCATACCCGGAGTTGCCGTTCTCGTACGGGCTCTTTGAACAGGGGTACTTGGTCAGCAGGGAGTTCTTTTTCGCGTTTTGCTTGTCGGTCGCCGTCCACTCCTTGAGCGCGGCCTTGTAGGCCTTCTTCCGCTTCGCGTTCGTGGCCTTCGCCTTCTGCACCTTGGCAGAGTCCTCGAGGAGCCAGTGGCGCACCCCACCGTGATGGGAGCAGGCGCCGCTCCCGGTCGCGTCCGAGTAGGAGCCGTCCTTGCACTCGGCGCCATACCTGACCTTCGGCCCGCTGGTGGATAGCAGCTTGGGCGGGGTCGGTCTCGGGCCGGACTTGAACTTCTTGATGTTCTTATCCGGCTGGATGGTCGGAGTCGGGGCGGCGGGTGGACTTGTCACCGGGGCGGTTGGGGTGGGGACGGCAGGGGACTCGACCGGGGCGGGGGTCGTCGATGGGCTGTTGGACGGCTCGGCCGGGCTGGGAATCGCCGACGGACTGCTGGACGGCTCGAGCTGGGCGGTGCTCGGAGGCGGCGAAGGCACCGACGGTGAGGGGATGGCGGTGGTCGCCACCGGCAAGGCAGGGTCGCTGACGGTGGCGCTGATGGGGCTGCTGGTCAGCGCGTTGATGCCCCAGCCTGTCACCAGGAGCGCAGCGCCCGCCGCGGTCGCAGTGTGCAGTATCCGTCGCCGACGGCTCTGGCCGGGCTTTCCGGTCAGCAGCCGCCCGAGGCTGCTGCCGGCGGGGGCGGGAAGAACTGGCGCCTCGTCGGCAGTGGCCAAAGCCGGTGGGCGGGGACGCAGTTGGTTATGTCTGGCCCGCTGGGTCTGGAGGGATGCCAGCAGTACCGGCACGGTGCTTGCGGCTGCGGCCGCCGTGAGTTCGATGAGGAAGCGGACGCGCGGCGCGTCCGCGCTCGGGTAGGCGAAGCCGGACAGTCGCTTGCGGTTGCTCACCTGGATCAGCGTGATCGGCCGGGCGGCGTCGTGATGGACGCCGACGAGCTTGCCGACGCTCCACTCGCGATCCCGAGGGCGTCCCCTGAAAACGACGCGCCGGCTGGACACCACCAGTTCGCCGGTACCGACGATCTTCAGGTGGTCGGCGCCGGCGACGCGATCACGTCGGTCGGCCTCGACCTCGTCGCGCAGTCCGCGGCTGGCGTGGAACGAGAACCCGGCGGGTTGCGCCTGGTAGGTGGCCGCACTGGCCTTGACGTCAACGAGCCGGCAACCCGGAAACCGTCCGTAGGCGGTCTCGTCACGCGATCCCCGCGAGCCGGGGGCCGGCTGGCTCTGGATGGTGGTGCGAGTGGTCGCGAGCATCCAGTCCAGCAGCCGGGCGTCCTGGACCCAGGCCTGCTCCGCCTGGTGATAGCGGCTCTGTCGACGCTGGTTCTCCTGGTGGGCCCAGCTCTGCCGACGAAGCGCGTCCGAATCGGGCTGTTGCTGCGTCATTACTTTCCCCCTTGGCAACTGCCCGGCACGCTATCAGCACGAGCTTGCAGCGGCAGAGTCCGGGTGGGGTGAAGACGGGGTGAGATGCTGGCCGCCGGCTGCGCTCAGCGGCCGTAGTGGTAGCGGCAGGCAGCCACCCGGATCTCATCGCCGACGGTCTTGTAGACGAGGCGGTGTTCGTCGGTGATCCGGCGTGACCAGTAGCCGGCGAAGTCGTGTTTGAGGGCCTCGATCTTGCCGATGCCTTCGTTGTCGTTGGGGTGATGTCTTCGATCAGGGTGCAGTACGGCGTGCACCGTGGAACCGTGTGGGCGAAATTCGATAGGTCGCTGCGTCATGCAAGAGTTTCTACCGTCGGCGGAGATTCAAGCTGGATGCCCCTACTTTGCACAAGGATATCGACTGTCTCTTGAATGGCGCCGGCCTTGTACACGATGCCGAGGTCGATCACGTCGTTGAACGCCGCGGCAGGAGTGCCCTGAGTAAGGATGATCTGACCAAGCACTTCGCGAGTGTGCACCGCAGCGACGATTCCCGCGAGGTAGAACCTTGAACCGATGGTCGTCGCGCCGCTGCGGGTCACGTACATCCCTCTGTCGTAGATCACGACTGGGCTTCCACTGGAACCGGGGAACACCGACGCATCAATGAGGAAGGACGGCTGCCCCCGGTAGTTGTTGTAGATCGGTGTCGCGGTCTGCCCCCGTCGGACGATTGGCATCCAGGATGCCGTATCAAATAGGCCGTTGGGATAGCCAACGAAGAGAACCTGCTCGATGCCATCAAGCCCTTCGGCTTGGTCCTGGGTCAAGAAGTTCTCGGGGACAAACGCCCGAAAGTATGGCGCCGCACCATTGTTCGCCATGGCCGTCATCACTTCACCGAACGGCATCACCGCGATGTCCACGTTGGAATCAGGGTGTCCGACCCATGTTTGCCCGGGGACGACGCTGAACACCGTGATCTGGGTGGCCCGCTGGCTCGGCGCCCCATTCTCAGAAGCAACCATCCTGAACGTGACCTCAGAGAAGGCGCCAAGCACATGCTTGTTGGTGACAAGAATCGGTATGTAGCCATCGGGCGTGTGGTAGTTGACCACGAATCCTGTGCCCGTGGAGACTCCGCCCGATACGACGGCTTCGATGTAGACCGTCGTAAAGAACAACCGGTCAGCGACGGTTTCGACCTCTCGCATGTAGTTTCCTTAGTCGTATGGTCCGAGGAAGCGTTCACCGTTGTAGTGGATCATGTGCGTGGGGTGGTCCGCACACCAGACCTCGGACTCCCAGGCGATCCTGTCGACGTACTTGCGGAACTCTGCCCGGTCTGGGAAGCACGAGACGTAGACGAGGCCTGCGGTGGAGTCTGCGAACAGGTCGGCAAGTTCCGCTTGTCGTTTCGAGTCGACGGGGCCGTGTGAGCTTGCTGCTTCCAAGAGTACGAGCCAGTTGCGATCGGGGAGGTAGATGACGAGGTCGGGCATCTTGCCGTGCTCGTCGACCTCGACGTTGAGTGAGGATAGGGTCTCTCGCTCGAAGAGTGCCCACTTGTCGCCCGCGTCGCCGATGTAGAGCACTTGCCCACCGGGTGTGAAGCGAGGGCAGAAGTCTTCGACCATGGCCTTGAGGAGCACGTTTTGCCCGCCGGGCGTCAGGGTGAAGGCTGAGCCGTCCGGGAGGATCAGTGGGATGCGATCCATCTCGCGGGCTGCCGCATAGCGAGCTTTGAGCCCAGGTATGTCGGCAAGGTATCGGTCGGTTGCAGACTGCCAGCCCTCGGTGCCGTAGGTGCGCAACACGTCCAGTGCCTCAACGGTGACCTGGTAGTTCCACTTGGGTGAGTTCACGGGGCGTTGCGGCTCGTCGGGGTTCTGTACGACGAGTTGTGCTTCCACGAACTGGTGGAGTGTGAACCGTCGGACGGTCTCGCGAGAGTTCGGCGCGTAATCCTTGCCGTACTCGTCGCGGATGAAGTCCATGATCGCTCGGGTTCCGAGCATCGGGTTGGCTGCCTCTGCCCATGACTCAGCGGGTGTGAGCCGCAGGAGAGCCAGGAGTACGAGCGCGGAACGTTCGTTGCTGCGCTCCGGATCCATGCCGAGGGTCTCCAGGATGATGCGGGCATCTTCGACTCGTTCGTAGGCGGCGTCGCTCAGCTCGCTCATGCTGCAACCCACTCCTTCACAAGAGAGTCGACCTCGACCTGCGACACGACGGCGTTCCGTCCGAGGCAACGCAGGGTTTCCACGCTGGGGAACCGCAGGGTTCGGAGGTCGGTGGCGTTGACCTGAGTGTGGCCGGAGAAGGTGCGGAAAAACTTGTCGATTACGGACGAGTTGAGCCAGACAGCGATGCCTCTTGCGAGGTCTTCGTCCAGCCCGCGGCCTCCGATGTGGAACACGTTGAGGTGGTTCTCGAAGGCCACTTCACCAGGGTTGTCGTTGGGCGACCAGACGGAGGCCACGATCCGTCGGCGCTCTTCCTTCGCACTGAATCGCTTGACGACGGTGTACCACCCCTCGGGCAGAAGCATTGCCCGATCCTTGTCACTGGTCGGTTGGAACCACTGCGGCTTACGGATTGGTCGCGGCCAGAGCACTCCGCCGTCACGGAGATTGCCTGGATAGACCAGCGGAACCGCTTCAGGCAGTTCGACGCCGCTCAGTGCATGGCGTGAGCGGAAGTCCACCACCCGGCCGGTCGACACCTGTACGCCGAGATCGGTCAGTGCGCAAGGTTGGGACAGCACCTGCTCGGCAACCCTCGTGTCGTCTGCGTCGGTCGCCAGCCGGATGAATCGGTTGGGGTCGTCTGGGAAGACGACATCGTCGTAGGGAACGACGCGCGAGGCGATGTCGTCGGTGTGGTCGCGGCTGACCGAAAGCTCAACGACGCCGGGGGCAACTCCGCGGGTTCCGGAGAAGATGACGTTCTCCTGGAGCACACCTGTGTCGGCGAACACGGTGGAACGGGAGTCGAAGACGTGTACCCGGTCGAGCGCGATCGAGTCGAGCAGATGGGAGCGGAACGCTCCGAAGTACGGTCCGTTGAAGAATGACCGGGGTGTGATCGCGACGATCTGCCCGCCGGTCCGCAGCGCTGCGACAGACAGAGCAAGGAACGCAGCGTAGAGGTTCGGAGCATCGATCCCGGCGGCACGCATGGCGGTTCGGTGTGTGCTCGACACCGCCAGCTTGCCGTAAGGCGGATTCTCGATCACTAGATCGAACTGTGCTTCCAGATTGAGTGCGGGATCCAGTCCAGTGGAATCGAGAATGAAGTCGGCCTCTACAGGCTCTGCCGTCACTCGACCTTCCCCAGCACGCTCGCATTCGGCGAGGGTTGCCCGAAGGTGTGGCAGCACGGCTTGATCGCGTTCAACTGCGACGATCTCTATTGACAGTTCGGGCTGTTCAGCTAGCGCTCGGCTTACCAAAGCGGCAGTGAGCACCCCGGAGCCAGCTCCAGGATCAAGCACGCGAAGCGTGCCGCTTGACGGCAGGCTCGGCAGGGAGGCGATCAGCTGAGCGGCGGCAGCAGGGGTGAAGAACTGACCTAGGTCGCCCTGCGTGCGCGCGTCGAGCCTGCCGAGGGCGGCGACTCGCTCGACCTCGGCGATGCCCAGGAGGTCTGTCGCCAACACCCCCTCATCGTATCTGGGCCCACCGACAGCGACCGGGGAGCACGCCGAGGTTATTGGTCGCTCGCTCCCATCGGCGGCGGACGCCTGGTCATGCGCTGCATGTTGTGCTGATGTCTGCTCGTCGGGGCCGGCATCGCTGGGGCAACACGGCGGCGACGAAGGAGAAGAGGCGGAGCAAGAGACACGAACACGACCCATCAAGCATGTCGCGTGTTCCCGCAAGACATCAAGCATTCCCGCAAGACATTCGGGGTGGGGCGTGCGGGGCTCGAACCCGCGACCCAGGGATTATGAGTCCCCTGCTCTGACCGGCTGAGCTAACGCCCCATGTTCGGGAGTCACGGTAGCTGTTGCGGACCGTGGGTGTCCAAGTCGGTGTGCTGCGATCGGGCTCGCGAGGGCGGCTGTGGAGACGACATAATCGCGTCCATGGCAGACGCTTCGCAGACCGGCGGTCATCCGCTGCGCACCATCGCGTCGATGGTGCTCTCGGAGTCGGCGGTCTACGGGGTGGTGATGGTCTCCGGTCTGCTGGTGATCGTGGCCAACAAGTCCGACGCCGAACCGGGGGAGGTGCTGCTCAAGGTGGTGGGGACGGCGTTGGTCTTCTGGTTGGCGCATGTCTACTCGGGGACGGTGGCGCATCTGGGCGACGACACCGACGAGACGCACTCGACCGCCGTGAAACTGGTGGGTGCGATCCGGCACTCACTGGGCCACCTGTGGGGGATGCTCACCTCGGCGGCCGTGCCGCTCATCACCCTCGGCGCGAGCGCGCTGGGAGTGATCAGCCAGGAACAGGCGGTCTGGGGCGCGCTGTGGATCAACGTGGCACTGCTGGCCGTCCTGGGGTTCTGGGGGGTCTCCCGCTGGTCGGACCGGCTCTGGATGCGCCTGACCGGTGCGCTGATCACCGCCGCCTTCGGGCTCGCCATGGTGGCGCTCAAGGTGCTCATCCACTAGCGACCGCGGTTTGAACGACTCTCGGCGGGGGTACTCAGAGTTCACCGAACAACGAGAGGAACCCACGATGGGCATCGAAGACAAGGCCAAGAACGCCGTCGAGGACGTCGCCGGCAAGGTGAAGGAAGGCATCGGCCGCCTCACCGACAACGAACGGCTGGAGGCCGAGGGCAAGGTCGATCAGGCCAAGGCCGCGGTCAAGAAGGACGTCGAAGAGGCCAAGGACGCCGTCAAGGACGCCGCTGACGAGTTCCGCCGCTGAGGAGACGATCATGGATACCTTGCTGTGGGTGCTGGCCGCGGTACTCGTGGTCTCGGGCATCTTCGCGATCATTCAGAAGCAGATCCTGTGGGGAATCGTCCTCATCGTCGTCGGCCTGATCGTCGGCCCCGGTGGGGTGAGCCTCTTCACCTGAGCCCGGATCCGGGCCGGGATCCAAGACCGGTGGCCCGCAGGGTAACAATCCCTGCGGGCCACCCCTTTGTGCTGCTCGCCCGCGCCGCGCTTTGGTGAGAGGATCACTGCATCGGCCGGGCTTCTCCGACAATGGACAGTGTTCCTGGCGATAAGGGGGGCCAATGCCGCCGGATCCGGTAGCTCATGATGCGCAGGTGGGCAGGTGGGCCGTGCTGGCCGCCATCCAGGACGGTGTGGTGGTCTTTGACGAAGAGGGCCTCGTCCTCGAGTTGAACCAGGCCTTCACCGAACTCTCCGGCTACGCGCTCGAGGACGGCCCCTTCCTGCCGCCCTACCCCTGGTGGCCCACCGCGGAGGAGGACGCCGAAGGCCTCGCGGCCGCCGAACTCGCGCTCGAACGATCCCACCTGGGCCACGACAGCTCGGGGGAGTGCCGGCTCTACCGGCGCGACCGGCGGCCGGTCTGGGTGTGGTCCGCCGGCGGACGCATCGACCGCAGGGAGGCGGGATTGACCGCCGCGGTCCAGACCTTCCGCGGCATCGATCGGGAGAAGGCCGCCCAGGAACGCCGGCAGGCCG
>JAPUEM010000022.1 GCA_027492575.1 Propionicimonas sp.
CGCCGGGTGGTCGGAGCCGGCGCCGGGACGCCGGAGGGCGCCGCGCTCATCCAGGCCCTGACCCAGGCTCGTCCACGACGCTGGGCAGCATTCCAAGCTGGGCCGCATCCTGGTGCTCGGCGAGGTCGAGGGCGTCCAGTCGGAGGCCGGTTCGGCCGCCGACACCGACCTGTTCGTCGCCCGGCTGCATCCGCGCGGCACCCTCGACACCAGCTACGGCGTCGCCGGCTGGAGCCGGATCTCGCTCAGCGACGGGGTCAACCCCTCCGGTGGCGCGAGCATCCCCGACTACGCCGGCTACGACATCGCCGTGCGCAGCAACAACAAGGCGGTCTTCACCGCCGGCGTCGGCACCGACAGCGAGGGCACCCGAACCACCCGCGCGCTCGCGACCGTCCAGGTGAAGGCGAACGGCGGTCTCGACACCGGCTTCGGCGACGGTGGCGTCGTAGCCTTCCCGACCTCGTTCAGCATGAACGTCCGGCGCGGCTACCTCGACTCCGACGGCTCCTGGTTCAGCACCGGCTACGCCAACGTCGGCTCCAACAACCAGCCGTTCATCAGCAAGGTCACCTCGGGCGGCCAGCCGGACGAGACCTGGGGCGACGACGGCCTGACCACCCTCTACCCGGGCGGCACCGGCGGCTTCGCCGAGGCCTACGGCTTCAGCAAGCTGGGTGAGGACACCTACCTCGTGAGCGCCTACGGCTACCGGGGCGGACGCACAGGCCCGGCCGCGAACAACGGCGTGGACGCGATCCTGTTCGGGCTCAAGGCCGACGGCAGCCTGAACCGCGCCTGGGGCGACCGCGGCCTGCTCACCTACCACTTCGGGGCCGACGGCAACGGCAGCGGCGACCGGCACCGGGCGCACGTGGTGCTGCCCGACGGCCGCATCGTCGGCGTGGGCGCCAGCCAGGGCACCAATGACGCCATCCTGACGGTCACCGCTCCCGACGGCAGCGAGGGCGAGTCGACCCTGGTCGACCTCGGCGGCTCCGACGATCATCTGTGGGGCATCACCGCCATCGGCAACGGCTACCAGGTGGTCGCCTCGGGCATCGGCAACAACGATTCCAAGCTGGTCACCATCGACCTGACCCCGGACGGCTCGACGCTGAACCTGGGCCTGGCCTCCTCGGTGGTCTACGGCTCGGCGGCCAGCCTCACGGTCAACGTGGCCGTGGACGGCGTCCCGTCCGCCGGAAAGGTGAAGGTCGCGATCGACGGCGAGGAGGTGGGCACCACCGAGGTGAACGCCTCCGGCACCGCGACGATCGAACTGCCGGGGACGCTGGCGGCCGGCAGCCACGAGGTGACCGCGACCCTCGCCGCGAAGCCCGGTGTCGAAGCGGCCTCGGCCTCGGCGACCCTGACGGTCACCAAGGCTGCCTCGACCACGAAGCTCAAGCTCGCCAAGAAGAAGATCAAGAAGAGCAAGAAGGGTGCTGTCACCGTCACGGTCGCCGCCGCGGGCCTGCCCGCCGGGGTCTCGCCGACCGGCACGATCACCGTCTACGACGGCTCGAAGAAGATCGCCACGGCGACCCTCACCGAGGCCGGCGGCGGAGTCGTGAAGGTGACCCTGCCGAAGCTGAAGGCGAAGAAGCACACCATCAAGGTGAGCTACGCCGGCGACGCGAACATCGCGGGGTCGTCCGGCAAGGCGACCCTGACCGTCACCAAGTGACCGCCGGGCGGGCCGTCCTCCGAGTGATCGGACGACGGCCCGCCCGGGGTTCGTCGCCACGCAGGGATCCACCGGTGAGGTGCTGGTCGCCGTCCGGCCCTACGACTACGACGCCGGACCGGCCTGGACCATCGGCGGCGAGGACGCCTACTTCCCCGGCAACCCGACCGTGCCGCCGGCCAGCGAGGCCAAGTACTGGTTCATCACCGACCACACCGACGGCGGATCCTTCCACGGCTGGATCCAGGCCCCCGCCAACCTGACCAAGCCGGGCCCGATCGGCACCGGCGACCACTGGTTGCGGATTCTCAGCGGCGCCTTCTTCACCACCACCGGCGACCGGCTCACCGATCCGATCACCTTCAACGTGCCGCTGCGGATGGTCGACCGACTCACCACCGGTCTCACCAGCCCGACCAACCTCTTCCAGCCGGGCAGTCACTTCCGCCCGGGCGCGCAGGTGACCCTCGCCGGGCGGGGCTTCACCCCCGGCGCGACGGTCGAGGTGACCCTGGACGGCGCCGGCCTGGCGTCCTCGATCACCACCGACGGCGACGGACGGCTGCCCGCCTCGGCCCGCGTCGCGCTCCCCGGCTCGCTCGCGCCCGGAGCGCACACCCTGGCGGTCAGCACCGGCCCGGTGACCTAGGAGGTGCCGATCACCGCCACCAGGCCGATCACCGCCGCCGTGCCGACCACCGTGGTGCGCCCGGGTGGCACGATCGCCTACGACCTCGACGGCTACCTCGGCGTCACCGGCGCCCCGCAGAAGATCGCCGTGGTGGTCTCCGAGCAGGTGCTCGCCTGCATCGAGGCCGGCCCGGACGGTTCCGCCAGCGGTGTGGTCGAACTGCCCGCTTCGATCAGCGAGTCGGTGCTGGTCCGGTTCAACGTCGGGCTCTCCTGCGTGCTGCCGCCGGCCGGCGTGATCAACGACCAGCCGATCTCGAGCTCACCGCACACCCTGACCGTGAGCCCGGACGCACCCGCGATCGCGGTCGTCGGGAGCCCGTCCGCCGGTGGCGCCATGACCGTGACCGGGTCGGGCTTCGCACCCGGCAGCGCGGTCGAGGTGACCACGAGCGGCGGTGGCGGCGGAGAGCTGACGGCGGATTCGACCGGCGGCATCAGCGGACCTGTCACCGCTCCCGCGGCGGGAAGTCACCGCGTCCTGGCCACCCAGGGCGCGACGGTGGCGGCCGCCGTGGTCGAGGTGAGCAGCAAGCGGCCCGCGGCGCTGACCCTGACGGCACCCACGAAGCTGACCTACGGCGCCGCCCGCAGCACCACCGTGCGGCTGAGCATCGACGGCACCCCCGCCGCGGGCACCGTCGTGGTGAGCCAGGGCAGCTGGTCGAAGACCGTCTCGGTGGCGGCCGCCGGCACCTCGGTGGCCCTGCCACGCGACGCCGGCGCCGGGCCGCAGACCGTGCGGGCCGACTTCGCCGGCAACGACCTGGTCGCCGCGGCGACCGCCACGCAGGACTTCGTCGTGACGAAGGCCTCCTCCGCCACCTCGATCAAGCCGGCGAAATCCAAGGTGAAGCGGACCAAGCGGGCCAGGGCGACCCTCAAGGCGTCCATCTCGGGCGCGCCGGGCTCGCTCTACGCGACCGGTGTCGTGGTGGTCTACGACGGCAGCAAGCGGATCGCGTCCTACACCCTGAAGGCCGGCAACAAGGGCGCCCTCAAGGTCACGCTGCCGAAGATCAAGAAGAAGGGCAAGCACAAGCTCAAGGTGGTCTACGAGGGCAACGAGAACGTGACCGGCAAGACCAGCAAGAAGGTCACCTTGAAGGTCACCTGAGCCGCGGCTATCCGGGCTCGATCACCAGGTCGCGGTCGACGTGCAGGGCGGTCGCATGGGCGGCGGCGACGGGATCGCCCGCCTCGATCGCGGCCAGGATCGCGGCGTGGTCGGTGCGGCGGAGATCCTCGCTGGCGCCGTAGCCCAGCCGGCCCTGGTCGACGCCGCGGCGCAGCCCGGCCATCACGACGGCGTACAGGTCGGTCAGCAGGGGGCTGCCGCTGGCCTCGAAGATCAGGAAGTGGAACTGGCCGGGGGTGCGGCCGCGCTCCACCCGTCCGGGGTAATCCGGATCGGGGCGGACGTCGTGGTCGTGCGATTCCCGCAGCGCCGCCAGCTGGGCCTCGGAGCGACGGACGGCGGCCTGCTGCACGGCCTCGACCTCGAGGGCGCGGCGGAAGACCAGCAACTCCGCCAGGTCGTACTCGGCCAGGGTGTCGGTCAGCACCGCGCTCACCGGCGTCCGGGAGCGCACGAAGGTGCCGCGTCCGGGCAGGGTCTCCAGCATGCCGACGCTCGCCAGCGACCGGACGGCCTCGCGGACGGTCGTCTTGCCGACGCCCATCAGCTCCATCAGTTCGGCTTCGATCGGGATGCGCGAGTTGATCGGCCATTGCCCGGAGACGATCTGGTGCCTCAGGAAGGCCAGAGCGCGGCGGGCGCGTTCGGAACCGGACGGCAGCTGCACGACGCTGGGCCTCCTCTCGGTTCCGGCGAGTCTACCGGGCGGAGCAGGGCGGGGGAGGATTGGGCCGAGCCGCGTTCCGATGGGACGATGGGTGGACGATGCGCCTGACCGACCTGATCCCGGAGAACGGCGCCGCCGACCCCGATGCCCTCTACGAGGCCTTCGTCAGCTGGGCCGGTGGCGACGGCCTGACGCTGTACCCGCACCAGGACGAGGCGATCATCGACATCCTGACCGGGGCGAACACGATCGTCACCACCCCGACCGGCTCCGGCAAGACCCTGATCGCCACCGCCGCCCACTTCGCGTCGCTGGCCGCCGGGGGACGCAGCTACTACACCGCGCCGATCAAAGCCCTGGTCAGCGAGAAGTTCTTCGCCCTGTGCAAGATCTTCGGCGCCGACAAGGTCGGCATGGTCACCGGCGACGCCTCGGTGAACGCCGACGCGCCGATCGTCTGCTGCACCGCCGAGATCCTGGCCAACATCGCGCTCCGCGAAGGCCCGGCGGCGAAGGTCGACCAGGTGGTGATGGACGAGTTCCACTTCATCGCCGACCCCGACCGCGGCTGGGCCTGGCAGGTCGGCCTGGTCGAGTTGCCGCAGGCGCAGTTCGTCATCATGTCGGCGACCCTGGGCGATGTGACGAGCCTGGCCCGCTCGCTGGGGGAGCGGACGGGTCGTGCCACGTCCGTGATCGGCGGCGCGGTGCGCCCCGTCCCGCTGGAGTACGAGTGGTCGCTGCGGCCGATTCACGAAACCATCGAGCTGCTGCTGCGGAACGACCGGGCGCCGGTCTACATCGTCCATCCCACCCAGGCGGCGGCGGTCGAACGGGCCCAGGCCATGCTCAGCTCCGGCCTGATCGACCGCTCCCATCGCCGCGAGCTCGTTGAGGCGATGGCCGGCTTCCGGTTCGCCGGCGGCTTCGGCAAGACCCTGGCCAAGCTGCTGAACTCGGGCATCGCCGTCCATCACGCCGGAATGCTGCCGCGCTACCGCCGCCTGGTCGAGACCCTCGCCCAGCGCGGCCTGCTCAGCGTGATCTGCGGCACCGACACCCTGGGGGTCGGCATCAACGTCCCGATCCGGACGGTGCTCTTCTCGTCGCTGTCGAAGTTCGACGGACGCCGCCAGCGCCTGCTGCGGGCCCGCGAATTCCACCAGATCGCCGGACGGGCCGGACGCGCCGGCTTCGACACCGTCGGCTACGTCGTCGGCCAGGCGCCCGAGCACGTCGCCGAGAACGAGAAGGCGCTCGCCAAGGCCGGAGACGACCCGAAGAAGCGCCGCCAGGTGCAGCGCAAGAAGGCCCCCGAGGGCTTCGTCAACTTCACCGCGGAGACCTTCGAACGGCTCACCACCGCCGAGCCCGAGCCGCTGGTCGCCCGGATGCGCGTCACCCACGCGCTGCTGCTCAACCTGCTGCAACGCGACACGGACACGGTCGCCGCGGTGGTCGCCCTGATCGACTCCTGCACCGACGACCCCGCCGCCCGGCGCCGGCTCTACCGCCGGGCGCTGCAGCTGGGCCGGTCGTTGATCGCCGCCGGCGTGGTCACCCGGCTGCCCGAACCCACCGCCGGGGGACGCCGGTACGCCCTGAACGTCGATCTGCAGCACGATTTCGCGCTCAACCAGCCGCTCTCGGCCTTCGCCCTGTCGGCGCTGGAACTGCTCGACCAGACCTCGCCCGGCTACGCCCTCGACGCGGTGAGCATCATCGAATCGACCCTGGAGGATCCGAAGCAGATCCTGCTGCAGCAGCAGTTCAAGGCCAAGGGGGAGCTGGTCGCCGAACTCAAGGCGGATGGCGTCGAGTACGAGGAGCGGGTCGCGATCCTCGACGAGGTGACCTGGCCGCGTCCGCTGGCCGAGCTGCTCGAACACGCCCACCGGGTGATGCTCGCCGGCCACCCGTGGCTGGCCGAGACCCCGGTCTCGCCCAAGTCGGTGGTCCGCGACATGTACGAGCGCGCCATGGGTTTCGGCGAGTTCGTCGCCTTCTACCAGGTGCAGCGCAGCGAGGGCCTGGTGCTGCGCTACCTCTCCGACGCCTACCGCGCGCTGCGCCAGACCGTCCCGGAATCGGCCCGTACCGAGGATCTGGAGGATCTGATCGAGTGGCTGGGCGAGGTCACCCGGCTCACCGACTCCTCCCTGCTGGACGAGTGGGCGCGGCTCACCGGCCTCTCCGGCGGCGAGGTGACCGACGACGCCCCGCCACCCGCCCGTCCGGTGACCGGCAACCCGCGGGCCTTCCGGGTGCTCGTCCGCAACGCCCTGTTCCGGCGGGTCGAGGTCGCCGCCCGCGACGACATCGACGCCCTGCTCGCCCTGGACGCCGACGATCCGTTCCGCACCATGAGCTTCGCCGACTGGGACGCCGCCCTGGCCGAGTACTACGACGAGCACGACGAGATCGGCCTGGGCGCCGACGCCCGCGGCCCGGCGCTGCACGTCGTCACCGAGCACGGCCGCCGCTGGGAGATCCGCCAGATCATCGACGACCCGGCCGGCAACCACGACTGGTCGATCACCGCCACGGTCGACCTCGACGCCTGCGACGAGGCCGGCGAACTGATCCTGCATGTGACCGGCTTCGCCCGCCTCGACCGCTAGCCGGGCGTCTCCCGAGGCTGGACGGCCGCTGTCCTCCGGGTGAGTGACAAGCCGTTTTCCGCGTGCTGGCTGAGCCGAAGCTGAAATGTAGCTGTGAACCTGGCGTTTGAGGCCAGGTTTTTTCGCAGCCAACTGGATTCGTTGGGCGCCCTCATGTATGGTCTTTCTCAGAGAGTGACGCGCGGTCGATGTTGTCTCCTGGGGGTGGGTAGACGGCTTTAAGCCCTTCGATCAGCGTCACTCTCTCTTTCTTTGCCCGCAGTCGCGGTGCCGTTCCAGTCCTCCCTCCGGATCTCCTACGATCAGGGCATGAGCGAGTACGGGCTGTCCCTGGCCACCCGCAGAATGGCCGACGCCGGCGTCGACCCGGTGGCGATCGATGTCTTCACCCACTACTACCGGCTGGCCGAGGCCGGCAGCACCGGGCTGATCGGCGAGGACACCATCGAACCGCTGACCGACCCGCCCCGGCTCGACCAGGTCGAGGTCAGCGACGCCGACGCCCAGGCCGCGCTGGCCCGGACGGTGATCATCAAGCTCAACGGCGGGTTGGGCACCTCGATGGGCCTCGACCGGGCCAAGTCGCTGCTGCCGGTGCGGGACGGCCGGAACTTCCTCGACCTCATCGTCGCCCAGGTGCTCGCCGCCCGGCAGGCTCACGGCGTCCGGCTGCCGCTGCTTTTCATGGATTCCTTCCGCACCCGGGAGGACACCCTGGAGTACCTGGCGCGCTACCCGGAACTGGCCGTGGACGGGCTGCCGCTGGACTTCCTGCAGAGCGCCGAACCGAAGATCCGCACCGACGACTTCACTCCCGTGGAGTGGCCGGCCGATCCGAGCCTGGAGTGGTGCCCGCCCGGTCACGGCGACCTCTACCCGGCGCTGTGGGGCTCCGGGGTGCTCGACGCCCTGCTCGACGCCGGCTTCCGGTACATCAGCGTGGCCAACGGCGACAACCTCGGCGCGGCGCCGAACGCGAAGCTGGCCGGCTGGTTCGCCTCGACCGGCGCCCCCTACGCCGCCGAGGTCTGCCCACGGACGGTCAACGACCGCAAGGGCGGTCACCTGGCGATCCGCCGCAGCGACGGCCAGCTGATCCTGCGGGACACCGCTCAGACCGCCGCCGACGAGATGCACTTCTTCACCGACGAGTACCGTCACCCGTACTTCCACGCCAACAACCTGTGGCTCGACATCGCGCAGGTGCGGCAGGCGATGATCGACCGGGGCGGGGTGCTGGAGCTACCGCTGATCCGCAACGAGAAGACCGTCGACCCAACCGACAAGGCCTCGCCGCGGGTGGTCCAGTTCGAGACCGCGATGGGCTCGGCCATCGAGGTCTTCCCCGGGGCGCGGGCGATCGCCGTGGGACGCGACCGCTTCCTGCCGGTCAAGACCACCAACGAACTCATGCTGCTGCGCTCGGACGTCTTCGACCTGCGCGCCGACGGCACCCTCGCGGCCACCACCCAGATCCCCGGGATCGACTTGGACGAGCGCTACTACCGGCTGGTCGGCGACTTCGACGAGCGGGTGCGGACGGTGCCCTCGCTGAGCCGGGCGGAGTCGCTGGTGGTGCGTGGCGACTGGGTCTTCGACGCCCCGTCCGAGGTGGTCGGCGAGGTCGTGCTGGCCGATGCGGGTGAGCGCCGGTACTACCGATGACCGCTGCCGTGCCCCGCTGGCACGCCGCCATCGGCTACGCCCTGGTGGGGGAGGAGTTGGTGCTGGACGAGCCTGGTGCGCCCGACGCCGCCCTGCTGGTGCCCCAGTTGGCTGCCGCCGGCTGGGACGCCGGACGGATCGCCGCGCACGCCCGCGCCACCGTCAAGGCCGAACAGCCCTGGCCGCACCGGATCCCGTCCCCGCTGCGGGCTGGTTGCGGCGCGGCACAACTGCACGCCGCCCTCGGACGGACGCGGGGACTGCTCGACATCGTCACCCTCGAAACCCGCGGCCCGTCCGGTCGCACCGCGCTGAACGCCGACGAGCAGCGCCTGCTCCGCGACGTCCCCCCGCACTACTGAGGCGACGCCGACGATCCCTGAGCCCGACGCTGATCGGTGGGCGAGCAGACCCGCAACCACCGTCATCCCGGGCTTGACCCGGGATCTCGAGATGACCACCGACCAGTCGCAGGTCCGGAATCGGGCCGGAACGACGACGACCCCGGGCATGGCCCGGGGTCGTCGGTGAACTGGGTTCAGTTCTTGGCTTGCGCCTTCAGCAGGTCGCGGATCTCGGTCAGCAGATCCTCGGAGCTCGGGCCGGCCTCTTCCTCGGCGGCCGCCTCTTCCTTCTTGCGCAGCTTCTGCAGCCCCTCCATCGGCTTGATGATGCCGAAGTAGACCACCGCGGCGATGATCACGAACGAGACCACGGCGTTGATGAACGGGCCGACCAGGATCGGGCCGAGGCGCACCGTGCTGAAGTCGGGGTTGCCGCCGATCAGGCCGATCACGCTGAGCACCACATCGGTGAACGAGCTGACGACAGCGCCGAACGCACCACCGATGATGACGGCGATGGCGAGGTCCATCAGGTTGCCCCGCATCAGGAATTCCTTGAAGCCCTTCATGGCTGATTACTCTCCTTGGGTAGATTGCGCCGCATAGCCTACGGCCCCGTGCCGGGCCGCGAGTGGTGGAACCACTATCTGACAAGGCAATCGGCATGTGACTGGTCGCCCAGCAAGGCAGAACTCAGCTGAGTGCGAAGCTGAGGGGTGAACCGGCCGCGACCAGGCGGGCGGCCTGCGTCCGGTCGACATCCACCAGGACGACCGGCGAGCCACCCCCCAACAACCCGGTATCCAGTTCGGGGATGGCGATCACCCGCACCTCGCTCGCCAGCACCTCCACCGAGCCGGACGGCCCCGGCCCGAGCACGTCGATCCGGTCACCCGGGCGCACCAGGGCCACCGGGGCCGATTCCGAGAAGGCCAGCGGCAGCGCCACCCGTCCCGCCGCCACCAGGTTGTCGCTGCTGGCCAGCGAGGACGCGGTGAGCACCGCCCGCGCCGGCACCGCGACCAGCACCGCCTCACCGAGCGCCGCGGCAGCGTCGGTGAAGGCCCCTTCCGGGACGGCCGCCCGCGGCAGTTCGAGCGTCGTCAGGTCGCCGGCGCCGATCGTCCGGCCGGCCTCGATGGTGTGGGCGGCGACCACCACGCGGGTGGTGTCGTCCTGCTCGGTCAGCCCGGTCAGGACGAGGTAGGCCGCCAGCCCGGCCAGGGCGGCGGCGAGCAGCCGGCGATGCCAGCGCAGGGCGCGGCGGAACGAATCGAGAAGCTTGGTCACATCCGCATTCTTGGCACGCGGACGCGGAATGTGTCAGTTGTGCACAGCCTCAGGCAGCGGTCGAGGAGGTGGTTGTGGATGACGCCTTCTCGGCCGGCTTCTTCTCGCTCTTGGCCGGCTCGGACTTCGCCTCGGCAGGCTTGGCCGCGTTGGCCTTGCCCTTCGAGCGGCTGTCGGTGGCGTAGAAGCCGGAGCCCTTGAAGACCACGCCGACCGCGCTGAAGACCTTGCGCAGGTCGCTGCCGCACTCGGGGCATTCGGTCAGTGGGGGGTCGGTGAACTTCTGCACAGCTTCCAGTTCGGTGGCGCACTCGGTGCAGCGGTACTGATAGGTGGGCATGGCGTTCTTCCTGACAAGGGGTTTACCAGCGTGAATCCTACGGGATCACCTGAAAGAACCCGTCATCGGTCCGGGCTATTCCGTCCGCACCGTCGCCGAGGCGGTCAGGATCCAGCCGACCCGGCGGTCCCACGGGTCGGTCGGCACCGCGTCCAGCAGTTCGCCGTCGAAGAGCAGCATCCCGATCGGCGTCCCCGTGCGGGCGTGGGCCAGAGCCCGGTCGTACCAGCCGCCGCCGGTGCCCAGCCGGTCGCCCGCGGCCGTCCCGGCCAGCCCCGGCACCCAGATCCACTCCGCCAGCGTCAAGGCGTCCGCGCCCAGCGGTTCGCCGTCCGGCTGCGGGATGCCACGCCAGGAGGGCACCAGCCGGTCGCGTCCGGTGTACCAGGCCCAGTCGGGTTCCCTGCCCAGTCGCGGCAGCAGGACGCGGACGCCGCGGGCGGCCAGGGCGTCGATGAGTTCCCAGCTGTCGGGCTCGCCCCGGATCGACGCGTAGGCGGCGACCACCGCGCTGCCGGAGCACAGCTCGAGGGCCCGCCGGGTGCGATCGCCGTCCGGCAGGGAGGCCGGATCGCGACGAGCGCGGAGCCGGAACCGCAGCGCGTCCTTCGCGGCACTCGCGTCGGCGCGGGCTCCGCGGGGCTCGGCGGTCATTGACCTATCGTAAGTGCATGGCCTTGTTCGGACGCTCCAAGTCGGATCCCACCGCATCCGCTGCGGAACCCATCGCCCTTCCCGAGACCCCGGCGCCGGTCGGCGCCGAACCGCGTGGCGTCGCCGAGTACCGCGACCGCCTGCTCGATTCGGTCACCAGCCTGCGGCCCTTCGGCATCGGGCTGCTGGACGCGGTCGGGCTCACCTTGTGCGAATCGATCGATTCCGACATCGACCTGCCGGTCTGCGCCACAGCCCGGGTGGCCGGCTGGGCGGTGCGCGGCTCCAACCTGGTCGGCGCGACGGTGCACCATCCGGTGCGGCTGCCGATCGTCGGCGAGATCGACCCGGGCGGCTTCCGCGGCGCCCCGCTGATGCCCGGCACCGTCGTCAAGGTGGCCGCCGGCGCACCGCTGCCCGAGGGCTGCGACGCGGTCGTCGAACTGGCCTCCGCCACCGAACTGGTGGACGAGGTGGAGTTCACCGCCGAGGTCGCCTTCCAGACCGGGCTCGAACCGGCCGGCTCCCGGATCACCGACGGTGACCTGCTGCTGCCCAGCGGCACCGTGCTCGACGCCCGCGCGATCGGGCTGCTGGCCGAGGTGGGCATCGACAAGGTGCTGGCCCGGCCCAAGCCGCGGGTGGTGGTCGCCAGCATCGGCGCCGACCTGATCGAACCCGGCCTGCCGCTGGAGCGGCTGAACCAGGTCTACGACGGAGGGACGCCGCTGATCGCCGCGGCGGCCCGCGCCGACGGCGCCCAGGTCTTCCCGATCGGCATCGTGGCCGGCGAGGCCACCGATTTGCGCCGTACGTTGACCGACCAGCTCTTGCGCGCCGACCTGATCCTGCTGGTGGCGGATGCCACCGCTGAACTGGCCGGCGTGCTCGGCGAAGTCGGCACGGTCGACACCGCCGGCGTCGCGATGGCCCCCCAGGGGCCTGCCCTCTCGGCGTCCGTGGGTGCGGAGGCGACTCCGCTGCTGGTGCTGCCCCGCGATTCGGCGGCGGCCTTCGTCAGCTACCAGGTCTTCGCCCGGCCGGTGATCCGCAAGCTCGCCGGCGTGACCGGGCCGGATCGCGAACCGGGTGCCGCGCCGATCGTCCGTCCGCTGACCGTCGACCCGCAGGTCACGAACTTCGTGCTCGCGCGGACCAGCGATCGCGGTGTCGATCCATTGGACGCCGGCGCGGCCGCGCTGGTCGCCGCCGACGCGCTGATCGTGGTGGGCCCTGGCGTGGCCGAGTTGGCCGCGCACAGCGACGTCACCACCTGGTCGCTGCGAGGCTGAGGGTGGCCGTCGGCCGCTGGCCGGTCGTCCTGCAGGAAGGGCCGGTGCGGCTGCGCCCGGTGCGCGTCCGTGACGAGCGGGCCTGGGCTGAGATCCGGCGGCGGGGCGCGGCGTGGTTCCGTCCGTGGGATTCGAGCCGGCCCCCCGAATCGCTGGAGGAGGCCGCGACCTTCGCCGGCCTGGTGCGCCGCTCGAACGCCCGCGCCCGGCGCGGAAGCATGCTGCCCTGGGCGGTCGAGTACACCCCGGAGGGCGGCCGGCCGCGGTTCATCGGGCAGGTGACCGTCGGCGGCATCACCCATGGCTCCGCGTCCTGGGCGCAGATCGGCTACTGGATCGATCCGGCCTGGGCCGGCCGCGGGATCATCCCGACCGCCGTGGCGATGGCCTGCGACTACTGTTTCGTCACGCTGCGGCTGCACCGCATCGAGATCGCGATCCGCCCCGAGAACACCAACAGCCTGGCGGTGGTGCGCAAGCTCGGCTTCCGCCACGAGGGCCGCCGCCCCGGCTACATGCACGTGGACGGCGACTGGCGCGACCACGACATGTTCGCCCTGCACCGCGAGGAAGTCCCCGAAGGCGTGCTGGTCCGCTACCGGACCCGATCCTCCGGCAGTTGATCACTCCGACCGCAGATATGGTCGTTGTCAGCCCGGTCTTCGGTGCGT
The DNA here is from genome assembly GCA_027492575.1 of Propionicimonas sp. Lineage (GTDB taxonomy): Bacteria > Actinomycetota > Actinomycetes > Propionibacteriales > Propionibacteriaceae > Propionicimonas. Next base: position 13,063 of record JAPUEM010000022.1, read on the forward strand.
CTCGCGGTGAGTCCGCAGATGTGGTCGTCATTCGGCCCGAATCCGCCGGAATGACGACCACATCTGCGGTCCGACTCCTGTTCACCCGATAGGCAGTGCTGGCAACGACCACTTCTGCGGTTCAGTTCGGGTGCGACCTGGGTCGTGATTCCCCGACACTCCGCGCCGGGTCGCGCGGCGGGGGAGTGCGGCCACGTACGGTTCGGGGTGTGGGTGTGACCGGTGTGATCTTCGCGATGATTGCCGCGTTCTGGCTGGTCTACCTCATCCCGTACTACCTGAGCCATCGCGGCGACGCCGAGGACGGCGAGATCGACATCCCGTTCACTCCTTCGGCGGTGACCATCGTCCGCAGCGGGGAATCCCTCGCCCAGGCGGACGAGGGCGTCGCCGAGGTCTCCACGCCGCTCACCCGCAGCGCCCAGCTGCGTGAACTCCGGCTGATCGACGAGCACGCCGCGCAGCGGCGCCGCCGGGTGCTGATCTTCCTGCTGCTGGTGCAGCTCGGGGTGGCGGCCCTGGCCTACTTCGGAATCGGCGCCTGGTGGGGTGCCGCCATCCCCGCCGGCCTGCTGCTGCTCTTCCTGATCGTGGCCCGGTTCAGCGTCCGAACGATGCGGGCCGATCTGGATCGCCGGGCGCAGCGGATCAAGCAGAGCTTCGACGAGGAGACGGTCGCCCTGGCCCTCACCGAGCAGGACGTCGCCGACCACGAGCACTCCGTCGAACTGAGCGTGCCGCTGGCCGGTCTGGGTTCGCTGTGGGATCCCGTCCCGATCACCCGGCCGACCTATGTGTCGACCCCGCTGGCGCCGCGCACCGTCCGCACCATCGACCTCTCCGCGCCGACGCCACCCGCCGCGATATCCGCCCCGGTGGTCGCCGAGACCCCTGCCGACGAGCTCACCCGCGAGGTCGAGGGCGAGCGCGAGGCCGGTTAGCCTCGTCCCGCCGTCCGGTGCTACTCTGGACGCCGCCGCAAGGCACCTGGGGCTATGGCGCAGTTGGTAGCGCGTCTCGTTCGCAATGAGAAGGTCAGGGGTTCGAATCCCCTTAGCTCCACCCAAAGTGTCTTACGGGAACACGCGACATGCGTAGATTCGTCGTGTTCGTGTTCCGCCCCCTCTCCTTCGTCGTCGCTGTGCTTGTGGGCTTCGCGGACGATGGTGGCGAACGGTTCCGCGAGTCTCGGGCGTAGTTGCTCGTCGTCGGTGATGTCGAGCCGGGTGTAGAACGCCTGGTTCGCCAGCCTGCGGTCTGCATCGTGGGATCGGGCGTAGGCGTGGTGCGCGTCGGTGAGCAGCCGCAGCGAATCGTGGAGGAACGCGCGCCCGCCGGTGTGGTGCTCGTCGTGCTCGGCAAGGCGCTGGTTCACGTCCGCCAAGCCCGCCCGGATGCGATCTTGGTGCCGTTTCAGAGTGGGCAGGTCAATGGCATCAGCGAAGTGCGCGGCCAGCAGCTTGTCACTCTCTGACTCCAACTTGGCTCGGTTTGCGATGAGGTCGGCGATCTCCTGGCTCCGGCCTGCGGTGCGCTTGTCGAACGCGGCATCGACATCAGCCGCGATGCGGTCGTAGGTGCTGTCGCTAATCGTGATGCTCGCGTAGGCGTCGGCCACGAGCCGTTCGGCGACCGCGACAGGCACGGCCCGCCGGGTGCAGGCTGTCCGCTTCGAGGCCCGACCGGAGCACACGAAGTAGGCGTAGGTGGTGCCTTTGGGATTGGTGGCGAAGTCGAGCAGCATCCGCGACCCGCAGGTGCCGCAGTGCAAGAGCCCTTTGAGGTGATGCGCGTGCTGGACGTGCCGGGTCATCTTCGCCGTCCGCGCCCGCAGGAGCGCTTGCACGGTGTCGAACAAGGCAGGTTCCACGATGGGTTCATGCGCGCCGGGATGCAACGCACCCTTGTAGCGAATCACCCCCGCGTAGTAGGGGTTGGTGAGCAGTTTGTAGAGCGTGTTCTTCCCCAGCGGCTTGGAGGGGCGCTTCGGTGTCGGCACCGTGACCAGCCCGCGCGCGGTGAGGTCGCACAGCAGCCCGGTCACGGAGGTCTCGCCCTTGGCGTAGGTCTCGAAGGCCCAGGTGATGAGTGGAGCGCGTTCGGCATCGACTGCGACGGTTCTGATTTCGCGGCCCGCGTCGTCGGTGCGGCGCACATTGAGGTAGCCGATGGGTGCCCGCATCGGTGTGCCGCCCTGCGCGACCTTCTGCGACAAGCCTTTAGTGACTTCGGTGGCGAGGTTCCGGGAGTAGAACTCCGCAATACTGCTCATGATGCCGTGGACGAGCATCCCCGACGGGGTCTGGTCGATGCTCTCGGTGGCGGACACGAGAGTGACCCCGGAAGCAAGCAGTGCTTCGTGAATCTTCACGTCGTCGGCGCGGTTGCGGGCGAGCCGGTCGAGCTTGTGCACGATGCAGAACCGCACCCGCGACGCGGCGATGAACGCCAGCATGTCCTGCAAGCCGTCACGGTCAGCAGACCGCGCGGACTCCCCGGCGTCGACGAACTCGCGCACGACCCTCGCCCCCAGCTCGTCAGCCTTCCGCGCGTTGGCCTCACGCTGCGCCGGGATCGAGAAGCCTTCCTCGGTGCCGCCGCGCTCGGCCTGCTCCCGCGTCGACACACGCAGATAGGACACTGCCAACAGCACCGGCTTGTCGTCCATCCGCTCGTCGGTGACGCCTGCCGGGGTGTGGGTGGGAGCGGTGGTCGTGCTCATGGTCGGCCTCCTTGTGGGGTGCTGCTTGATATCGATCCTCTCGCGCACCCCTGACAAAACGGCTCTTGAACTTTGAGCATGGTCTGGGTGTTCACGCCGCCATCGGTGTCGGCGCGTAGCCAATGATGCGGCATCTGTAGTTGTCGTGGTTCCGGTAGCCCCTCCCGATCCTCTTGAACGTCTTCGCAGTGAGATTCGCCGCCTCCGTGCGAGCGTTCGTCACACGGGTGCGGCAGAAGGTCAGCAGCTCCCGACGCCACGCGGTAAGGGTCTTGAACAGCGCGACCGGCTCGGGCAGGCGAGTGGCCTTGACGGCGCGCTCAAGCCGGGCCCACTCGCGCTGGAAGGTGGGCGTCTCGCGGGCGGCGAGCAGCTGGCGGACGTGCTCCTTGATGCCCCACGCGACGGCCAGCTCAATGTCCTGCTCGAGGATCTCGGTGAGCCGGGCGCGTTGCCGCACAGAGAGCCGGTCGCCGGCGCAGGTGAGCAGCTTGCGGTACCTCCACGGGGGGTCCACGTTCCGGCCGCGGCGCTGGTGCAGCTCCCACACGCGGCGGCGGCGGACCTTGGTGACCATCTCGTTCGCGAGGCGCACCACGTGCCAGTGATCGACGCTGATCCGCGCCTTGGGCAGCGCCTTGCGGACGGCGGCGCGGAACTCGCTGCTCATGTCGATCGCGACCAGCTGCACCCGCCGGCGCCACCACCGCGGCCGGGCCGCGAGCCAGGTCCTGACGGTGGCGCCGCGGCGGCCGTCGACGACATCGAGCAGCGCGCCGGTGTCCAGGTCGGTGAACACGATCGACCACGGCTCGACCCGGGTGACGGCGTGCGTGTCTGGGTCGCGCAGGTAGCGCACGGTGCCGAAGCGGTGCTCGTCGATCCCGAGCCGGCGCACGTGCCGGTGGTCGACGCCGGTGCTCAGGTCGATGGTGGAGGTGAGCATCCGCATCACGGTCGGCCACGCGAGGCCGGCCTCGTGCGCGACCCGGGACACGGCGCGCGGCTCGGCCCGGCAGGCGGTGAGGACCTGCTCCGTGAGTCTCGTGGTGACCCGCGCCCGGGCTGGGAGCTGGTCGGTCTGTTCGGTGAACGTCCCCCGGGGACAGCGTGGTTCGACGCAGCGGTAGCGCCGCTTGCGGACGATCACGTCGATCCGGGCCCCGCCGCAGGCGACGTCCTTGACGTGCTGCACCGGTCGGGCCTGGACCCGCGAGGACAGCACCCCGCAGGACGGGCACGCCCCCTCGCGCTCGACTGTCTCGACGAGCGCCTGCCGCAGCCGGTCGCCGACGGCAGGGCTCACCGAGATGACCCGGTAACCGGACAGGTTGAACAGGATCGACGCCGGATCAGCGCCGAACGTAGGCTGGTGCACGCTCGCGGTCCTCGCTCTTGGATGCCTAGACAACACCCATGCTGGCGTAGGGCCGCGAGCCCTTCTTCAGGGGCCCACCACGCTCAAAGTTGAAGAGCCGACAAAACGAAGAGCTCCGCGGCGCGCAGACGCCAGGCCATCGGGCGGTGGCAGCCCGTAGGGGTCGGGATCGCCGTTCACCCAGGCGCGGTGGCGGGCCTCTGCGATGCCGAGCACCCACTCGATCAGCTTCGACAGGTCAGGCTCATCACGCCGCGTCACTCGCAGCCGAAGGTTCCTCGCATCAGAGTTCATGCCAGGTAGGTGCGCAGCACTTCCCAAAACGCGAACGCCCAGACGAATTACCGCCCGCCGTACCGACCCTCATCTGAGGGGACACGCCTCTTGCAGATCAAAAACCGGACTAGTACGTATGTAATTGTGATGAGGCCACACTACCTCGCCTCGGATGTCTCCGGCAGGGCGAATTTCGGCAGCCCTAGCAAACCGCGCCCCAGAGCGGCCGCGAACAGCTCCTCGGCCAGCGCATCGAACTCGGGTGCGAGCAGGCGCGCGGCAGCATCGGCGATCTCCGGATCGTCGCCAGGCTCGTCGGCGCGGAGTTTCAGGACGATCGCGGCACGGATGTCGTCACACCAGTCCTGTGTCGCGGTGACCAGTGACGCGGTTGCCCCGACTACCGGGTCGGCGAGGAGCCTGGCCAGCGCGTGGCCTTCCTTGCGAACGAACAGTCGATCCAGCGCCGCCACGATGCTGGACCGGACCTCCTCGGGCGCGGAGCTCGACGGTGCTGGGCTGCCGTCGAGGAACGCGAGTGTGCTGGCGCGCATGTGACTGATCGCATCGAGTGCGAGTCCTTCCTTCCCCTTTCCGGGGAAGTGGTGGTACATGCTTCCGTGCCCGATGCCGGAGCGCTGCTGGAACATTTGCGGGCTCGTCGCCTCGAACCCCCGCTCCGCCAGCAGCGCGCACGCCGCCGCGACGAGTTTCTGCTTCGAGTCATACGCGGGACGCCCCGGCCCACGCCGCTTCTCCACCATCGTGCCCACTCCTCGACTCACGGCCCAACAGACAAGCCAGCAATTGCGTACAGACTAGTACGTACCTTGATCTGCAAGACGCGTGAGGCGTGATTGGCAGGTGCCGCGGAGACCATATATCTGGCTCTCCAGCATCGGGGCCGGTGGCCCAGATAGAATCTGTATGATGGCTGAAAGTGATGATGAGCGCCTGGCGGCGGAGCAGCGCGCGCGGGTGCTGATCGACCGCCAGCTGGTTGCGTCGGGGTGGGCGGTGCAGGATCGTAACGCACTCAACCTCTTCGTGCCGCAGCGGGGCATCGCAGTCCGCGAGGTCATCATGAAGCCTGGCCATGGACGCGTCGACTACTTGCTGTACGTCGACAAAGCTGTCGTCGGTGTGATCGAAGCGAAGCCGATGGGTACGCCGCTCTCTGGCGTCGAGTGGCAGTCCGCGATGTACGCCACCGGGCTCCCCGAGGATGTGCGCCGCAAGACCCTCGACCCTGAGGGACGCCTGCCCTTCGTCTTCGAGGCGTCGGGCACCGAGACCCATTTCACGAACGGTTTTGACCCGGCACCCCGCGCCCGCCGCGTCTTCGCGTTTCCGAGGCCCGAGACGCTCGCCGCGACGGTCCGTGCCGCAACGGAGAACCCAGACCATGCTCCGACCTGGCGGGGCAAAATGCGAACCTTGCCTTCGCTCGACCCCACCCCACTGCGCCCGGCGCAGGTCGACGCAATCAACGGCATTGAACAGAGCCTCGTCGAGCAGCGCTTCGGGCGTTCCCTGGTGCAGATGGCTACCGGCGCAGGGAAGACGTACACCGCCGTCACGGAGTCGTATCGACTACTCAAGTGGGGTGGTTTCAAGCGCATCCTCTTCCTCGTGGATCGAAACAACCTCGCGGATCAGACGATGGGTGAGTTCCGGAACTACCGCACGCCCGACGATGGCCGCCGCTTTACTGAGCTGTACAACGTGACGAAGCTCTCCAGGGGAGGGATGCCGGATTCCACGAAGGTCGCGATCTCGACGATCCAGCGTGTGTTCAAAGCGATCAAGAACGAAGACGTGCCCGAAGATGATGACCAGGGCCTCGATGAGTTTCGTCCCGACGAACCAGTGACGGTCAGCTACAACCCCGAGCTTCCGCCAGAGACCTTCGACCTCGTGATCGTCGATGAAGCGCACCGTTCGATCTACGGCGTCTGGCGCGGGGTGCTCGAATACTTCGACGCTCACATCGTCGGGCTCACGGCCACACCGGGGAAGCAGACCTTCGGCTTCTTCCAGCAGAACCTGGTCTCGGAGTACACCTATCCACAGTCGGTTGCCGACGGCGTGAACGTCGACTTCGACATCTTCCGTATCAAGACCGAGATCACCGCGAACGGTTCCACGATCGAGGCTGGCACCTACGTTCCGACAGTTGATCGGAGCACCCGCGAGCAGAAGCTGATCCGGCTCGACACCGATCTCAACTACACACCCGGCCAGCTCGACCGGGCGGTGACGTCGAAGCACCAGATCCGACTCGTGCTGGAGACCTTCCGCGACCGACTCTTCACCGAGATCTTTCCTGGACGTCACACCGTGCCGAAGACGCTGATCTTCGCCAAGGACGACAACCACGCCGAGGAGATCGTGCAGACCGTGCGCGAAGTGTTCGGCAAGGGAAACGACTTCGCTGCGAAGATCACCTACTCCGCGAAAGACCCGAAGGGACACCTGAAAGCGTTCCGCACCAGCCCTGCGATGCGCATCGCGGTGACCGTCGACATGATCGCCACCGGCACCGACGTCAAGCCGTTGGAATGCGTCATGTTCATGCGCGACGTGCGCAGCGGTCAGTACTACGAGCAGATGAAGGGCCGCGGTGCCCGAACGATCGCACCGGCCGACCTCAAGGCGGTGACCGACGACGCTGACGCGAAGACACGATTCGTGATTGTGGACGCCATCGGCGTGACCGAGCACGACTTCGTCGAGCCGCCCCTCAACCGCGAGAAATCGATCAGCCTCAAGAAGCTGCTCGACAGAGCAGCGGCGCTCACCCTCACCGAAGATGAGGTCGCCACTCTGGCCAGCCGGCTGGCGGCTCTTGATCGACAGCTCACCCCAGCCGAACGCAACGAACTCGACGACGTTGCGGCGCTGCGTGATGCACAAGCGACGATGCACCAGATCGTGCGGGCACTCGTAGACGCGGTCGATCCCGAGACCCAGGCCGCAGCCATTGCCACGGAACCCGATCGCGCTCCTGCTGACGTGGTGCAAGACCTTCTTGACAAGGCCGTCGAACCGCTCGCCGCCAATCCAGAGTTGCGCACCAGGATCATCGAACTGCGCCGCGCCAAGGATCAGGTGATCGATGAGGTGAGCCGCGACGAGGTGCTCGACGCGTACGGCGTCGTGGACCCCGACAAGGCGAAGCACACGATCGATTCGTGGCGGGAGTACCTCGCCGAGCACCGCAGCGAGATCAGTGCGATCGAGCTTATGTTCGAGGCCAAGGGGCGCGGCATCCGCTTCGATCAGATACAAGAACTCGCCGACCGGATTGCCCGGCCTCCGCACAACTGGACCGTCGACATCATCTGGAACTCTTACCTTTCCATCGGCATGGAGTACCAAGGTCACACCGAGACCCGCAACCGGCACGCGGCCACCGATCTGATCTCCCTGCTGAGACTCGAAGCCGGAGTCGACAACGCACTCGTGCCCTACTCCGATCAAGTCGAGGATCGCTACGCGAACTGGCTACACCGCCAGGAGCAGGCAGGAGCCAGGTTTACCGAGACTCAGCGGTGGTGGCTGGACAGAATGATGCGGATCATCGCGTCCTCAGCGGGCATCGACGCCGACGACCTCGACAACGCACCCTTCGACGAGCGCGGCGGCATCGACGGCGCCCTCCGTGACCTCGGAGATAACGCGGGCGACCTCATCGAAGAACTCAACCGGGAGCTTGCCGCGTGAGCGAGGTCAGTTGGACTCGCGAACGAATCGGTGCCCTCCTGAAGGTTCGGTATGGCAAGGCGCTACCAAAGGAGCAACGAGACGACTCCGCGCCATTCCCAGTCCTCGGTTCTGCGGGACGGATGACAGGAACGGCGGAGCCACTCGCGTTCGATCCCGTCATCGTCATTGGCCGAAAGGGCAACGTCGGGCAGGTCCAGCTTGAGACGGCGGGCTGCTGGCCGATCGACACCACCTACTACGCTGCGATTCCACAGCGCCTGGATGCGCGCTTCCTGACTTGGCAACTGCGCTCGCTCGAACTCGGGAAGCTTGATAGTTCAACGGCGACACCCAGCCTTCGCCGACAGGACCTCGAAGCGCAGGAGGTCCTCGTACCACCGCTGGAGGAGCAGCGCCAGATCGTCGCGATCCTCGAAGACCACCTCTCCCGCCTCGATGCCGCCGATCGCCAGCTCAGAGCCGCTGCGCAGCGCGCTGATGTGCTTCTACGCGCAGCGCTCAGCGTCGGTCTTCGGGGTGGCCTCGTGCCAGACGACCTATCCGATGGAAGCGGAGACGATCTTGCGCCTGCTGTGGATGAGTCCGAACCCTCAGCGGATGAGCGATGGTGGTCCGTGCCCGAGTCCTGGAAGTGGGTGCGGCTCGGCGATGTGTTCGAGATAAATGTCGGCGCGACGCCCCCACGCGGCGACCAACTGGCTTGGAAAGGTGACCTGCCGTGGGTGGCAAGTGGAGAGGTTTCATTCCGACGTATCGAGACGACTCGTGAGCATATCGCTCGTGCGGCCGCAGGGAATCCTCAGAAGCGGATTCACCCGCCGGGCACCGTGTTGTTGGCCATGATTGGCGAGGGTAAGACGAGAGGGCAAGCTGCAATCCTCGACGTGGAAGCCGCCCACAACCAGAACTGCGCTTCAATCCGCGTATCCGAGACTGAGATTCTCCCCGAGTATGTCTACGGTTACCTCGAGGAACGGTACCTAGAGACTCGGCGTGGTGGGGCAGGAGGTCAGCAACCGGCTCTGAACAAGGCTGCGATCCAGACATTTCTGTTCCCGCTTGCGCCGCTCGCAACTCAGCGTGCGTTGGTCTCGAACTGGGAGAGTTTGCGGGAGGAGCGCGCGCGACTGACCTCCGCCTTGGATCGAGCAGCACGCCACTCCGCTGCTCTCCGCCGCGGTCTCTTGGCCGCGGCCTTCTCAGGTCGCCTCACCGAATCGTCGGCAGAGATGTCAGTGGTCGAGGGCAGGATTGGGGCATGAACGGCAAGCAGGTCAAACTCTTCCTCGTTGACGGCACTCCCGGTGGTTTGACGACAGCGGAGATCACGAACTGGACGGGCAGTGTGCTCTCTGCGCGCCGTTCTGACCTTGCGGAGCTACTGCGACGCGAGGAGGCCGAGCGCACCGGTGCATACCTGCTGCTCGGGGAGGACGAGGATGCGGTTGGTGACACCCGTTGCTATGTCGGCGAGGCCGATGTTGTGGCGACGCGGCTCCGTGCTCACGCCAAGGACAAGCCGTTCTGGAACCAGGTGGTGCTCATCACCTCGAAGGATACGAACCTGACGAAGTCGCACGTGCGCTACCTGGAGTCGCGACTGATCGAACTCGCCCAGCAGGCCGGTCGCGTCACGCTAGAGAACGGCACTGCACCGCCGAGGCCCCGGCTGCCCGAGGCTGATGTATCGGACATGGAGTACTTCCTCGGCGAACTGCAGATTGTGCTCCCTGTTCTCGGCGTCAACGTCATCCGGGTGCGCGCGGCGAAGTCGCAAACCGAGACATCGTCAACCTCCGAGTCGCCGGTGTTCACGTTGACGAACAAGCACAAGACCGTTGACGCCCGCGCTCAGCAGATCGACGGCGAGTTCATCATGCTCAGCGGGTCCGTCGTCGTCCCGACGTGGCACGGCGTGGGTCACGCGCGCAGCACCCAGAAGGCCTACGCAAGCTACCGCGCCCAGCACGAGGGCTTGCTCGCCGATGGCTCCATCGTCGTTGAGGGTGGCACTGCTCGCACGACGCGTGACATCGTCTTCGGCTCACCCTCGACGGCGGGTGCGGTCGCGCTCGGCCGTTCGTGCAACGGGCGCGTCGAGTGGGTGAGCCCCGAGGGCTCGTTTGGTGCGTGGGAGAGCCGCGGTGTCGAGGATGACTGAACCTCGAAGCACTTGGTTTATGGCCACGGGTGGGGTTATATTTGAGTCAACAGTTCAGCCCGCCCAGTCGTCTGGTGTGGGCTGGATCTCTTTTCAGGGGTGGCTCGGGTGACGCGCCCCGTCAAGCCGTACGGCTCTCTCGATGAGCACCTTGCCAAGCTGGAGCAGCGCGGCATGGCGCTTGAGCGTGTGTTCGCAGCGCAGTGGCTTGGGAGCGTCGGCTACTACCGGCTGAGCGGCTACTGGTATCCATACCGCGTCCTGAATGGAAACGAGCGCGGCGACTCGTTCCAGGTCGGTACATCCTTTGCTGACGTGGTTGCCCTGTATGAGTTTGATCGGAAGCTCCGCACGCTCGTCCATGATGGCGTGGAGCGGGTCGAGGTGATGCTACGCACGCGGCTCAACGAGACCGTCGGCGCGTATGGCGCTTTGGCGTACCTCGATCGAGCGCGCTTTCGTCCCACGTTCGATCACGCAGCCTGGTTGGCCACCGTACAGAGGCGCATCGCCCGTTCGCGCCGCCGCAACGATGCCGTGCGACATCATGATGAGCACTACGGCGGGCAGTTGCCGATCTGGGTGCTTTCGGAGGTGCTCGACTTCGCGGACGTATCCCGTCTCTATGAGGGGTTGCCCGCGAGAGTGCAATGGGAGATCGCTGAGCAACTCGGTGTGCAGATCGATCTTGGCGCGTTGAGCAAGAGTCAGGCCGATCGGGCCAAGAAGAACCATCCCCTCGTTCGATGGTTCGAGCAGCTAGCGATCGTGCGGAACACGAGTGCTCATCATGCGCGACTGTGGAATCGATCCTTCGCTCCGGTTGGAACTGCGGCGATAAGGACGATTCCAGACCTTGCCTCCCTTCCCGAGGGGCAGAGTGAGCGACTCTACGGCGCGCTGTGTGTGATGGGCCTTCTACTCGAAGCGGCTTCGCCGGGCACGACCTGGCGTGACAAGGTCCGCGACCTTGTCGAAACGTCGTTCACTCAGATCAATGGTCGTCGCGTCGAGGAGATGGGCTTTCCCGAATCATGGTGTGACGATCCGTTCTGGTCGAGGAGGCCGCAATGACTGATTCCCGTCGCCTGGTCGACAAACTCGACTCGTTCCGCAATCTGCTCCGTGATGACGGGGTGGGGGTGCTCGACTACATCGAGCAGCTCACCTACTTGCTGTTCCTCAAGATGGCGCACGAGCGCGCGACGAGGAAGCTCAAGCCGCAGCAGATCGTGCCGCCGGAGTACTCGTGGCAGCGACTACTCGACGCTGAGGGAGTGGCGTTGGAGGTCGAGTACACGCGCATCCTGGTCGGGCTTGCGGGGCAACCTGGCACTCTCGGAGTCATCTTCCGCAAGGCTCAGAACCGCATCCAGGACCCGGCGAAACTCAAGCGCCTCATCGTTGACCTGATCGACAAAGAGCAGTGGTCGGCCTCCGGAACTGACCTCAAGGGCGATGCCTACGAGCAGCTGCTAGCAAAGGGCGCTTCTGATAAGGGCTCAGGTGCTGGCCAGTACTTCACTCCCCGCGATCTGATCCAGGCAATCGTCGACGTGATCCAGCCGTCAGCCGACGACTCGGTGATCGACCCCGCGTGCGGCACTGGCGGGTTCCTCCTCGTCGCCCACGACTATGCATCGAGCCACGCAGAGCGGCTGACGCCGCTCCAACGCGATCACTTGCGCGACGACTTCGCTCACGGCACAGAACTCGTGGACGGTACCGCGCGGCTCGCCGCAATGAACCTCCTGCTGCACGGCATCGGCACGCCCGACGGCGACTCGCTGATCGATGTGCGAGACGCGCTCATCGCCGACCCTGGCGAGCGCTACAGCGTGGTCCTCTCCAATCCGCCATTCGGACGGAAGTCGTCGATGACGATGGTCGGAGCCGATGGACGTGAGTCGAAGGAAGACACCGAGATCGAGCGGGCCGACTTCGTCACCACAACCTCGAACAAGCAGCTCAACTTCCTGCAGCACATCATGACGATTCTCGACATCAACGGTCGCGCGGCCGTCGTGCTCCCCGACAACGTGCTCTTCGAAGGTGGCGCGGGCGAAGTGCTGCGACGCAAGCTCTTCAACGACTTCGACTTGCACACCATCCTCCGCCTCCCGACCGGCATCTTCTACGCCCAAGGCGTCAAGGCGAACGTGCTGTTCTTCGACAAGAAGCCCGCGAGTGAGACTCCCTGGACGCGGAAGCTCTGGGTGTACGACCTGCGCACGAACCAGCACTTCACGCTGAAGCAGAACCCGCTGCGCAGAGCCCATCTGAACGAGTTCGTCGAGTCGTACCTGGCAGGCGCATCACGCGACGCGCGCCTGGAATCAGAACGGTGGAAGTCGTTCGAGTACGACGAGCTGATCGCCCGCGACAAGGTCAACCTCGACATCACCTGGCTGCGCGACGACTCCCTCGACGACCTCGACTCGTTGCCCGCACCCGACGTCATCGCCCGCGAAATCGTTGAAGACCTCACGGCTGCTCTCGCCGAGTTCGAGGCAGTCGCCGCCGCGCTGGAGGAGTCATCCTCGGCAAAGTCCTCCGAGTGATGTCGCTGGCATTGGCTGAGCCCGCCAACCAGATCGCACCTTCGCACCTTCGCACTTGGTCGGGCGAGAGGCGCTGTCGTGGGTGACAGGTAGATTGGGAACCATGAAGACACTGAGCGTCGCGTTGAAGAACTGCCATGGAATTAGGGAGCTCGACGTCGCATTCAGCTTCGAAAAGGGCAATGCTGTCGCGGTATACGCGCCCAATGGCACGATGAAGACTTCGTTCGCGCGGACCTTCAAGGACCTCGCCGGAGGTCAGGACACGACCGACCATATGTTCCCGACCCGAGAGACCAAGCGCTCCGTCACCGACGAGAACGGCGGAGACCTCGATCCCAACGACGTGGTGGTCGTCCTGTCTTACGACGAGGAGCTGGGACCGACAGAGTCCACCTCAACCCTCCTCGTGAATCCCGAACTGCGGAAGGAATATGAAGGGCTCCAGGTCGACCTCCTCGACGCACGCGACGAACTCGTCGCGGCGCTGAAGATGCAGTCCGGTACGAAGCAGGACCTGGTCAGCGCCATCTCGCGCGTATTCACTCAACAGAACGACAGATTTTTCGAAGCGCTAGTGCGGATTAGCTACGAAGTTGAGCAACTGGAGGATACTCGTTTCGCTGACCTTCCGTATGATGTGCTCTTCAACGACAAGGTCGATGCCGTCCTGCGAACGCCCGGAGTCCAAGCGGAACTGGTCAAGTACGTTACCCGCTTGAATGAACTCCTGGACGAGTCCACGTTCTTCGACCGTGGGACGTTTACTTTCTACAACGCGACGAACGTGACCAAGAGCTTGGGCGACAACGGGTTCTTTGCTGCGAAACACTCGTTGCTCCTGCATGGAGAGGACGAGCCGCGCACGGTGACGAGTGACGCGGACTTGAAGACGCTCATTGAAGAAGAGAAGAAGCGCATCACGGATGATGATGCGTTGCGAAAGAAGCTCGACGCGGTCGAGAGGGCTCTGCAGAAGAACGTGGATACGCGTCGATTCTTCGACTTTATTGCTAGTCGAGAAGAGCTCTTGCCGGAGTTCGCCAACGTCGATTCCTTCCAGCAGAGCGTCTGGAAGTCGTACCTTAAAGCGCATGAGGATCTCTTCCAACGCGTAGTGACGTGTTTTAAGGACACGGAAGCGCGACGCAAAGAGATCGAACAGCAAGCGGCGCAGGAGAGCACCCAGTGGGAGAAGGTCATCCAGATCTTCAACGACCGGTTCTTCGTGCCATTCCGGCTCAGAGCGGAGAACAAGCACCGCGTCATGCTCGGTCAGGAAACCATGCTCAAACTGGTCTTTGACTTCGAGGAGGGCGGGGAATCCATCGGCGTGGAGAGGGACGACCTGCTCGCGGTGCTCAGCAACGGCGAGAAGAAGGCCCTCTACATCCTCAACGTGCTATTTGAGATGGAGGCACGCAAGGCCGCGGGACGCGAGACGCTGTTTGTCATCGACGACCTCGCCGACTCATTCGACTACAAGAACAAGTACGCCATTATCCAGTACCTCAAGGAGATGGCGGACCACACGGACTTCAAGCTCGTTCTCCTTACGCACAACTTCGACTTCTTCCGCACCCTGGTCAGCCGCGGCGTCGTTGGCTACAACCGTTGCTTCATGGCCCAAAAGGGCGAGACGAAGGTCGTGCTCAACCAGGCCGAGCACGTCAACAACCCGTTCATCCGAGGGTTCAAGAAGAACTTCTTCACTGACGGCATGCAGCGCGTTGCATCGATCCCGTTCGTGCGCAATATTCTTGAGTACACCAAGGGGACCGATGACGAGGACTACATCGTGCTCACATCACTTCTCCACTGGAAGGCCGACTCGGCTTCAATCACGAACGCCGACCTTGACCGGATCTTCACCGAGACGTTCCGCGGGCAAGAGGGAAAGGCGTGGACTTCGCCGGGAGACTCCGTTGTCGACCTTCTACTGCAGCAGGCAGATGGAGCACTTGTGGCCGACGAGGGCATCAACTTCGAGAACAAGATCGTACTGTCGATCGCCACGCGCATCCTTGCAGAGAAGCACATGGTTGCCGAGCTCAACGACCCGGGGTTCACTGATGCGATCACGTCGAACCAAGCCCAAGTGCTGCTCCAGGCGTTCCGGAACCGCGGACTCGGAACCTCGAGTGTTCGGGACACGCTTGACGGTGTCGTACTCATGACACCCGAGAACATCCACGTGAACTCTTTCATGTACGAGCCCATCATCGATATGTCCGACTCAGCGCTTCGAGAGCTGTACTCGCAAGTCAAGAGTTTGTGATGTGGGTTCGACGCCCACGCGAGGGTCGTTACCGCGTCTTCGCCCACACGGTGCCACGGTGAACCCCGAACTGGCGCGCCAGCACGATCACGCTGACACCCTGCGCGCGGGCTGTTCGCATAGCGTCCACTTCCTTGTCCGTGAGCCGTGTTCGAGGTCGTTTCTTTGGTTCCGCCGCCGCGCCGATCAGAGGGTCATCGGCCCCGCCGTCGGGCTCTGCATCGGCGCGGATGCCTTGATTCCACGCGGAAACAAGCCTCTCAACCCGTGGTCGCCTGTTCCCGCAGCGCTCCATTGCTTCCACTCGCTCCGAGCACTGTGCCCACCAGATG
>JAPUEM010000023.1 GCA_027492575.1 Propionicimonas sp.
CCTCACCGAATACCTCGACGGTGAAGGTGTCGCCGACCTCGACGCGGTCGAGGTTCGTGAAGAGCTCGGCCTCGGCCAAGCCGCGATGCCCGGTGAGCACAGCGTGCGTCGACGGGCCGCCGACCGGAAGCGCGGTGCCCTCCAGGTGGCCGACCCCTTCCAGCAGCACCTGGTCGGAGGTGCCGTGATAGACGGGCAGATCCACGTTGATCGCAGGAATCTTGATGCGCGCCATGAGACCGGTGCTGCTGGCGACGAGCTGCTGGGAGTAGGGAAGGACGCGATCGCCGCCGGTTCGGCTGTCGTAGCCGTCGGCCTGCGGGATGTTCGTGTTCGCTCCGACGCGTGCGCCGCTGGTGAGCGTGGCGTTGTAGTCGTGGGCGGCTTGGATGATCTCGCCGCGCCCCTCGGGGGAAGCTGGCGGACCTCGCCGGCAAGATCGACGATGATCTGCGACTGCTGGTACTGGTGGAACCAGGCCGACACGGTCGGGTACAGCCCGGTGAGCACGCCGGACAGGACGAGCACCGCGACCGCGACCGAGAGCCAGGAGAGCCGCCAGCGGACTCGCCGTCCTTCCGAAATGGCCCCAGGTTGCGCCTCGACGGTGCGGGGCACGGCCCGGGTCGCGGTCATCTGGCTCCTCTGGTCTGGCTATGTGCGCGACTGCGGCGGGAGGGGGGTGGCATCCCGCCGCAGCGCTGTGACGATCTCACGTCGCCGTAGACGGATGTTCCAGGGTCGCCGGCCCGGCGACCCTGAAACCTTCCGCCCGATTCCGGTGGTGAGGTCCAAGCGGACCTACCACAGGAATCGTCCCCGTCAGATGGTGGTTTCGGTGCGACGACGGGCAACGCGGGCCAGCGCGATGCCGGCCAGCAACAGACCCGCACCGGTCACCGACAGCAGGACCGTGCCCGTGCCACCGGTCAACGGCAGCTCGATCTCCGGCTTCTGCGGGTTCGGCACCGACACCTCGACCGGCGTGGCGACACCCGAGCCAGCCGTCAGCACGACCGGGATCGCGTTCGGATTCGGGTTGTAGCCCACCGGCGCGACGGTCTCCTTCAGGTAGTACGTCTTGGTGGCACCCGCCGTATTCGAGACGAACAGACCCGGGATCAGCACCACGCCGTTGCCATCGGTGGTGAACTCGGTGACCCCGCCGACCGAGATCGGATTGGCGTCCGCGAGAGCATCGGCCTCGGTCTCATGCACGGTGAAGGTGGCACCCCGCAGGGTCTTGGTCACATCGCCCTCGGCGTGCTTGAGGATCCGGATCTGACCCCAGTACGACGGAACCTCGTTCGTGGTGATCCCGTTGTTGTGATTCGGATCGTTGATGAAGACATCAGCCTCATTGAGGATCTCACCAGCGGCGATCACGGTGGTGTCGAAGGTCAGCGTCAAAGTCTGGCCGCCGAGCCCGGCGAGAGCAGCCAGGTCGGTCACCTCGATGTTCACCTGCGAGCTGGTCGAGTTGTCATCGATGGCGATGGTGGTGGCGCCGACCGTCACCGCGGCCGAACCGGCCACGTACTCGATCTTCGAATCGAGGTCGTCCACGATGTCGAAGTTCTCGAACGACTGACCCGGCTGCAAGGTCGGGATCACGACCTCGACCGACCAGGTCAACGTCGAACCGATACCCGAGCCGGACGGATCATCCACCGACTTCACCGGCGTCGTGGTGACCGAGTTCTTCGGGTACACGTTCACGTCGTAGTTCCAGGTGCCGTTACCCGTCGGGATCGGCACCGTCACGATGAACGGTGCGGCCATCGTCGTGATGGTCACCGGGTCGCCCGCCACGTTGGTCACACCGGTGCTCGCAAGCTCCGTGACCAGGTACGCGCCGACCGGCAGGTCTGTGGCCACGCCACCGATGACGCTGGTCACCGTGGTGTCCGCACCAGCCGCCATGATCGGAGCGGTGGCCGGCGTCATGGCCGCCACAGCGTCCCAGCCGGCGTTGGTGCTGAGGTCGACATCGATCTGCTGGATCCGGAAGTCGACACCCACCAACTCGACCCAGGAGCCCGGGATGGTGATCGGGGTGCCGTCATCGTTCCGGTCACCGGCCGGGCTGGGCTGCTGGTACTTGTGGATGGTCAGCGATCCAGCCACCTCCGGGTCGATGTCGCCCGGGCCGGCCATGGCCGGTGTCGCGAGCACGGTGGCACCGAGCATCGCAACAGCGACTCCCCCATGACGGCGACCGCGCGCCTGGCGAATCCCCGTCCTGTCTGCTGCTTCATGATTGTTCCTATCCTTTTCTGGGTGTGGTCTCGTTGGGTGGTGTCGGGACGGGCCGGTGCCCGTGCCGTGGCGGAATCGTGGGACGGTCGTGGCTTCATGTCATGACGCGCCTCCGCCAGGTCCAGGCCGCCGCGCCCAGTGCCAGCAGAGCACCAGTCCCCCGGCGATGCGGTAGTAGTCGCTCGCCGTCCCTCCGGTCAGCGGCAATGGGATCTGGTGGATCCGCTCGTTCACGAACCGGTAGATCGCGGTCTGGCCGGCGCCCGGCGCGATGATCGAGTAGGGATCCGCAACCGGCGTCCAGGTGGTTCCGCCGTCGGTCGAGACCTCCACGCGCGCCAGCCGGTAGGCCAGCGGCGTTCCCGGATCGGTCAGCGCCTCGGCGATCGAGTACCCGTGCCCGGGGCGGACGTCGAAGGTGTTCGCGGACGAGGAGGCGCCGGCTCCGCTGACGGTCTGGGGGGCGAGGCCCGTCAGTGTCTCGGGGGTGGCGGTGAGCTGCCAGTCCTCCGGGCCGATCCCAGAGATGGGATCGCCCAGCACCTGCTTGAGCAGCGAGATCCGGGCCGTTCCGTTGGTCACCGTGCACACGACGTGCTGCGCGGCCGCCACGGTGACGGAGGTGCTGTCGCTGTTGACGGTCACCGGCACCTCGGTGTCGGTACCTTCCAGGACGCAGGCCCACTCGCCTACCTGCACGTAGGTGGCCGGACCGCCCGCCTCGCTGAGGGTGTAGGGCTCGCCCGCCTGCACCGTGACACCGGTCACCGCGATAGCGCCGGTCACGCCGGAATGCGTCTCAGCCGGATCGCCGCCGCTGGCGGTGAGCGTCCACAGTGTCGGGTCGGCATCGCCCATCCCGTCAGGGATCGCCTTGACGAGGGTCAACTGTGCCGGCTTCGGAATGTTCGTGAAGGTGCAGGTGACGTTCTTGCCTGCCGCTGACGATGGAATCGTGAACGTGCCCGAGGTGCCATTCGCACCCGGTGTGACCGTCACGGCACCACCACCGTCGACCACACAGGCGAGCGTGCTGACGTAGTCGCTCAGCACCGTGGTTCCGGCCGCAGTCTCAGCGACGCCATAGGCCGACCCCACGCGCACCAGGACAGGTCCGGCCTTGACCGGCTGAACACCATCGCTGCTTCCCGTGGTGGTGTTCTCCAGGAACACCGCCCCCTGGCCATCCGTCACCGCGAGAGTGAACTGGTCGCCACCACGGGCACGACCATCCGGCAGGTCCTTCTGGACTGTGACGGTGGTCGACGAAGCGCACGACGCCAGATCCTGAATCCGGTCGTCGTTGTCACCCAGATTGGGGTCGCCGCCGAAGTTTCCGTTGCGCAGGCTCGAATTGATCACGGTCATCGTCACCGGATCGATCGTCCACACCTTGTACTGGTTGGCGACCGCGAGTGAGCCGTCCTGCAGCACGGCGATCCCGCCGACTGCCTCATCACTCACCGTGACTTGCACGGAACTCTGCGAGGGGATGGAGCTGGTGATATTGGGGTTCGCCCGGGCCTCGTCGAGCGACGCCCGCGTCACCGTCGTCACGGTGTAGGCGCCGTTGTCGCCGCGCAGCGCATAGAGGTTGCCAGACGGGTCGAACGCAATGTCACCTGCGGCAGTCCCCGTGCTGAGTATCCCCGTGCCGGTGACCGTGATCCTGCCCAGCGCAGTAATTGACGTTCCATCGTATTCGTAGATGGTCATCCGGTTCGACTGCGCGGCAGTCGTCCTCAGTTCATCGCCCCACCCACCGAAGAAGTAGTGTCCGGTAGCGGGATCGACCGCTCCGGCAATCGGCTGGTCACCGTTCGTCAGCCGATACCAGCTGCTCGTCACCGGCGATGCCTGCCAGGTACCACCGGCATTGGTCTCCATCAGCCTGAGCCAATGAGCACCATTCGCGACGGGGGTGTCTGTGGCCCTGATTCTGGCGAAGCCGAACATCTTTCCGTCGGCCGGACGGATGCCCAAACCGTTCACGCCCGTCTTCTCGTAGCCAGAGGGCACGGTCATCGCGTTGTACACGGAAGTAGCGCTCGAAACCGACGTCAGCGGGTTGTTCGTGCCCGTTGAGGGAATACTGGCGACACGACCGTCGTAGGACTGGAGGTAGACCGTCTCCGGAGTGCACGGGGCCGCAAGCCTCAGTGTGTTGGTGAAGGTGCAGGTGACGTGCCCTCCGGCCGCGGAGGCCGGGATCGTGATGTTGCCGCTCGCGGTGGTGGTGCCGGTCGCGAACGGCGTCGTCGCGCCCTCCACCGTGCACGAGTAACTCACCGTGTAGTTGCTGAAGTTCGTCGTGCCCGAAGCCACCTCGGCGATCCGGTAGCTGCCGCCGGCACGGATCGGAGTGGGGAGCACCTTCTCGGCCTGCACCCCGGTGGCGGTACCTGTAGTCGTCGCGAAGGTCACGACCGCATCCGCCGTGGATCGCAGCTGCAGGGTGAACTGGTCGGCGTTCGCGTTGCGACCGTTCACGACGTTCTTCTCCACCGAGAGCGTGGTGGCGGTGCGGCAGGACGCCAGGTCAGCGATGGTGTTCGAACCCCCGAGGCTCCCTGTCCCCAGGTCACCCAGGTCGGCGAATGTCACCGGGTCGACCTTCCACACCCGATCGCCCGTCGCCATCGCGAACGCACCGTCCATCATCAGGGCGAGGCCTCCGACGTTTCCGGCATTCGTGTTCGCGACCGCAGCTGATGTGACTGAACTGATCGTGTTGTTAATGCCAGGGTTAGCGCGCGCTGCCTCCAACGCCGCATGCGTCACAGTGGTCACCGTGATGCGCCCGGCTGAGCCGGTCCCGTCACCTCGCACGATGTAGAGATTGCCGTCGTCGTCCAGCACCAGGTCTCCAGCACCGGCGGCGTTGGTGGTGTTCGCATTCGCAGCCGTGACCTTGCCGAGCGCGGTGATCGTGGAGCCGTCGTATTCGTAGATCGTCATGACGTTGGACGCGGAGTTGTAGTAACCCCATCCGCCGAAGAGATAGCGCCCGTTCGAGTGATCGATGCCCCCGGCGACCGGAAACTCCCGACCAACCGAGAACCAGTTGCCGCCCCCGCTGGGATTCGGACTACCAGTCTGGATCGGTATCGGGGCTGCGCTCCAGACGCCAGACGCATCAGTCTTGGCCAGCTGCACCCACATCCGGGCATTGCTCTGACTCTGCCCGTTCGTGGCTCGCGCAAAGCCATACAGCGTGCCGTCCTCGCCCACCGCAAGACCGTTCATGCCGTTCTTGGTGTAGCTGCTGGGCGTCACTGCGGTAGTGGAATAGTAGGCCTCGGCTGTAGGGCTGATCGCAGCCCAGGTATTGCTGTTGCTCGTGTCGATCGTGGACAGCCGGCCGCTGTTTCCTTGGACGTAGATCAGGTCCGCCTCGCAGACCGGCGGCTCGGGCTCACCCGTCGGCTCGGCGATGCCAACCGCGCAGCGGGTGAGCTCGACGTTCGCCCACTCCTGCACCGGGCCGACGAACTGGCCGCAGCCGGTCACGTTGCTCAGTTGCATGGTGAGGGAGTTGCTGCCGGTGAGATCCCAGAAGGCGATGTCGTTGACATAGGCATTGCTGAAGTCGAAGTTCTTGCCGCCGGAGTTGCACTTGAGGAAGATCGCCCCGGCCTGATCCGGCGCCCCACTGTTGGGTGCCGCACGAGTCGACATCGCCGCGCCCAGGGTCGCGCCCAGCAGCACCGAGGAGTTGTTCACCTTGAAGTGGATGCCGTCGGCGATGCGGAAGATCGGCAGCACATTGCCGGAACCCTCGATGATCAGGTTGATGCCGTCGAGCTCACTGTCGGTGCCGCTCGACCCCACCGCGATGATCGCGATGCCGTCGCCGTTGGTGTCGTACTGATCGACGTTGATCGTGCGACTGCTCTGGATGGCTCCGCTCGGCAGCACGCCGGTGGCCTCGGCCGGCACCCCGCAAAGGGCCGTCCGCATGCCATCGAGTTCGGCCTGCAGCGTGTTCATCGCTGCCACGTCCTGCACGTACCCGCGGTTGGCGGCGGTGGAGAAGGTGCTGCCCGTTGTGCTCCCGTTCGGGTAGTACCTGGTGCTCGAACTCACGTTGTTGTTCGGGTTGGCCGCACGCGACACGTAGCCGCGATCGGCGTAGACGTGCGTCACGTCCGAACTCCAGCTCGCGCCCGTGGTCTTGGTGCTGGCCAGGTTGCCGCTCCAGTCGATGCCCGTGAAAGTCGGAGCCGCGCCGGTGACGTTCCGGGGCACGGTGTTGCGGCCCAGGTAGTTGTTCGACTGAGTGTTGATGGCCGGGTTGGTATTCGCGGTGGCGATGCCCAGGAAGTTCTGCAACTGGGTGGTCGCCGGCAACGCCGCGGTCACCGACATGAACGGCTGCGGCATCTGCTGCGGCGCCAGCTCTGCGTCAGCGTCTTCGGCGGCGGGGGCGACCGGTGGCTCGTCCTCGACGGTTTCCGGCTCCACCGATGGCTCGACCTCGGCGTCCGACTCATCCTGGCCGATCGCAGACTCGTCATCCTCGGAGCCGTCCGCGGGCGATTCCGCACTGTCGGCGCTGGGACTGTCGGCGCTGGGTTGCGCGGTGGCAGCAGCGATCTGATCGTCCCCGGCCGACGGCTCGTCGTCCAGGGCGGCGGCGGGGGTCTGCAACAGCAGCGCGAGGGCCGCGACCAGCGCGAGCCCGAGCTTGGCTCGCTCTTTGAGCCGCGCCGGCAACTGGCGCCCGGGGAGGGGCCGTCGGGATTCCTTGGGAGTCACCGCAGCAACATTTCCCCACCAGTACCGCGGCGTGGGGGGGATGCGGGCGAACTTGTCCCCCACCCATATCCCCTTTTCGGGAGGGCCGGACTGGCCGCGACCTTTCCAGGCACACTGCCGCCACGGCTCTCGCCGACACTCGCCCAGGTCCGGCCGGTCGCAAGCCCGGCGAGTCCCGCTAGGGGTTATGCCCGATCCGTAAAGTCCCCATTCGGGGGACAACTGCTCAGTGCTCCACCCCTTGCCGGACGGGATAGGACGGGGATACGTTCAGGGGATAAGGCCAGTCCTTCACCCCGCTCTTCACCCTCTGGTGGGGCAGGATCGCCAGCGTCCGTGTTTCGGCTGGGGATAAGTCGGACCCAACTCCCCTGATCGAACCACAACGGCAGCCGGGACAACATCAGGTGTCAAAACCGGTGGCTCAGTCATTGGCGACAACGCCGGGAGGCAGAATGGGTAATTCCATAACGAAAAGGGGATTGGATCCGGACGACAGCACTACGCACGAACTCGCAGGGCTTCCGCTTCGTCGTTCTCGGTTCGAGGCCGAGTGGGCGGCGCTGCCGCCACTGACCATTCTGCTTGCGGCGCCCGGATGGGGAAAGACGCTCTGGCTCGCCCAGTGCGCCGAGTACCTCACCGGCTTGCCCGTGCCGACGCGAATCGCCCAGGTCACGACCCATACCGATCTGGGTTCGCTGCAGGTCGAGGGGCCCACGGCGCCGGTCGTGGTCTTGATCGACGAAGTCGAGGCTGAGCTGGCGGCCAACGACGCGGTCTGGCGGACGATCCACGACCTCGCCTCCCAGCCCGGCCTGCGGTTCGTGGTCACCGCGATCGACGCCCCACCGGCTTGGATCTCCTCGCTCGACCCCGTCATCCACGACGAACGGGAACTCGCTTTCGACACCGATGAACTCGCCGAGCTGGCGACCCTCCTGGTCGCCGCGGGCGCGAACGTGGACGTGTTCACCATTCCCACCGCCACCCGGGGCTGCCCGGCGCTGGTCCACAACTACCTCACCAGAACCTTGCTCCAGGCCAAACGTGGGGTGTGGGGGTTCCCCAAACTCGTACCAGACCTCCATCACCCGTCCCGGACGCCGCAGATGCGCCGGATGTTCGAGACAACCGAGACCGGCCGGGCGGTCCCCGCCCTGGAGGGGTTCCGGACGTTCACCCGCGAGAGCATCGAACTGCTGCCTCCACATCCTCAGTCTCCGCAGCAGCTCTTCCACCGTCTCGCCGCCTGGCCCGAGTTCGAAACCGAGGTCAGTGACGAGACCGGCGCGGACGCACTGACCTGGACCGCGGCGGCCTGGCGTGAGCTGGCCGCGACCCGCTCGAAGCAGGAACGCCGCGACGCCATCGACGCGGCGTTGCCGATCCTCGATCGGCAGGGCTGGGTCGTCGGGAAGCTCGTGGCACTGCTCCAACTGGGGCGGCTGGAGGAGGCCGAGGTGCTCACCCGTCGCAACTTCCGCCGGCTGCTGATGTTCGCCACTCCGGTACTGGTCGAGCTTCTCACCGATCTGGCGCCGACACCGGCCCGCCACCCCACCCTCGCCCTGCTCGGCGTCGAGATGGACTCACGACACTCGGGCAATACCCCGGAGTTGAAGTCCCGCGCCTACGCGGCCGCGCGAGCGCTGCAACGAAGCCTGCCGGGCACCATGCAGGGGGAGCTGGAACGGGCCACGCTGGTCGCGTTCGCCTATGTCTCCGCCGGCGAGCGGGCCGGCGCGGCACGCTTCATCGATCACCTCATGGAGTTGACCGGGCCGGGGTCGGTGAGTCAGGGCATGGCCCCGCATGAGTCGGTGAAGCTCGGCGCCGATCTGTATCTCGCCTATTGGGCCACGATCCAGCTCGACCGGCACGACGACGCGATGGCCCTCGCTCAACTCATGGTCGAGTTGGGAGACCCGTCCGACCGTCTCGCCCCGTTGGAAGCGGTATGTCTGGCGACCCAGCGCGATCTCGCGGGATGGGGCTCGCTGCCCGACCCGACCGCCCCGAATGTCACCGAGACGTTGAGTCATGCCGCCGCACTACGACACCTCGAGAAAGGCGAGGACGCGGACGCCACCGCCCCGCTCAGCGCCATGGCCTCCCGCCGAGGACCGCTGCCCTCACGCTCCGCCTTCGACGGCCTGACCCTGCTCGTCCGGGCCATCGCCGAACCCGACAACCTCACGACCGCGCAGATCTCGGCGGTCGTCGGCCGGAGCATGTCGTTGTGGCAGGGCCAGCCGAGCAGCTTCGTCGGGTTCGCCGCCATCGTCGGATACTCCGTGGTCCAGGCCAGGTCCGAAGCCTCCCGGCTGATGGCCTCGGTGCGACCTGAGGACGACTTCGGCCGGCTGGCGCACGTCCTGTGGGCGCAGTGGCGTGCCGATCACAGCGCCGCGGTGAAGACGGCCGAGACGGCCGCGACCTTGACCCAGATGCCCAGGATCGCCGTCCTGGCCCTGGTACTCGAAGCCGCCTCGCTGCACGCCATGGGACGGCCGGACGCCGCCAGCGCCGCCTTGAACCGCGCCTGGCGCCTGCATCAGGCCCCGCGCCTGATCCGGTTCGCGCTGCGGCTGGCGCCCAACGACTTCGCCGCCGGCTTCCTCGATGCGCAGCTCGGGCTGATCCCCGATCTCGCCGCCGTGCTCCACGCGGCTGCGGACGACCGCCGGCCGGTGCGCTGGACCTGTCCGCCGCCGCTCACCCCGAGCGAGGTGGAGGTGCTCAGGCTGCTGCGGCTCGGGCTGACCAACGCCGAGATCGCGGCCGAACGGCACGTCGTGGTGGGCACGCTGCGCAACCAGCTCAAGAGCATCTACCGCAAGCTCGAGGTCAGCACCCGGGAGGCCGCCGTCATCTCCGCCGATCGCCATGGCGTTCTCGACCGCTGAGCGACCGCCGCACGTGCGGCGGTCGTCGGCTCAGCGGGCGCGCAGCCGGTCGCGCAGGGTTTCGACGGTCTTCTCCGACAGGCCGAGGCCCTCGGTCAGGTAGCCGTCGAGGCCGTCGAAGCGGTCCTCGATCTCGGTCAGGCCGGCCTTCAGGTACGAGGCGTCGACCTGCAGCAGGGCGCGCTTGACCTGGGCTGCCTTGGTGCCGCTGGAGCGCTTGACCTTGGCGACTTCGCGGTCGATCAGCGCGTCGCGGTAGGTGTTGGAGAGCAGGTACTGCTCGATCACGGTCTCCTCGTCGGCGCCGGCGATCAGCTGCAGCATGGCGGAGATCCAGCCGGTTCGGTCCTTGCCCTCGGTGCAGTGGACGAGCACCGGGCCGTCGTCGTCGGCGATCGATTCGAGGACGGACGCGATCGCCTCCCGCTGGGCCGGGCTGGCGACGAAGTTGCGGTTGATGGTGCGCATGTGGGTCCGCGCCTCCGCCACGCTGCCCGGACGGACGGGGTCGCTGGCGCGGACCGCGAAGATATTGGCCTCGTGGCGTTCGGCGCCCTTGACCGCCGGGTCGGGAGTCCGGCTGATCACCGCGGGCGTGCGCAGGTCGTAGATGTCGCTCAGGCCGGCGTCCACCAGCTTCTTCCGGTCGGCGCTGGTCAGCGGTGCGAGCTTGCCGGAACGGAAGACGACGCCGACCGCCATCCGGGAACCGTCGGCCAGCAGCAGCCCTTCGCCCTCCCCCGCGACATCGCGAAAGTTCGACACGCTTTTGATCGTGAGCCCCGGAGCGGCGTTGTAGGCCTCGACCTCCTCCGGTTCGGCGGACGGCGACGAGCTGGGCGTCGGAGTCGTCTCAACCGGGCTGGCCGACGGCGTCGGCGTGCTCGCGGTGGACGGGGCGAGGGTCGGTTCCGCCGGCGCGGTGATCGAACAGCCGGCGAGCAGCGCGAGCGAAGCCGCGGCCGCCACTACCCGTCCCAGAAGCATCGTCATGGGCTCAGCCTACGCAGCCGGCGAAGTCAGCGCCGGATGCCCTTGGGGCGAACCAGCTTGTGGGCCTGCCAGTCGGCCGACACCGAGGCCGGGTTGGCCAGGGCCAGGCCGGCGGTCAGCGCGGCCTCCGCCAGATCGGTCGGCTCGACGTAGCCGGCGCGGCCGACCTTCGGGATGAGCAGCCAGATCCGGCCGTGGTCGGTCAGATCGGTCAGCGCGTCGACCAGGCCGTCGGCGAGATCGCCGTCCTCGGCACGCCACCACACCAGCACCACGTCGACGGCTTCCAGCGCCTCGTAGACGAACTCCTCGCCGATGAGATCCTGGATCTCGTCGCGCAACTGCTCATCGACGTCCGAATCCCACCCCAACTCCTGGACGGCCACGCCTGGCTCGAACCCCATGGCGACGGCCCTGCTGGCTGTGCCGGGCGCTGTGCTCACGCGCGCCCCTCCTTTCTTGACGTGGTAGGTGAAGCCTAGCCAGAAAGGAGGGTCCGCTCCAAGGGTGTCAGGAGTCGCCGCCGACCGCTCCGGAACTGCCGGCGTTGACGTTGAGCAGCTGATAGCGCTCAGCCGCCTGCGCGGGCAGGCTCGGATCGATCTCGCCGCGCTTGGCGAGCTGCTGCAGCGTCCGCACCACGATCGACGGGCCGTCGATGTGGAAGAACCGCCGCGCCGCCGCCCGGGTGTCGGAGAAGCCGAAGCCGTCCGCGCCCAGCGAGACGAAGTCGCCCGGCACCCAGTTGAGGATCTGATCCTGCACCTGGCGCATGTAGTCGGAGACCGCGACCACCGGGCCGGGACGACCCTCCAGCTTCTGGGTCACCCACGGCACCCGTTGCGGCTCGCCCGGGTGCAGGAAGGCCTGCTCATCGGCCTCCATGCCGTCGCGGCGCAGCTCCGTCCACGAGGTGACGCTCCAAACATCGGCGACGATCCCGTAGTCGTTCTTCAGCAGCTCCTGCGCCTCCAGCGCCCAAGCCACGCCGACACCGGAGGCCAGCAGCTGAGCCCGGCGGGCATCCTGCCCGACGCCCTCGAAGGAGCCCTCCTTGAACAGGTACATGCCGCGCAGGATGCCTTCGACGTCGACGTTCTCCGGCTCGGCCGGCTGCGCCACCGGCTCGTTGTACACGGTCAGGTAGTAGACGACGTCCTCGGGGTTCTCCCCGTACATGCGCCGCAGGCCGTCCTGCACGATGTGGGCGATCTCGAAGCCGTAGGCCGGGTCGTAGATCACCACACCGGGGTTGGTCGCGGCCAGCATCGGGCTGTGGCCGTCCATGTGCTGGGTGCCCTCGCCGGTCAGCGTGGTGCGGCCGGCGGTGGCGCCGATGTAGAAGCCACGGCACAGCTGGTCGGCCGCGGCCCACATCGCATCGCCGGTGCGCTGGAAGCCGAACATCGAGTAGAAGATGTAGATCGGCACCATCGGCAGGCCGTGGGTGGCATAGGACGAGCCGACCGCCTGGAAGGAGGCCACCGAGCCGGCCTCGTTGATGCCGGTGTGGATGATCTGGCCCTGGGCCGACTCGCGGTAGGCGAGCATCAGCTCGTGGTCCACCGGGGTGTAGGTCTGGTTGTGCGGGGAGTAGATCTTGATCGTCGGGAAGAACGAATCCATGCCGAAGGTGCGGGCCTCGTCGGGGATGATCGGGACGACGTGCGGGGCGAAGCCCTTGTCACGCATCAGATCCTTGAGCAGCCGCACGAAGGCCATGGTGGTGGCGACCGGCTGGTTGCCGGAGCCCTTCTTGACCACCGCGTAGGCGTCCTCGCCGGGCAGGGTGAGCTGCTTGCCGGTGGTGCGACGCTCGGGGACGGCGCCACCGAGCACCTTGCGGCGCTCCATCACGTACTGGATGCGCTCGTCGGAGGGGCCGGGGTTGATGTACGGCGGCTGGTAGGGGTTCTCCTCCAGCACGGCATCCGAGATCGGCATCTCCAGGCGGTCGCGGAACTGCTTCAGGTCGCTCAGCGCCAGCTTCTTCATCTGGTGGGTCGCGTTGCGTCCGGCGAAGTGGGAGCCGAGGAAGTAACCCTTGATGGTGTGCGCCAGGACGACCGTCGGCGCGCCGGTGAACTTGGTGGCGGCGTCGTAGGCGGCGTAGACCTTGTGGTAGTCGTGGCCGCCGCGGGTGAGCGCCCAGATCCGCTCGTCCGACCAGTCCTCGACCATCTTCGCGGTGCGCGGGTCGCGTCCGAAGAAGCGCTCGCGGACGAACTCGCCGTCGTTGGCGCGGAAGGTCTGGTAGTCGCCGTCGACGGTGGTGTTCATCACGTTCAGCAGGGCGCCGTCGCGGTCGGCCGCCAGCAGCGGATCCCAGCCGCGGCCCCAGACCGCCTTGATGACGTTCCAGCCGGCGCCACGGAAGAAGCTCTCCAGCTCGCCCATGATCTTGCCGTTGCCGCGGACCGGCCCGTCGAGGCGCTGCAGGTTGCAGTTGACCACGAAGGTGAGGTTGTCGAGGTTCTCGTAGGCGGCCAGCTGCAGCGCGCCGCGGCTCTCCACCTCGTCCATCTCGCCATCGCCGAGGAAGGCCCACACCCGCTGGTCGGAGGTGTCCTTCAGGCCACGGTTGTGCAGGTACTTGTTGAAGCTCGCCTGGTAGATCGCCGCGATCGGGCCAAGACCCATCGAGACGGTCGGGAACTCCCAGAAGGCGGGCATCTGGCGCGGATGCGGGTAGGACGGCAGCGCGCGGATCTTGCCGTCGACGATGTGGCTCTTCTCCTGCCGGAAGCCGTTCAGGTCGTCCTCGTCGAGGCGGCCCTCGAGGAAGGCGCGGGCGTACATGCCGGGGCTGGCGTGGCCCTGGAAGAAGATCTGGTCACCGCCGCCGGCGTGATCCTTGCCGCGGAAGAAGTGGTTGAAGCCGACCTCGTAGAGGGTCGCCGAGGAGGCGTAGCTGGAGATGTGGCCGCCGACGCCCACGCCGGGACGCTGCGCGCGGTGCACCATCATGGCGGCGTTCCAGCGCACCAGCCGGCGGAACTTGCGCTCCAGCTCGACGTCACCGGGGTACCAGGGCTCGTTCTCCGGCGGGATCGTGTTCACGTGGTCGGTGGCCACCAGGGACGGCAGCCCCAGGTGACGCTGCCGGGAGCGTTCCAGCAGCTTCAGCATCACGTACCGGGCGCGGTTGCGTCCGACCTGGTCGATCATCGTGTCCAGGGAATCCAGCCACTCGGCGGTCTCCTCGGAGTCGATGTCGGGCAGATTGGTGGGCAACCCGTTCAGGATCGGCCCCCTGGATTCGCGATCAGCCACAGCGTTCCCTTCCTTGTGCTCCCGGCATCGAAGTGCAATCGATCACGCAACCTACCAGCCGGGGTCGGTGTTCCCCAGCTATCGTCCCACCGCGAGCCCGGCTTGACGATGGGTGCGTTCCAGCAGGCGGGCACACCCTAGGCTGAGGACGAGAGGAAGGGCTCGGATGTCGACTCCCCCGGCCGGGTGGTGGCCCTCGGAGGCCGAGCGCGCGGTGCTGGCCCGCGGGCTGCGGGCGTCCGCCGCCTCGCTGACCACCGCGGCGATGGCGCGGATCGCCGAACAGCACCCGTGGTTCGCCGAACTGGACGCCGAGAACCGCTCCTGGATCACCGTCGTGGCCCGCTCGGGCATCGACAGCTTCATCACCTGGTTCGCCGACGGCGGCGCCGGCAGCCCGCCGCGCAATATCTTCGACGCCGCGCCGCGGGCCCTCACCCGTCAGATCACCCTGCACCAGACCGTCGATCTGGTGCGCACGACGATCGACACCGTCGAGGCCGAGATCGCCCGGCAGGCCCCCGAGGCGCAGGCGCCGCTCCAGCTGGCGATCGTCCACTATTCCCGCGAGGTGGCCTTCGGCGCCGCCGAGGTCTACGCCCGCGCCGCCGAACTCCGTGGACGCTGGGACGCCCGGCTGGAGGCTTTGGTGGTGGACGCCGTGATCCGCGGCGACGCCGACGACTCGGTGACCTCGCGGGCCTCGGCGCTGGGCTGGTCGGACCCGTCCGGGGTGGCGGTGGTGATCGGGGACGCCCCGCACGACGCCGGCCGCGCCATCGAGGACATCCGGCAGATCGCCGCCTCCGCCGGCTACGACGTGCTGGCCGCCCAGCAGGGCGACCGGCTGGTGGTGATCGTGGGCGGCGAGCTCACCGACGACCGCGCCGGTGCGCTGGTGAGCCTGGTGGCGCAGTTCGAATCCGGCTTCGGGCCGGGCCACATCGTGGTGGGGCCGATCGTGGCGAACCTGGCCGAGGCGGCGCGGTCGGCGCGCTCAGCGCTGTCCGGGCTCCGCTCCGCGCATGCCTGGCCGGAGGCACCGCGGCCGGTGACCTCCGCCGACCTGCTGCCGGAACGGGTGCTCGCCGGCGACGGCCACGCCCGCCGGCTGCTGGCCGAGCAGATCTACCAGCCGCTGATCGCCGCCGGCGGCGATCTGGAGGCCACCCTCACCGAGTTCCTCGCCCAGGGCGGCTCCATCGAGGCCACCGCCCGGGCCCGCTACATCCACCCCAACACCGTCCGCTACCGGCTGCGCCGGCTGCAGGAGGTCACCGGCTACAGCGCCACCGACCCACGCGACGCATACGTCCTGCGCTTGGCCCTCACCCTGGGGCGCCTGCTCAGCTGACCGGGAACGACCCTTCGACAAGCTCAGGGATCGTCCAAGCGTGCGACGCTGACCCGGACGCCGCACCCCGCACCCCAGGCACTGTCATCCGGACACCCCACCCCACCACGTCATCCCGGGCTTGACCCGGGATCTCCGCCGCGGCGCTCGCGCCAGCCAGATGACGTAGCCAGCTGCCTGATCTCCACAATCAGGTCCCCGGATTCCGGCGCGTTTTCTGTGAGTCGTTTGTAGGATTCCTACAAATCAGGGTGTCCAGTTTCGTGATGGCATCCTCGACGGACGAGGCAGGCTCACGCCAGAGTAGGAACGTGCTCGCAATCGTCGCGCCCGGTCAGGGCGCCCAGACCCCTGGATTCCTCGCACCCTGGCTCGCAGAGACCTCGTTCGCCGACCGGCTGGCCTGGTTCTCCGCGGTCAGCGGTCTCGATCTGGCCCACTACGGCACCGAGGCGGACGCCGACACCATTCGTGACACCGCCATCGCCCAGCCGCTGCTGGTCGCCGCCGGGCTCGCCACCGCCGCCGAGCTGAGTTCCGACCTCGCCGCTCAGGCCGGGGTGCTGGCCGGCCACTCGGTGGGCGAACTCACCGCCGCCGCGCTGGCCGGCGTGCTGAGCGTCGAGCAGGCGCTCGTCCTCGTCCGCGAACGCGGCGCGCAGATGGCCGCCGCCAGCGCGGTGCGTCCGACCTCGATGATGGCCGTCGTGGGCGGGGTCGCCGAAGAGGTGCTGGCCGCCATCGAGGCGGCCGGGCTCACCGCCGCCAACAACAACGGCGCCGGTCAGGTCGTCGCCGCCGGCACCGTCGAGCAGCTGGCCGAACTCAGCGCCAACCCGCCGGCCCGCGCGCGGTTGATCCAGCTCAGCGTGGCCGGCGCCTTCCACACCGTCCACATGGAGCCCGCGGTCGCCCACCTCACCCGGCTCGCCCCGGCTATCACGACCGGCGAGCCCCGCACCCGGCTGCTCACCAACGCCGACGGCACCGTGGTCACCAGCGGCGCGGAGTACCTCGACCGGCTGGTCAAGCAGGTCGCCAACCCGGTGCGCTGGGATCTCTGCCTGCAGACCTTCGCCGATCTCGGCGTGACGGGCCTGCTGGAACTGCCGCCGTCCGGTACTCTCAC
Organism: Propionicimonas sp.; assembly: GCA_027492575.1. Taxonomy (GTDB): domain Bacteria; phylum Actinomycetota; class Actinomycetes; order Propionibacteriales; family Propionibacteriaceae; genus Propionicimonas. Next base: position 16,676 of record JAPUEM010000023.1, read on the forward strand.
CGGGATCGCCAAGCGCAACCTCAAGGGAGTCGAGCTGTTCTCGCTCAACACCCCCGACCAGGTGCCCGCGGCGCAGGAGTTCATCGCCAATCACGGAGGCAATGCATGACCACCCTGAAGGCCAGCGTCGGTTCGCCCTACGCCCGGATTCTCGCGGTCGGCTCGGCCCTGCCCAGCCGAGTGCTCGACAACGAGTACATGGTGCAGTTCATCGACTCCTCCGACGAGTGGATCCGGCAGCGCACCGGCATCCACGAGCGCCGCTGGCTCGGCGAGGGCGAGAGCCTGGAGAGCCTGGCCCTGGCTGCCGCCCGGCAGGCCATCGAGCGGGCCGGCCTGCAGCCCACCGACGTGGACGCGCTGCTGCTGGCGACCGTCTCCCACTTCACCCAGACCCCCGCGCTGGCCCCGCAGTTGGCCGACAAGCTGGGCATGGTGGACGCGGTCGCCTACGACATCTCCGCCGCCTGCGCCGGCTTCTGCTACGCCCTGGCCCAGGCCGAGGCGCTGGTCCGCGCCGGCTCGGCCCGCAACGTGCTGGTGATCGGCGCCGAGGCGCTGAGCAAGCTGACCGATATCAACGACCGCGGCACCGCCTTCATCTTCGCCGACGGCGCCGGGGCGGCGATCGTCGGGCCGAGCGAGACCAACGGCATCGGCCCCGTGGTCTGGGGCTCGGACGGCTCCCAGGCCGGCGCGATCTGGCAGACCGCCGATTGGCAGTCGGCCGTCGAGGGCGGCCAGTGGCCCGCGCTCGCGATGGACGGCCGCGCCGTCTTCAAGTGGGCGACCAGCTTCATCGCCACCGCCGCCGCCCGCTGTCTGGAGGAATCCGGCCTCGCCCCGGACGACCTGGAGGTCTTCGTCCCGCACCAGGCCAACAACCGGATCACCGACACCCTGCTGCGCTACCTGAAGCTGCCGGAGAAGGTCGTCGTGGCCCGCACCATCCAGGGCCTCGGCAACAACTCGGCGGCCTCCGTCCCGATCGCGATGGATTCGCTGCTGACCTCCGGTGAGGCCAAGAGCGGCCAGACCGCCCTGCTGATCGGCTTCGGCGCCGGTCTGGTCTACGCCGGCCAGGTCGTCACCCTCCCCTAGTTCCCCGGCGCCGCCGGAACCCGCCACCAACCAAAAGGAGAAATCCGTGGCCACCACTGAAGAGATCCGTTCCCAGCTCGCCGAGCTCGTCAACGACGTGGCCGGTGTGCCGGTCGACGAGGTGCAGCTCGACAAGTCCTTCGTCGAGGATCTCGACGTCGACTCGCTGGCGATGGTCGAGATCATCGTCGGTTGCGAGGAGAAGTTCGGCGTCGTCATCCCCGACGAGGAGTCGAAGAACCTCAAGACCGTCGGCGACGCCGTCGCCTACATCGAGGCCCACAGCTGATCATCGGCTCACCTCGGCAGGCTCAGCTGAACCTGGGCCTGCCGAAAGGGTCACCGACCAGCCCATTCACGTCATCCCGGGCTCCGACCCGGGATCTCTAGGCCACCCGGCAACTCAGCCGGGTCGACGAACCGGCCGTCCTACCACCGGCACTCACCCGATCACCCCATTCCTGCTCACACCTGCGGAGTCCCATGACTGAGATCGTGATCACCGGCCTCGGCGCCACCACCCCTCTGGGCGGCGACCTGGCCTCCACCTGGGCCGGCCTGCTGGCCGGAAAGTCCGGCGTCACCCGGATCGCCGCGGAATGGGCGGACGAACTGCCCGCCAAGATCGCCGCGAGCGCCGCCGTCGACCCCTCCGAGGTGATCGACCGGGTGAAGGCCCGCCGCCTCGACCGCTCGACCCAGCTCGCGCTGATCGCCGCCCAGGAGGCCTGGACGGACGCCGGCTACGACTGGGACGCCGAGGAGCAGCCGGACGTCGACCCGCACCGCCTGATCGTGTCGCTGGCCAGCGGCATCGGCGGCCTGCACTCCCTGCTGAACAACTGGGATGTGCAGCGCGACAAGGGCTATCGCCGGGTGAGCCCGTTCACCATCCCAATGCTGATGGCCAACGCGCCGGCCGCGAACGTCGGCATGCAGGTGCACGCCAAGGCCGGGGTGCACACCCCGGTGTCGGCCTGCGCCTCGTCCAACGAGGCGATCGCGCTGGCCCTCGACCAGCTGCGGCTCGGCCGCGCCGAGGTCGCCGTGGTCGGCGGCACCGAGGCCACCATCCATCCGCTGCCGATGGCCGCCTTCGGCCAGATGCAGGCGCTCAGCCGCCGCAACGACGAGCCCGAGCGGGCTTCGCGTCCGTGGGATGTCGGCCGCGACGGCTTCGTCATGGGCGAGGGCTCCGCGGTGCTGATCATCGAGACCCTGGAGCACGCCAAGGCCCGCGGCGCGAAGATCTACGGCACCCTCGCCGGCGCCGGCATCACCGCCGACAGCCACGACATCGTCCAGCCGGATCCCTCCGGCGAGGGCCAGTTCGGGGCGATGCGCAAGGCGATCATCGATGCCGGCCTGCAGCCCTCCGACATCAAGCACGTCAACGCCCACGGCACCTCGACCCCCCAGGGCGACCTGACCGAAGCCGGCTCGATCCGCTACGGCCTGGGTGACGCCGTGGACGGCTGCGTGGTCACCTCCACCAAGTCGATGACCGGCCACCTGCTCGGCGGCGCCGGCGCCCTGGAGACGGTCGCGTCCGTCCTGGCCCTGCGCGACCGCCTGGTGCCCCCGACCATCAACCTGGAGAACCCGGAGCCCGGCCTGGGCATCGACATTGCCGCTAACGTCGCCCGTCCGCTCGCCGCCGAAGGCGACCTGGCCGCCGTGAACAACTCCTTCGGCTTCGGCGGCGCCAACGTCGCCGTCGTGGTCACCAACGCCAACATCACCGAGTAGTCGTCGGTTACGTCACGAGATCCCGGGTCGGAGCCCGGGATGACGTGAATGGGCTGGCCCTGCGACGACCAGCGCCTGCCCGGCGAGGGCTCGTGGCCGAACGCACGACCCAACCACGTCACCCCGGACCCCGATCCGGGGCCTCAACGCGGGATCGCGCTCAGCTCACACGGCAGCGTGAGCGAACGGCCCTCTCCGCTACTGCATCTCAAGGAATTCGACCAACGCGTCCAAGAGTGCGTTGGCAGCCTCCACTTCCACGTCTTCGGACTCGACCGCTTGCACCCCCGGGCTCCCAGCATCCAAACCGAACTGGCTGGCCACTACAGATCCCCAGTGGAGGGAGGATCTCGGAAGCCTCCACCGGGCTGTCAGCCACGGTTGGAAGCCATCCAGCAATCCTGCCCGCGCTATCCCAAAACCCTCGATGAACGCTACAACCGACGCGTAACGCCGGTCAGGCAAGTACATCCCCGGACGCCGCCGCACCTCAATGAACAGATCGCTGGCCTTGTGCACTAGAACCAAACCTTCAGTCCGGCTTGCGCGTCTCGCGCAGCAGGTTCTTGATCTTCGATCGGAGCGCACGAGCTTCGTCTGGTGAACCTCCCAGCCTGGTGTCGAACTCCCAGCCCTCAACGGCCTCCAAGGCCTCGTTCAGCGAACTGGCGAGCAGGACAAGCTCGTCGCGAGTTGCGGCGATATCAACCTCGCCGCGCTCGCGCGTGGCGATGGCACTTTCCACGAACTCGTGGAAGAGCCTCCGCTCCTCCTTTCCACCATCCCAGTAGCGCTCCCAATAGTCGTCGCTCAAGAACTCTCTTGGTTCGATCACCAGCGCTCCCGCCCGACCGTGCGCCTCCCACTCCGGCGGCAGTTGCCCGTCGATCACCGTGAACATCGCCATCGGCCAGAGACTTGGCTCGCCGGAGTCATCAACGATCCGCAAGTGGCTTGGTGCCCCCGCGCCGGCAACGATCCCCACGACGAGGTAGTCCGATCCGACCTTGACCCACGGACTCTCTGACTGAACGTCTCCCGAGGCGGGGTTGGTGATGAAGTCGCAACGAATGAGCATGGTCAGCGGCCTCCTTTGTGAATACGGTCAACTCCAGTTCGTCCTCAACTGTTGCCGGCTCTGGCGAAGGCTCGACGGGATGGGCGGGCCTACGGCTCAGGCCACAAGTGGCTTGGCTCAAAGTACTCTCCAGTGTCTTCGGCCGTCACGCAAAGACCCGCGACGACATAGCCCGCGAGCGGGCCTGCTCGGATCGTGAAGATCACGGTGTGCTCCGACGGCAGCAATCCTGTCTCGGCTGAGATCTGCGCTGACTCTGTCGGATCAGCTTCGGCGACGACCAGACCATCCATAGCAGTGGGCAGCTTCAGTGCTTTCACGTTCTGAAAGAGCACGTCCTGACGAGTCGCGCAGGTTTCCGACTTGGCACTCCGCAGAAGCAGACGGGCCATGCTGACCGAGTACGCCCACACCTGGAACCGACGGTCAGGCGTTCGACGACGGTACTCATGCAAGTCTCGCTCGTCCTGGTTCAGGGCTGGATCGCGCTCAACTCACGCGGTGGAGCCAGCGGACAGGGGCGTCCTCGCCGGCGTGGCGGAAGACTTCGAGCTCGTCGTCCCAGGGGGTGCCGAGCAGGTCGGCCAGCGCCTCCTGGATCGGTTTGCCGCCGAGGGCTTCGGTGGCCAGGGCGCGCTTGATGCGGTTCTCGTGCACCAGGATGTCGCCGTTGCGGGCCGTGGCGCCGGAGAAGACACCCAGGGACGGGGTGTAGGCCCACCGCGCGCCCTCGGCGTGGGCGCCCTCCTCGGTGACCTCGAAGCGCAGCCGCTGGCAGCGGGCCAACGCGCTGGTGAGTTCGGCGCCCGTACCTGGTGCTCCCGTCCAGGAGTACTCGGCGCGCAGTGAGCGGGGCTCAGCGGGTTGCGGCGTCCAGTCGAAGCGGATCGGGGTGCGCACGGCAGCGCCGGCCGCCCACTCGATGTGCGGGCACAGCGCTGCGGGCGCGGAGTGGATCCAGAGGATCCCGCGCGTGATCTCCATGTGCGTTCCCTTCGCCGAGATGAGCCTTCCCCAGCGATCTCAGTGCGAAGAGATGGTCCATTGTGCCTCACCCGTCACAACAGCACCAGCCCGAGCACCCGTCCCTGCATCCCGGCGAGCACAAGGTGTGGCCGATGAACCGACCACGGTGACTCCGCCACAGGCTTGCGGCGAGCACGATTCGTTCCAGCCCTCAGCCCCACAAGGTGTTGCCGATGAACCGACCTCGGGGAATCCGCCACACCTTGTCGCAGGAAGAGGCAGGGTGAGTGGGGACAGTCCACCCAGCGGGCTTCTACGGCCAGCGGGAGGCGAGGGAGGCCACTGCCAGCGAGGCCAGGATGGCGAAGGCCAGGGCGTAGCCGGCGTACTGCTCGGTGACCTCGCGGTCCTCCTTGACGTAGCCGACAGTGTTGGCGATGGATTCGTAGACCTGCTTGAGCTCGGCGCTGGTGCCGGCGGAGAACTTCTTGCCACCGGAGATCCGGGCGATCTGCTCCAGTTCGTAGTGGTCGACCGGCACCGGCTCGCACTGCCCGCCGCTTTCGACGCAGCCGTGCTGGGTGCCGTAGGCGATCGTGTAGATCGGGGTGCCCAACTCCTTCGCCGACTGGGCGGCCCGGTCGGACGGGCGACCCGTGTTGGTGTAGCCGTCGCTCAGCAGCACGATGGCGCCAGGTGCCGGGTCGTCCGGGTGGTCGGGGTCGGGCGGCGCCTGCGCCAGCGCATCGAGGGCGGAGTAGATGCCCTCGCCGATGGCGGTGGACGGCGCCACCTCCAGGTTCTCGATCGCGGCAGCGACCATCCCCCGGTCGGTGGTCGGCGGCACCACGACAGCCGGGGTGGCGGCGAAGCTCACCAGGGCGACGTTGAAGCCGGTGGGCAGCATGCCCAGGAAGTCCTGCGCGGCGGTCTTGGCCGCCTGCAACCGGTTGGGCGACACGTCCTCGGCCAGCATCGACCGCGAGACGTCGATGGTCAGCACCACGGTGGCCCGGTCGCGGGGCACCTCCACCTGGCCCTTCGGCTGGGCGTAGGCGACGTTCAGCGCTGCCAGGCTGAGCACCGCCGCACCGACCGCGAGATGCCGCTTCCAGGCCTGCTGCTGCGGCAGCACCCGTTCCAGCCGGCCCAGCTGACGATGCCGCGCCCGGGAACGGCGGCGCCACAGCAGCCCGAGGTACAACAACAGCAGCACCGGAATGATCAGCAGCCACCACAGCCGCTCCGGACGCATGAACTCCAGCCAGGGATCCATCACGGCCACCTCGCTCCCAGCGACACCGCGGCCAGCGCGGCCACCACGGCGAAGGCCAGGCCGTAGCCCGCCCACAGCGCCGTGGTCTCCTTCTTGACCGGCACCATGCCGACCTCACTGCGAATGTTCGAGTACACCCGCTCCAGCTCCGGCAGGCTCTCGGCCTCGTAGGAATCCCCACCGGTCAGCTGGGCGATGCTGCGCAGCAGCGCGGTATCCGGCGGCACCGGCTCGCGCTTGCCGTCCAGATCGACGTAGCCGTTCTCGGTGCCGTAGGCGATCGTGTAGACGGGAATCTTCTGCTTGCTCGCTTCGTTGGCGGCCTGCAGCGGCGACCGACCGGCCGTGTTCTGACCGTCGCTCAGCAGCACGATCGCACCCGGCGCGATGCTGCCGTCCTCACCCAGCGGGGCCATCTGCAGGGCGGAGATCGCGGTATAGATCGACTCGCCGATGGCGGTGGAATCCTGCACCTTCATGGTGCTGATCGCCTGCCGGGCCTGCACCCGATCCAGCGTCGGTGGCAGCCGGACGGCCGGACTGCCCGACATGCTGACCACTGCCAGGTTGAACTTGGCCGGCAACGCCTCGGCGAAGGCGATCGCGGCCTGCTTGGCGGCGTCCAGCCGGTTCGGCTTCACGTCGGTGGCCTGCATCGACTGCGAGATGTCGATCACCAGCACGACGGTGGCGCGCTCCCGCGGGATCATGTCGACCCCGTTCGGGCGGGCCCACGCCGCGCCCAGCGCCAGCAGCGAGGCCAGCGACAGCGCGAAGGCCAGATGCCGGCGCCACTGCGACTGCTTGCGCATCACCTGCGACAGCAGGGTCGTGTTGGTGTAGCGCATGCCGGTCTTCTTCTTCCGCAGCACCGCGAAGACGTACCCGGCGATGACGATCGGGACGATCACCAGCACCCAGAGCCGTTCGGGGTTGAGGAAAGTGAGCTCGAACATCACTTGCTCACGCCTTGGGGCGGCTGGTGCAGCATGGCCGCCGTCCGCCGGTAGGAGAGCACGAAACGCGCGATGTCATGCACCCAGTCTCTATCGGTACGCAACTGCAGGTGCGCCACCCCGGCGCGGCGCAGCGCCACCCGGATCCGTTCCCGCTGGGCGGCCGCGGCGGCGTCCATCCGCAGCCGGGCGGCGTCGTCGCTGGTGTTCACGTAGCGCTCGAAGTCGGTCTCGGGGTCGCGGATCAGCAGATCGCCCACGTCCGGGAACGAGGCCTCGTGGGAGTCGACCACCTCGATCGCCAGCACCTGGTTGCGGATCGCCAGGTGTCGCATGGCCTTCTCCCAGGCCGGCGGGACGTTCGGATCGAGCTCGTAGTCGCCGGCGGTCATGAAGTCGGAGACGACCAACCGCATGCCGCGGCGTCGTTCGGTGCGGGCGAGCCGTTCGATGCCGTCGGCCAGTTCGAACGGGCCGTGCGTACGGTCGGCGACGATGGGCTCGGTGAGCATGCGGCGCAGCAGGCCGTACAGCGCCGTCCGTCCGGAACGGGCGGGCAGCCGCCGGATCGAATCCGGCCGCATGACCAGGCCGCCGAACCGGTCGCCCATCTTCTGCGAGAGGAAGCCGATGGTGGCGATCGCGGCGATCCCCAGATCGCGTTTGGTGACCCCCTCGGTTCCCCAGTTCATGGACGGGGTGACGTCCAGCAGCGCCCAGACCTCGAGTTCCCGGTCGGCGATGGTGTCGCGGACGTGCGGGACGGTGGTGCGCGCGGTCACCGCCCAGTCGATCTTGCGGACGTCGTCCTGGCCGGGGACGTACAGCCGGGCATCGCTGGATTCCGAGCCCGGCCCGGGCAGCAGGCCCTGGTGGTCGCCGTGCAGGAATCCTTCCAGCCGCCGGACGACGGCCAGTTCCAGGCGCCGCAGCGCCGCCTCGGGGGCGAGTTTGTGCAGCGGGAGGGTGGGGGCGGTGGGCTCGGCCAGCACCGACCGCACCGCGCCGAGGTCATCGGGCGGTGGGGCGAAACCGGGGGTCGACACGCCCGTCCTCAGGCTTGGGCGTACCGCTGCGGCTGGCGCTGCTGCTGGTTCCAGACCGGCGTGGGCGGCGGCACCATCGCGACGATCCGCTCGACCACCTGGGCCGCGGTGATGTTATCGGCGACGGCGTCGAAGCCCAGCACCAGCCGGTGGGACATGACGTCCTTGGCGATCGCCTGGACGTCGGTCGGCAGCACGTAGTCGCGGCCGTGGATCAGCGCCAGCGCCCGGGCGGCGGCCACCAGGCCCAGTGTCGCGCGCGGGGAGCAGCCGACCTGGATCACCGGCAGCAGGTCGGGCATGCCGAACTCGTCCGGGGTACGGGTGGCCAGCACCAGCCGGACGATGTACTCCGCGACCAGGTTGTGGACGAAGATGCCGGAGGCCTGATCCTGCAACTCCTTCACCTTGGCGGGATCGAGAATCGGGCTCGGCTTGGGCACCGTGAGACCGCCCATCCGGCGCAGGATCTCGAACTCCTCGTTGCCGCGCGGGTAGGGCACGTCCACCTTGAGCAGGAAGCGGTCGCGCTGCGCTTCGGGCAGCGGGTAGACGCCCTCGGATTCGATCGGGTTCTGGGTGGCGATCACGATGAACGGCTCCGGCACCGGGAAGGTCGTCCCGCCGATCGAGACCTGCCGCTCGGCCATGAGTTCCAGCATCGCCGACTGCACCTTGGCCGGCGCGCGGTTGATCTCGTCCGCCAGCACGAAGTTGACGAAGACCGGGCCGAGGGCGGTGTCGAACTTCTCCTGCGAGGCGGAGTAGATGCGGGTGCCGACGATGTCGGAGGGCACCAGGTCGGGGGTGAACTGGATGCGGGCGAAGTCGCCGCCCACCACGGTCGCGAAGGAACGCACGGCCAGCGTCTTGGCGACACCCGGGACGCCTTCCAGCAGGACGTGGCCCTTGGCCAGCAGACCGACCATCAACTGCTCGACCATGTGCTCCTGGCCGACGATGACCCGCTGCACCTGGGCGATCGCCTCACCCAGCAGCTTGGCGGCGTCCTTGATGGCGGGATTGGTCGCGGGGGCAGGGGTCGCGGCCGGTGGGAGTGGCTGGGGTGGAACCGGCTGGCCTTGCGGCGGCGGATAGCCCAGCGGCGGCTGCATCGGGTTGCTCACGCGGCGCTCCTGCTCTGGTCATCGATGTGGGACGTGCAGCGCCCACGATACAGCGCCGGTTCCACCCGGCTCACAGCTGGTTCGGTGCTGGCACAATGGGCCGCGTACCTGACCAGCCGCCGATCACGACAGGATCCGATGACGACGCCACAGCCACCCGCCGGAGCGGACGGCGCGCTGCCGCGGCTCTCGCCGCTGTGGCGTGACGATCCGCCCAAGGTCGGCGACTTCTGGCTGGACGCCCGGCTCACCGCCGCGCCCTCGGGCGTGGCCTACGTCGGCCACGACGACCAGTCGACCTCGGTGATGCTGCTCCTGCTCTCCGAGGGCGCGGCGGCCGACCCGGCGGCCCGCGACCGGCTGGGCGGCGAGGTCGACAAACTGCACATCGACGCCGTGGTCGCCCGGGGCGGACGCGGCCAGACCACCGGCCGGCTCGGCCACCGCAGCCGGGACGAGGCCGACGACCCGGTCGGCCCGAACGATCCGCCCCTGGCGCCCTGGGTGGCGCTGGCCTACGACGGCAGCCCGGCGGCGCTGGCGGAGGCCGACCGGATTCTGGCGTCGGTGGAGATGTCGCGGCTGGCCCTGCAGGGCACGCCCGCCGGCCCCGACTACCGGCTGCACTGGATCGACCACACCCGTCCGGGGGTCTCGCGGCTTTGGCCGCTGCCCTGGCCGGGGCGTCATGATCGCGCCGGCTGGCTGAGCATCCTGGCCTCGTGGCTGCTGATGATGCTGCTGGCGGCGCTGGCCGTCCTGATCGCGATCCTGATCTTCCAGCAGGCCCCGCAGACCTCTCCGCCGCCGCCCGTCCCGCCCACCGGGTCGCCGCCGCCGTCCAGCGGCTCTCCCCCGCCGTCCAGCGGGTCGCCGCCACCGAGCAGCGGGTCGCCGTCGCCGAGTTCGGGCTCGCCGTCGCCCAGCGAATCCTCCGGCTCGCCGTCCCCGAGTTCCGGTTCCCCGTCGCCCAGCTCGGGCTCACCGTCGCCCTCGGAGTCGCAATCCGGCTCGGCCTCGCCGACGCAGAGCCAGTCGGCCTCGCCGACCACCGGCGGCACGGAGTCGCCCTCGGGAGCCCCCGGCTCACCGACCCCCAACTCCAGGTTGTAGCGATTCAAACCACCTGAGAACTGCTACCTGCACAACCACAGCCCGGCAGGTTAGGGTCTGATACCGCAGGCGGCAGCAACGACCGACCCGCATAGACAGGAGTACCCATGGCAGTCATCACCATTTCCCGCCAGGCCGGCAGCCGAGGCGCCAAGATCGCGCGCGGACTGGCCAAGGAGCTGGGCTGGGAGTTCGCCGACAAGTCCACCATCAACCGGGTGATCCGGCAGTACGGGCTGGTTCGGCTCAACGCCATCTACGAAGAGTTGCCCACGCTGGGCGATCTCTTCGACGACAACGCGGCGCTCACCATCGAGATGATGAACGAGACCATCGCGGCGATCGCCGCCCGCGGCAACGTGGTCATCCTCGGACGCGGCGCGTCCGCCGTGCTGAAGGATGTCGCCGACGTGCTGAACGTCTTCGTCGAGGCTCCGCTGGAGACCCGGGTGGAGCGGATCGCCAAGCGCGACGACACCTCCGAGGAATCCGCCGAGCAGCGGGTGAAGCGCGACGACAAGCTGCGTCGCAAGTTCATGCGCCGCTACTACAGCACCAAGTGGGCCAGCCCCGACAACTACGACCTGGTGGTCGACACCGGTGAGCTCAGCGACGATCAGGCCATCGAGCAGATCCTCGCCGCGCTGCACGCGCTGCCCGCGCGGGCCGACGGATCCGAGGCCGAGGCGCGGGAGGTGCACCCCGTCCTGGCCGAGACCCTCGACGAGGTGATGGGCGCCAAGGCGTAGTCACGGATGAACCTGATGGCCCGCTTCGCCGGCGTCCGGCTGGACCGCGCGGCGCTCGCCTCGCTGACCGCTTTCCTCGGACGCCGCCCCGCCATCCTGGCCTGGGCGGCCACCGCTGAGGGCTGGGTGGTCGGCCTGGCCGGCGCCATGCTGGTCGGCGACGGCGAGTCGTGGCGGGCCTTCCCGTGGCACCAGATCGCGACCGGGCAGTGGGATACCGCCACTGCCCGGTTGACCTGGCTGGATTCCGACGGCACCGCCCACGCGGCGGAGCTGGAGGCCGGCGCCCGGTTCGCCGAACTCTTCAACGAGCGGGTCAGCGCCTCGGTCGTGATCAGCCGCCGGGTCGACCTGGGGCGGGGCCGTCAGGTCACCCTGGCGCTACGCCGCAACCTCGAACCGGGCGCCGACGAGACCACCTGGCAGGCCATCCCCGGTGCCGGCGTCGACCTGCATGATCCCGCCGTCCAGGCCCGCGTGGATCAGGAACTGGCCGCGGCCCAGGCCGATTTCGGGTTGGCGTGAGGTTGCTGGTAACGTAGCGCCGCGCAATCCCCTGTAGCTCAATTGGCAGAGCGTCGGACTGTTAATCCGCAGGTTCCTGGTTCGAGTCCAGGCGGGGGAGCTTCCTGATCCTCATCCTCGCTGCTCACCTC
>JAPUEM010000024.1 GCA_027492575.1 Propionicimonas sp.
TGGGCAGGTCGTAGACCTTGAACTTGGCGCCCGCAAGGGTCTTGCCCTCGTTGTTGGTCTCGTGCTTGAGCAGCTTGGCCTCGCCCCAGTTGGTGCGCGCGGTGCCGATCTCGGCATCGTCACCACCGGTGTTCTCGTAGGCCTTGTTGTCCAGAGGACCAACGCCGACGACCTTGGTCGTGAGGTTCCAGGTGAAGAAGGTCCCCGCCTGAAGCCCGTTGATCCAGGTCAGGCCGGCGGGGGTGAACTCGACGGTCACCGTGCCACCAGGAGTCGTCGCCGGAGCAACCGGAGTGATGGTGTAGTAGCTCGTATCGACGTCCAGCGCGGAGCCGCCCGGCAGGGTGTACTTCAGCGAGGTGGTGGCCTCGTACTGCAGCTGGCTCACCAGTTGGTCGATGATCTCGTAGGACGAGAAGGACCCGCTTCCGAAGGAACCGAGCGCCCGGGTCTTGATCTCCCAGGGCACGATCGAACCGAGGCCATGAGTGCCCGGATCGGCAACGGTCTTGCTGCTGCCCGGCTCGATGACGTTCTTCGGGTAGGTGTGCACATTCCACAGCCAGGTCGTGGTCTCGTTCGGCGAGGTGCCCGACTTGGACGGGTAGGGGATGCTCACCAGGAAGTCGGGAGCCGCCGTAGCGCCGGCCGGTGCCTCGGTCTCCTTGACCAGGTACAGGCCGATCGCGAGCTCGTCGAACGAGATCGAACCGGACGCGCCGGTGGTGTCCGACTCCGTGGTGCCGGCCGCACAGGTCGAGTTGGCCGGCGTCTTCGACTGAGCCGCCACCCAGCCCGCAGCGGTGGTCAGGTCGATCCCGTCCACCTTGCAGATCTCGAACTTCGCGCCGGCCAGCGGCGGACGGTCGACCGTCTGCTCGGTGCCGTTGTTCGGATTGGACGTGGTGGTGCCGGCCCGCTTGTGGATGTGCAGCGTGCCGGTCGAGCCGGCCGGTGCGTTGCCCGGGGCCACGCCGTCGTTCGGCTGTGCCGCGGAGGCGGAGCCGGCGAAGGCCACCATGCTCATGGCGGTCAGCGCCAGCGCCCCCGCGCCGGCGGCAAGGCGCCGGAACGGCGTCCTCTTGGTTGTCATCTGATTACCTGTTTCCCTTTCCCCATCCCGGTTGCCCGGATCCCTGAAGGTTGAATTGTGGATGTTCGGTTGGTTCATGTGAGTCATCCTTCGACGCCGATACGTCGACGGGTTCTGCTCCGGGCGATGCCGAAGCTGAGCAGTGCGAGCCCCATCACTCCAACACCCAGCAGGGTGTAGAAGTCACGCGACAACCCACCGGTGAGCGGCAGCTCGGGTGCGGTGCCCGGGTTATTGGTGATCGTCCCGACAGACGGGTTCAGCGCGTCCGCCCCCACCGTGAACGGGTGCGGGGTGGAGTCCAGCACGTAGCCGGGCGGCGCCATGGTCTCGATCAACTGGTAGCTGCCCCAGGCGAGTTCCATCACCTTGAAGTACCCACCGCGGCGGTCTTTGTCAGGGCCGGTGCAGTCGGCGTCGTCGTCCTCTACGCAGTCGACAACGGCGATCTCGGTCGTCGCGGGGCTGGGCCCCACGATCTTCCACTCAGAGCCGCGCAGCGGCGTGTTCGAGCCGGCCGCCACCTTGCGCCAGGTCACCGAACCCAGCACCCGCTTGATGGTGTTGGTCACGGTGATCACGGGCAGCGGCGTGCCGGAGATGGTCACGACCGCAGAGCTGAAGGTGGGATCGCCGTCCCACTGGTAGGAGTGATCGAGGCTGACCGGCCATTCCGGACGGGTCTCGGTTTTCACCGCACAGGTGGAGCCCAGCGGAATCTCGTCCGCGGCCGTCGAATCCCAGACGCCACCGTCCTCGATCGGGCCCCAGTCACCCTGGGTGACCTCGGGGTTGCCGTCTCCCAAGCCGTCGGCCAGGGTGCATTCCCAGGTGCCTTCGTACTCCAGACCGCTGTCAGCGGCACCCGCCGGGGCGACCAGCTTGGTGACGGAGAAGTTGCCGTAGACCCGCTTGGCCTTGTTGGTCACCGTGATGGTGACCGGCCCGGGGTTCTCGATCGTCACCGCAGCGCTCACCGTGTAGGTGTCCCACGTCCAGGAGCTGTTGGGCAGACCGGTGGACCCGGTCGGCTGGGTCTCGGTCGCCGAGCAACTGGCGCCGATCGGAATCTCGTCCACGTCGAGGCTGCCGCTGTCCGGCGTCAGCACGGCGTCTCCTTCACCGGTCACCTTCCAGGTGCCCGAGGCGACGGTCGCACTGTTGAGGGTGCAGGTGTAGGCACCGGTGAACTCGATGTCCCCGTACCCCGCCGGCACGCCGTCGAAGGCCTTCACGATCGCCAGGGCGCCCACAACGCGTGTGATCGGGTTCGTCACGATGATCTTGGCCGTGCTCGCGTCCGCGGCCGCGGTCACAGAGCTGCCGAGATCCGCGGTCCCCCACACGTAGGAGTGATCGCTCGCGACCGGCCAAGCCGGACGAGTCGACTCCGAGGTCACCACACAGGTGGCACCCAGCGGGATCTCGGCGGCGGAACTGGATGTCCAGGTCGCGCCCGCCGCGATCGTGCCCCACGTGCCGGTCTTGACCTCGGCGGGGGTGCCGGTGCCTGCGGCATTCGGCAGGGTGCAGGTCCAGGCCCCGCCGAAGAGCAGGCCGGCGTCGGCGATACCGGAAGGCGTGATCGCCTTCGTCACGCTGAAGTTGCCGTAGACCCGCTTCGCCTTGTTCGTCACGGTGATGGTGACGGTGCTGTTGTTCGTGATCGTGACGGCCGGGCCTACCGAGTGCGTGTCCCACGCCCACGAGGAATTCGGCAACCCGCTGCTGCCCGTCGGCGGAGTCTCGGTCGCCTCACAGCTGGAGCCGACCGGGATACCCGTGCCCAGCGGGGTCAGCGTCGCAGCACCGGCGCCGGTCACCGACCAGGTTCCGGACGCGACGGTCGCACTGTTCAGGGTGCAGGTGTAGGTGCCGCCGAAGGCGATGTTCCCGTACCCGCTCGGCACCGAGTCGAACGCCTTGGTGATCGCCAGAGTTCCCAGTTGCCGCGTGATCGGGTTGGTCACCGTGATCTTGGCCGTGCTGGCGTCCGCCGCGGCTGCCACCGCGCTACCGAGGTTCGCAGTCCCCCACACGTAGGAGTGGTCGGCAGCCACCGGCCACAGCGGCCGAGTGGATTCCGAGGTGACGGTGCAGGTGGCTCCCAGCGGAATCAGTTCCGCCGACGTCGACGTCCAGGTACCCGTGTCGGTCACGCTCCAGGTGCCGGTCTTCGTCTCACCGGCCAGGGTGCAGCTCCAGCCGCCGCCGAAGCCCAACTCGCTATCCGCAATACCGGTGGGCGTGATCACCTTGGTGATGCTGAAGTTGCCGTAGATGCGCTTCGCCTTGTTGGTGACGGTCACCACGCTGGTGGTGTCCTTGGCGATCGGCGACGGCGTCAGCGCCGAGATGTCGATATTCGCCAGGTCCCATTGCCAAGAGGTGTTGGGCATCCCAGCCCCGGCCGCCGGAGGAGTCTCGGTCACCGTGCAGGTGGCACCCACCGGCACCGGCTGCGAGGTACCGGCGGAGCCCCCCGACGGAATCGTCGGCATCAGCGAACCCACGCCGGCTCCGGTTCGTGTCCACGTGCCCGACGCGACGACGGT